>NZ_JBFAWW010000030.1:0-93291 GCF_040680495.1 Streptomyces sp. NPDC052036 | reverse complement strand
CTCAAACCCTTCCCCCCCCCCCCGCCTTCCCTACCCTACACCACCCCCCTCACCAGGGGGGGGCGGGCCCCCCCCACGGGGCCCCCCCTCCCCCCTGTGTACGGTCAGCCCAGCCGGGCCGCCAGCCCGCCCGTGCAGCGCACCTCGTCGCCCGCCGTGATCAGCAGTGCTTCCACGTCCGGCAGCGACTCCAGCCAGGCCAGCCCATCCCGCGAGCCCATCGCGAACGCGGCCGTCGCCCAGCAGTCCGCCCAGGTCAGCCGGGGAGCCACCACGGTCACCGCGACCAGGTCGGTCACCGCCGAACGCCCGGTGCGCGGGTCCACGATGTGCGTGCCGCGCTCCGCGGTCCCGGACGTGGCCACGGCCAGCTCCTCGGCACCGGCCGCGGAGACCACCGCGGCGAGCCCGCCGGGACGCAGTGGATCCGACACCCCGACCCGCCAGGGGCGGTGCGGCCCGGGAGCCCCGTACAGCTGGACGTCACCGCCGCCGTTGACGCTCACTCCGCTCGCCCCGGTCGCCGACAGCAGCCGGGCCGCCCGTTCGACCGCCCAGCCCTTGACGATCCCGGTCGGGTCGGTCCGTCCCGCGTAGCGCGTGCTGAACCAGCCGTCGCTGAGCCGCTCCGCCTCGGCACCGAGCGCGAGCACCTCGGCGACCTCCGGGTCGCACTCCTCGACGGTCGTCTCACCACGGGCGAGCCGCGAGATCTGGCTGTTCTCCCGGTAGGTGCTGAACACCTCGTCCACCCGGTGGAGTCCGGCGATCGCCTCCTCCAACGCGGTGCGCACGGCCTCGGGTTCGCCGCCGCGCACATCGAAGGAGACGACGGTGCCCATCACCTCCTCCGCGTGGCGCAGCGCGGGCGGAGCCCCGGCGGGATCGGTCACCTCTTCGGACACTCAGCCACCGGCCTTGTCCAGAGCCGACTGCAGGGACTGCTTGTACCCGGTGCTGGTGTACGTCGCGCCGGAGACCGCGTCGATGTTCGCACTCTGTGCGCTCACCGCCTCCTGGTTGAGCTTGGGGACGGACATGGCGGTCTTCTGGTCGCTGAGTCCGCCCTTGGGTGCCTGCACGGCCTCGGCCTTGGTGATCTTCCCGCCGCTGACGGTGAGACGTACCTGGACATCGCCGTACTGGGTCTGGGCCACGTCACCCAGGACCGTACGGGCCTGGGCCGACGACCCTGAAGACGACCCCGAGCCGCCCGCGGAGCCGTTGCCTGCCGCGGAGCCGGAGGAACCGCCGCCCGGCGCGGCCTTCGCCTTGTCGATCGCCGACTGAAGCGACTGCTTGTAGCCGCCGCTGGTGTAGGTGGCGCCGGAGACCGCGTCGATCTGCGCGCTCTGCGCGGCGACGGCCTCCTGGTTGAGCTTGGGGACGGACATGGCGGTCTTCTGGTCGCTGAGTCCGCCCTTGGGTGCCTGCACGGCCTCGGCCTTGGTGATCTTCCCGCCGCTCAGCGTCAGACGCACCTGGACATCGCCGTACTGCGTCCTGGCCACGTCGCCGGTGACGGTCTGCGCGCCGGTCTGCTGTCCGCTGCCGCCCTGCGGCGCCTCCTGGGCCGCGGCCGTCTGCTGCGCCGCGACCCCGCCCGCCGCCTGGGCGGACGCCGGATCCGACGCCGGCTTCAGCGACAGCAGCAGGACGATCCCTGACACGGTGGCGGCGCCGGCGAGCACGGCACGCCGCAGGGGGTGGCTCTTCCTCATCGCTCCCAAAGCTCCTGAATCCCGTCGCTCACATCTCGAACGACTCGTGATGGATGCGGCGGGCGGGAACCCCCGCGCCGCGCACTGCTTCGTACACCTGCTGTGCGAATCCGGGCGGCCCGCACATGAAGACGTCGTGGTGGTCGATGTCCGGCAGCTTCCGGCGCAGGGTGTCCGCCGAGATGTCCGGACGCTCGCCCTCCGGGCTGTTGACCGCGTACATCAGCCGGGCGCCGCGCTCCTCGGCGATCTGGGCCAACTCGTCCCACAGAGCCAGGTCCTGCGTGGTGTTCGCCCGGTAGAGGAGGGTCAGATCGCCGGGCGCGCCGGGCAGTGTCTCGAACAGCGCCCGCATCGGCGTGATGCCGACACCGCCGGCCACCAGCAGCACCTTGCCGCGGCTGCGCCGGTCCGCCGTCAGCGCCCCGTAAGGTCCCTCCGCCCACACGCGGGTCCCGGGCGTGAGGTCCCGCAGCGCGGAGCTGTGGTCACCGATGGCCTTCACCGTGATGCGCAGCATGTTGGGGCGGGGCGCCGCCGACAGCGAGTACGGATGCGAGCTGAAGCGCATACCGGGCGCGAGGAAGCGCCAGCGGAAGAACTGCCCCGCCGTCGCGCCCATCCGGTGCAGCTTCCGGCCCGTCATCAGCACCGAGACGATTCCGGGCGTCTCCTCGATGACCGCCTCGACCCGCAGCCGGTGGCGCAGGTTCAGCCGGAGCGGGGTGATGATGCGGTACCAGATCACCAGCGCGGTCACCGAGCCGTAGAGCGCGTACCAGGCGGTCTTGGCCGCGGGCTGGACGGCGAACTCGTTGCCCGTCGACAGCTGGTGCCAGAAGGACAGATACGTGGCCGCGTAGGTGAGCAGATGGACGTGGTACCAGAGGTCGTACGAGATCCTGCGGCGGATCGGGCCGATCGAGATGAGCCCGATGAGGATCAACAGACCTGTGCCGATGGTGGCCTTGCCCACGTCCGGCAGCTGGTTGATCGAGTCGATGGTCTGCTGCACGATCCCGCCCAGCCCCTTGCCGCTCTGCAGGGCGTAGCCCCACATGGTCAGGAAGAGGTGGGCGAGGACCAGGCAGATGGTGTACCGGCCGGTCATGGCGTGCCAGCGGGCGACCCGGTCGGAGCCGACCCGCCGCTCCAGCGCGGGAACCCGCGCCATCTGGAGCACGACCAGGGCCATCAGATAGCCGGCGAGCAGGCCGGTGATCCGCCCCGCGTTGAGGATCCTGCTGTTGTTGTCGGCGATGGACGGGGTGTTCATCCACCACAGCCAGATGACGCCCGCCGCGCCCGCCCAGACCGCGACCAACAGCGGGACGGCAGGGGAGCGGCGTGGGCGGATGGCGCGCATCGTCTGGCGCCGCGCGGCGCGGCCACCGGCGATCGTGGACACGGTGTCCTCCGTGATCC
The DNA here is from genome assembly GCF_040680495.1 of Streptomyces sp. NPDC052036. Classification (NCBI taxonomy): domain Bacteria; kingdom Bacillati; phylum Actinomycetota; class Actinomycetes; order Kitasatosporales; family Streptomycetaceae; genus Streptomyces; species Streptomyces sp. NPDC052036. The sequence continues at coordinate 90,145 of NZ_JBFAWW010000030.1, read as the reverse complement.
TCCGTGGGACGGGTGAGGCCAGTGGCCCCCTTGGCCCAGAGGTACGTGCGAGACCTTCCCCGCGTTCAAAGCCCCGCGGAGTCGAGGGCCGACTGCAGTGACTGGCGGTAGCCCTCGCTGGTGTAACTGGCGCCGGAGACGGTGTCGATGTCCGCGCTCTGGGTGGCGAGGACCTCCCTCCGCAGCTGTGGCAGCGCATAACTGTTGATCTCCTGGTCCCTGGGGTTGTCCCGGGGGTAGTCGACCGCCGTGACATCGGTGATCCGGCCGCTCGTCACCGTGACGCGGACCTGGACGGGTCCCCAGCGGGTCTGCACGGAGTTCCCGGTGACGGCCTTGGCGCCGGTGGAGGCGCGGGATCCGTTCGATCCGTCCGATCCACTCGACGCGCTCGCCGCGCCCGACCCCGACGGCGCGGGCGCGCCGGCCGCCAGGGACGGTGCCGTGTGCGGCTTCAGCGACAGCAGCATCACCGTGCCGGTCACCGTGGCCGCGCTCGCCAGGACGATGCGCCGCAGCGGGCTCGTCCTCCTCAATGGATGCATGACGCCCTCACAGCTCGAACGACTCGTGGTGGATACGACGGTCCGGGACCCCCGCCGCGTGCAGTGCCTCGTACATGTCCTCGGCGAAGGCGGGCGGGCCGCACAGGAAGACGTCGTGGTCGTCGAGTTCGGGCACCGAGGCGTGCAGAGTGCCGGGTGTCAGCCGCGGCCGCGAGCCGTCCTCGCCGTTGAGGGCGTACAGCACCCGGCCGCCCCGTCGGCGGGCGATGGCCTCCAGTTCGCCGCCCAGCGCCAGGTCCTCGGCCGAGCGCGCCCGGTACAGCAGCGTCACCTCGCCCGGCAGCGTCTCGAACAGGGCGCGCAGCGGGGTGATCCCGACGCCGCCCGCGATCAGCAGGGACCTTCCGCCGGTCCGTCGTTCGGCGGTCAGCGATCCGTACGGGCCCTCCGCCCACACCCGGGTGCCCGGCCGCAGCAGCGCGACCGACGCGCTGTGGTCGCCGAGCGCTTTGACGGTGATCCGCAGCCGGGTGGAGCGGGGCGGCGCCGACAGGGAGTACGGCGTCGAGGTCCAGCGCAGGCCGTCCGCGAGGAACCGCCAGCGGAAGAACTGCCCCGGCGCCGCACCCAGTTCGTCAAGGCGCCGGCCCTCCACGACCACGGACCACACCCCCCGCGCCTCCTGGTGCACCGCCTCCACCCGCAGCCGGTGACGCAGGTTCAGCCGTACGGGGGCCAGGATCCGGAACCACAGCACCAGGGCCGCGGCCCCCAGGTACAGCGCGTACCAGGCGCCCCGCGCAAGGGCGTTCCCGGCGAACTCCGCGCCCAGCGCCAGCTGGTGGCCGAAGGTGAGGAAGACGGCGGCGTAGGTCAGGAGGTGGACGTAGTACCAGAACTCGTGGCCGGTCCGGCGGCGGACCGCGCGCATCGACGTGATCCCGACGGCGAACAGGACGACCGTCCCGAGGGCGGCTTTGATCATCTCCGGATAGTCGAGGACCACCGTGAGCGTCTCGTGCACGAGCGAGACCCGGTCCTGGGCGGCATACCCGGCGATGATCAGGACGAGATGCGCGACCAGCAGACAGACCGTGTACCGTCCGGCCCGCGCATGCCACCGAGCCACCCGGTCCGAGCCGATCCGCGTCTCCAGGAGCGGTACCCGGGCCATCAGTGCGACCAGGACCGCGCAGGTGTACCCGCACAGCAGCCCGGCGATCCGTCCGGCCCCGGTGAGCCGGCCGGCCGTGCCGACCACCGAGTCGGTGTGCTGCCACCACAGGGCGACCACGGCGGCCGCCCCGGCCCACAGTGCGGCCAGCAGCCACGGCGCCGGGGAGCGCCGGACGATCGGCGGCAGGGGCGGCGCCTGCTGCTGGTACACCGTGGCCATGGCGGGTTCCCTTCGGAGGTCGAGGACGCAACTGTGCGGGGGGAACCTCTGAGGGCGCTCTGAGGAACATGAGGCGGGCCTGAACGGGGAGCGGCCGGCGGGGGCGGTCACGCAGGTCGCGGGTGGCGGGGGTGCCGATACTCACAGCGAACTCAGAGGTCCCGGCGGCGTCGGTCACCCCGGGGAAGAGGGATGCTGGTGAGTGCGATGAACACACCCCGGTCCGGCCGCCCCGCCCTCTCCCGCCCCGACGGCACACCCGTGCGGGTCCTCGTCGTCGACGACGACCCGGACCTGGCCGAGGTGCTGTCCGGGGCCCTGCGCTACGAGGGCTGGGACGTACGCACGGCCGGCGACGGGGCCACGGCCGTCGCCGAGGCCCGCGACCACATGCCCGACGCCGTCGTCCTGGACGTGATGCTGCCGGACACCGACGGCTTCGCGGTGCTGCGCTCCCTGCACGGTGTGCAGCCGGACGTCTGTGTGCTGTTCCTCACGGCGCGGGACGCCGTCGAGGACCGCATCGCCGGTATCACCGCGGGCGGTGACGACTATGTGACCAAGCCGTTCAGCCTGGAGGAGGTCGTCGCCCGGCTGCGCGGACTGCTGCGCCGCGCCGGCATGGCCCGGCAGCTGGAGGAGGGCCCCCGGCTGATCGTCGGCGACCTGGTCGTGGACGAGGAAGCCCGCGAGGTGACCCGCGCCGGCGAGCTGATCGAGCTGTCCCCGACGGAGTTCGAACTGCTGCGCTTCCTGATGCGCAATCCGCGGCGCGTGCTCAGCAAGGCGCAGATCCTGGACCGCGTGTGGTCGTACGACTTCGGCGGCCAGGCCCATGTCGTCGAGCTGTACATCTCGTATCTGCGCAAGAAGGTGGACGCGGGCCGCGAGCCCATGATCCACACCGTGCGCGGAGCCGGGTATGTGCTCAAGCCGGTGGTCCGGTGAGGGCGTTGCGGGCGGCGGTAAGGCGGCTGCGACACCTGCCCCGGCCCCGGACCCTGCGGGCCCGGCTCACCGCCGGGCTCGTGGTGTTGCTCGCGCTCAGCTGCGCCGCCGTCGGGGTGGCCGCCGTGGTGGAGCTGAACGGCTTTCTCACCGGGCGCCTGGACCAGCAACTGCGCGATGTCGGTCCGAGGTTCCCGGCGAGCCTCGAACACGGGGTCAAGCCGTCCGACCATGACGGCGACGAACGCGGAGACACCCGCAAGCAGTCCGCCGGCACCTTCGGTGCTCGCCTCGTCGGCGCCACGGTCACCAACGCGGCGGTGGTGCGCCCCGGCGACCAGAGCACCGATCTGCGCGCCCCGCTGAGCGCCCGGGACGAGCACACGCTCGCGGCGGTCCCCACGGACGGCCGGGGCCACAGCATCCGGCTGTCGTCCCTCGGCGGCTACCGCGTGCTGGCGACGACCGGCCGCGACGGCGACGTCCTGCTCACCGGGCTGCCGCTGGAACCGGTCCAGGCGGCCGTGCACCGGCTGGAGTGCGTCGCCGCCGTCGTCTTCGGCGCGGCCCTCGCGGTCACCGGTGTCGCGGGCGCCGTCTGGGTGCGCTGGTCCCTGCGGCCGCTCAGCCGGGTCGCCGACACCGCCGTCCGGGTCAGCGAGCTGCCGCTCGCCAGCGGCGAGGTGGCCCTGCCACCGCGCGCCCCCGAGAGCCATCCGCGCAGCGAGGTGGGCCGGGTCGCCATCGCCTTCAACCGCATGCTCGGCCATGTCGAGGACGCGCTGACCAAGCGGCACGCGAGCGAGGAACGGCTGCGCAGTTTCGCCGCCGACGCCAGCCATGAGCTGCGTACGCCGGTCGCCTCGGTGCGCGGTCACGCCGAGCTGGCGCTGCTGCACCCGGGCCCGGTCCCGCCCGAGGTGCACCGTGCCCTGGAGCGGATCGCGGCCGAGTCGGCGCGCATGGGCGAGATGGTCGACGATCTGCTGCTGCTGGCCCGGCTGGACGCGGGCCGCCCGCTGGAGCGCCGTCCCGTCGATCTCACCCGCCTTGTCCTGGACGCGGTCACGGACGCGCGAGCCGCGGGCCCGGACCACCGGTGGACGATGGAGCTGTCCGAGGAGCCGGTCACGGTGACCGGCGACACCCACCGGCTCCAGCAGGTGCTGGCCAATCTGCTGGCCAACGCGCGTCTGCACACCCCGGCCGGCACCAGAGTCCGCGTCTCGCTGGAGGCCGAGGGCCGGGCGGCCGTCCTCGCGGTCCACGACGACGGCCCCGGCGTGCCCGACGATCTCCGCTCCGGCGTCTTCGAACGCTTCACCCGGGCCGATCACCGCCGTCGCCCCGACCACCGCGGCGGCGGCGCGGGGCTGGGCCTGTCGATCGTGGCGGGGGTGACGGACGCGCACGGCGGCACGGTGGAACTGGACAGCCGCCCCGGCGCCACGACGTTCACCGTGCGGCTGCCGGGCGGCGCGGCGGCCGAGGACGGGCGGACCGGGGTCAGTAGCGGGTGAGCGCGGTGGGCCCGCTCGCGGTACCGATCGCGATGTGCGGCGCCCGCGCGGGGTCCGCCCAGGCCAGGATCGTCCGCATCGCCGCGCTGGGCACCGACACACAGCCCTCCGTCGCTGCCTTGCCGTTGACGTGCAGGAAGATGCCGGCGCCGCGGTCGTGCACCGGGGCGTGGTAATTGAAGCCGATGACCAGGGCGTGCGAGTACTGCGGGTCGTAGGCGATCAGATGCTCCGACTCCGAGGCCCGGCAGTCGGCCGGCAGGGGCTCCGTCCAGCGGTTGTAGGAGCGCGAGCCGCTGTCCTGGCACCACCAGGAGTCCTGGTGCACCCGGCGGTAGCGGGTCTTTGTCCCCGGAGGCGCGGCCGCGATGCCGAACGCGTACGGCAGGTCGAACAGCCCTGTCGGAGTCGTGCTGGTGCCCTGTCTGCGCGAGTCGCCCGCCACGAGCCCGTGCGCGCCGAAGCGGGCGGGCGCCGAACCCGCCTTCACCCACTGTCCGCCCCGCCGGTCCCACCAGGTGACCGTGCCCGTGGTGGCGGCGGTCGTGGCCGCCTCCGCGGTGATCAGCTGGGTGCCGCCGCCGGTGTCCGCCATCCGCTGGGGCCCCGGGACCTCCCAGGCGGGGTGCGGTGCGGCACCGAGCAGGGAGAGGAGGGAGGCGGAGACAAGGGCGACGACACCGGAGCGCATGGCTCAGAACGTAGACGGCGGCAGCGGCAACGGCAGTCCCGGCAGGCCGTCGAGGCTCGTTTCGATGTGGTCTTTCCTTCGGAAGTACGTATCGAGGGAGGCGTCGTCCTCGCGCGCGAATCGCTTGGCGTGCAGATCGCGGTCCTCCTGGTACGCCATGAAGGGGACCGCGTAGCCACAGCTGTCCCGGATGAGCTCCGCGGTCACGACGATGATCGCGCGCAGACCGTGCGGGGTCGGGTCGATGTCCGGGAAACGCGCGAGGAGGTCCCCGAAGCGCGGGTCGTCGCGGAAGACCGGCTCCCCACGGCCGTGCACCCGCACGATGTCGGGCGGGCCCTGGAAGGCGCACCACATCAGGGTGATCCGGCCGTTCTCCCGCAGATGCGCGATGGTCTCGGCGTTGGACCCGGCGAAGTCGAGGTAGGCCACGGTGTGGTCGTCCAGGACGACGAAGGACCCCTTGAGCCCCTTGGGGGAGAGGTTGACCGTGCCGTCGGCGCCCAGGGGAGCGGTGGCGGTGAAGAAGAGGGGCTGTGCCTCGATGAACGACCGCAGTCTGTCGTCTATGCGTTCATAGGTCTTTCCCATGGGGCCGATTATCGGGAAAGATCTTTCGGCTGTCTAAGGAGTTCGCTCCTCCGAGGGATGCCCTCGGAGGAGCCCGTGGCCGCCCCGGCCGGCGCGCGGGGCGGCCACGGTGCCTGTCACGTCACTTGGTGAGCGTGCAGGCGGCCAGGGAGTCCAGACCCTGCGGCTTGGCAGCGGTCCGGCCGATGGCGGTGGCGATGCGGTTGACGGTCGCGATGCGCTTGTCCTTGAGGGGGCCGAGGATCGCGTTCTGGACGAAGTTGGGGCCGCCCTGGCCGACGGTGTCGGCGAGTCGCTTGTCGGCCTCGGCGATCTGGGTGTTCAGAAGGTCGAGGTTGCGGGCGACCTCGGCCTGGGCGGACGCGGGGACGGCCGGGAGCTGGGACTTCACGTCCGGGCACGTGATCGTCCCGGCGCCGCCGCCCGCCGCGTTCCCGGCAGCGTCGTTCCCGCCGGCCGGCTGCGAGGCGTTCCCGCTCGCCTGCTGGGAGGCGCCCGCGCCCGCGGCGGCCGTGGCGCCGTTGTTCGCCACGCCGCCGTTGCCGAGCGTGCAGGCGGCCAGGGAGTCCAGGCCCTGCGGCTTGGTGCCCTTGCGGCCGATGGCGATGACGATCCGGTCGATCGTCGAGGTGCGCTTGTCCTTGAGGGGGCCGAGGATCGCGTTCTGGACGAAGTTGGGGCCGCCCTGGCCGACGGTGTCGGCGAGTCGCTTGTCGGCCTCGGCGATCTGGGTGTTCAGAAGGTCGAGGTTGCGGGCGACCTCGGCCTGGGCGGACGCGGGGACGGCCGGGAGCTGGGACTTCACGTCCGGGCACGTGATCGTCCCAGTGGCCGCCAAGGGCTTGGCGCTGTTGCTCTGGGACGTCTCCCCGGCGAGGGCGGAACCGGCGATCACCGCGCCGGACAACGCCACTGCGGCGGCGCCGCCGACGATCGCCACGCGACGCTTGTTGTACTTCGGAAGAGCCCTGGACATGGAGATGCCTCACTCGGGTCGGGACGACTGCCGTGACGGACACGGCGGTCGGGGTGGCCTGTGGTGACGGACGCGGCGCCTGCGTTCGGCGAGTGGTACGGGAAAGCGGTTTCGCGCGTTCAAGGAGTTTCGAAATCCCCTTTCGAATCCCCGCCACGACCCGGATGAGATTGACGAATCATGCAGGGTCCTGCATACTCATGCATATCAGCGAATGCACTGTGAGGGAGAAACCCGTGACTGAGCGCGTCGTACTCGCCTACTCCGGCGGTCTGGACACCTCCGTCGCCATCGGCTGGATCGCCGAGGAGACCGGCGCCGAGGTCATCGCCGTCGCCGTGGACGTCGGCCAGGGCGGCGAGGACCTGGACGTCATCCGCAAGCGCGCCCTCGCCTGCGGTGCCGTCGAGGCCGAGGTCGCCGACGCCAAGGACGAGTTCGCCGACGAGTACTGCCTCCCGGCGATCAAGGCCAACGCCCTCTACATGGACCGCTACCCGCTGGTCTCGGCCCTGTCCCGGCCGACGATCGTCAAGCACCTCGTCGCCGCCGCCAAGAAGCACGGCGCCACCACGGTCGCCCACGGCTGCACCGGCAAGGGCAACGACCAGGTCCGCTTCGAGGCCGGCATCGTCGCCCTCGCCCCCGACCTCAAGTGCATCGCGCCGGTCCGTGACTACGCGATGACCCGTGACAAGGCCATCGCCTTCTGCGAGGCCAAGGGCCTGCCGATCGCGACCACCAAGAAGTCCCCGTACTCCATCGACCAGAACGTCTTCGGCCGGGCCATCGAGACCGGCTTCCTGGAGGACATCTGGAACGCCCCGATCGAGGACATCTACGAGTACACCTCGAACCCGGCCGAGCCCCGCGACGCCGACGAGGTGATCATCACCTTCAAGGAGGGTGTCCCGGTCGCCGTCGACGGCAAGCCCGTCACCGTCCTGCAGGCCATCCAGCAGCTCAACGAGCGGGCCGGCGCCCAGGGCATCGGCCGGATCGACATGGTCGAGGACCGCCTCGTCGGCATCAAGTCCCGCGAGGTGTACGAGGCTCCGGGCGCGATCGCCCTGATCACCGCCCACCAGGAGCTGGAGAACGTCACCGTCGAGCGCGAACTCGCCCGCTACAAGCGGCAGGTCGAGCAGCGCTGGGGCGAACTGGTCTACGACGGCCAGTGGTTCTCGCCGCTCAAGCGCGCCCTGGACGGCTTCGTCGACGAGGCCAACCAGCATGTCTCCGGCGACGTCCGCATGACCCTGCACGGCGGCCGCGCGGTCGTCACCGGCCGGCGCTCCGGAGAGTCGCTGTACGACTTCGACCTCGCCACCTACGACACTGGCGACACCTTCGACCAGTCCGCGGCCAAGGGCTTCATCGACATCTACAGCCTGTCGTCGAAGATCGCCGCCAAGCGGGACCTCGCGTAGGACGCAGGGCCTCTCGCACGCCCGACCGACACGCATGAGCTGACGGCCGCCTCCTCACTCCCGGGTGGGGAGGCGGCGGCACATCCCCACCTTCCCGAGGAGTACAGAGTTGAGCAGCAACAGCGGTGACGTACGGCTCTGGGGCGGCCGGTTCGCCGACGGTCCCGCCGAGGCCCTGGCCAAGCTGTCCGCGTCCGTCCACTTCGACTGGCGGCTCGCGCCGTACGACATCGCCGGTTCCCGCGCCCACGCGCGCGTGCTGCACCGGGCGGGACTCCTCGCCGACGACGAGCTCACCCGGATGCTCGTCGGCCTGGACCGGCTGGAGGCCGACGTGGCCGCGGGCGACTTCACGGGCACCATCGCCGACGAGGACGTCCACACCGCCCTCGAACGCGGTCTCCTCGAACGCCTCGGCCCCGACCTCGGCGGCAAGCTGCGCGCGGGCCGCTCCCGCAACGACCAGGTCGCCACCCTCTTCCGGATGTACCTGCGCGACCACGCCCGCATCGTCGGCGGACTGATCGCCGAGCTCCAGGACGCCCTGGTCGGCCTCGCGGAGGCTCACCCGGACGTGGCGATGCCCGGCCGCACCCATCTGCAGCACGCCCAGCCGGTGCTCTTCGCCCACCATGTGCTCGCGCACGTCCAGGCGCTGTCCCGGGACGCCGAGCGGCTGCGCCAGTGGGACGAGCGCACGGCCGTCTCCCCGTACGGTTCGGGCGCGCTCGCGGGCAGCAGCCTCGGTCTCGACCCGGAGGCGGTCGCCCGGGACCTCGGTTTCGAGCACGGCAGCTCGGCCAACTCCATCGACGGCACGGCCTCCCGTGACTTCGTCGCGGAGTTCGCCTTCATCACCGCGATGATCGGCGTGAACCTCTCCCGGATCGCCGAGGAAGTCATCATCTGGAACACGAAGGAGTTCTCCTTCGTCACCCTCCACGACGCCTTCTCCACCGGCTCCTCGATCATGCCGCAGAAGAAGAACCCGGACATCGCGGAGCTGGCGCGCGGCAAGAGCGGCCGTCTGATCGGCAATCTGACGGGCCTGCTCGCCACCCTCAAGGCCCTGCCGCTCGCGTACAACCGCGACCTCCAGGAGGACAAGGAGCCGGTCTTCGACTCCATCGACCAGCTGGAGGTCCTGCTCCCCGCCTTCACCGGCATGCTGGCCACGCTGACCGTGCACCGCGAGCGCATGGAGGAGCTGGCGCCGGCCGGCTTCTCGCTCGCCACCGACATCGCCGAGTGGCTGGTCAAGCGGGGTGTGCCCTTCCGGGTGGCGCACGAGGTCGCAGGCGAGTGCGTGAAGGCCGCGGAGGCCGAGGGCAAGGAGCTGGACGAGCTGACGGACGAACAGTTCGCCAAGATCAGCGCCCATCTCACCCCCGAGGTCCGCACCGTCCTCGACGTCCCCGGCGCCCTCGCCTCCCGCAACGGCCGCGGCGGCACGGCACCCGAGGCGGTCGCCGTCCAGCTGGCCGAGGTGAAGGCGGACCTGGCAGCCCAGCACGCCTGGGCCACCGCGAAGCTGAAGAAGTAGGCGGGGCGCAGGGGGAAGGAGCGACGCGGGTTACGTTGGTCCGAGCCGCAAGGAGCCGACCGAACCGGAGCCCGCGATGCCCTTCGCTCTTCCCCGAGCTCTCGGCCTCGCACGAGCAGGGGAGACCCCTATGGCCTCAGCCACCACGCCGACCAGCCGCCTGGGCCTGGGTCTGGCCGCCGTCGGGCGCCCGGGATACATCACCCTGGGCCGTGCGCAGGACCTCCCGTCCGACCGCAGTGTCGACGCCCTGCGCACCCGTACCCATGCACTGCTGGACGCGGCCTACGCCCAGGGTGTCCGCTATGTCGACGCGGCCCGCTCCTACGGCCGCTCCGAGGAGTTCCTCGCCGGCTGGCTGACCGCGCACCCCGAGATCGACGACGTCGTCGTCGGCAGCAAATGGGGCTACACCTACACCGCCGACTGGACCACCGACGCCGAGCAGCACGAGGTCAAGGACCACAGCGCCGCCACCTACGAGCGGCAGCGCGCCGAGACCGCCGCGCTGCTCGGCGACCGGCTCGCCCTGTACCAGATCCACTCGGTGACCCCCGACAGCCCGGCGCTCACCGACAGGGAACTCCACGCGAGGCTCGCCCAGGCCGCCGCGCAGGGCCTGACGATCGGTTTCTCCACCAGCGGCCCGGCGCAGGCCGACGCGATCCGCGCCGCGCTCGCCGTGACCGTCGACGGCGCGCCCCTCTTCCGTAGCGTCCAGTCCACGTACAACCTTCTGGAGACCTCGGCCGCCCCCGCGCTGGCCGAGGCCCACGACGCCGGGCTCACGGTGATCGTCAAGGAGGGCATGGCCAACGGCCGGCTGGCGGAGCCGTACGCGCCCGAGGCGCTGAAGGCGGTGGCCGCGCGGACGTCGTACGGCTCCGACGCGGTCGCCCTCGCCGCGGTCCTGCGCCGGCCCTGGGCCGATGTGGTCCTGTCCGGTGCCGCCACCACGGCTCAGCTCACCTCCAATTTGCAGGCCGCGACCGTCGATCTCGACGGGGACCAGCTCGCCCGGCTGGAGGCCCTCGCCGAGGACCCGCGCGCGTACTGGGAGCAGCGGGGACAGCTGCCCTGGCACTGACCCTCCGACGAGACCGCCACTTGGACCGCCACTTGTGAGACCTGTATGCCGCACGTGAGACAAAGATGTCTCACGTGCGCTATTCTTGTCTCATGGCTGTCGATCGTGACCATGTGCTGCGCAGCGCAGCCGCCCTGCTGACCCGGAAATCCACCGCCACCATGGACGAGGTCGCCAAGGCGGCCGGGATCAGCCGGGCCACGCTGCACCGTCACTTCGCCGGGCGCGACGCGCTCGTACGCGCCCTGGAGACACTCGGCATCGAGGAGTGCGAGGCGGCCCTGGACGCCGCACGGCTCGACGAGGGCCCGGCCCAGGAGGCGCTGCGCCGGTTCATGACGCAGATCGAGGCCGCCGCGGCCCTCCTCGCCTTCCTCTACAGCGAGAACCAGCTCTATGAGGGCGAGGAGCAGAACGCGGGCTGGGCCCGGATCGACGCCCGGATGGCCGCGCTGTTCCGGCGCGGTCAGGCAAGCGGCGAGTTCCGTATCGACCTCACCCCGGTCTGGCTCACCGACGCGCTCTACGGCCTGCTGGCCTCGGGCGCCTGGGCCGTGGCGGAGGGCCGCCTGGCCCCCAAGGACTTCACCTACATGATCGCCGAGATGTTCCTCGGCGGCGCGCTCCGGAAAGAGGAACCATGACCAGCACCCTGCGGCACGAGGGTGCCCCCCGCTCCGGCGAGGCCGCGAGCCCGGGGGAGATCGCGGCGCGGGCACAGCGGCGACCGGGCCGGTGGCTCGCGCTCTCGGTCCTCGTGCTCGCCGTGCTGCTGGTGGCCGTGGACGCGACCGTCCTCGGCCTCGCGACCCCCTACATCAGCGAGGACCTGGAGCCGTCCGGCACCCAGCTGCTGTGGATCGGCGACGTCTACTCGTTCGTCATCGCCGGTCTGCTCGTGTCCATGGGCAGCCTCGGCGACCGCATCGGGCGCAAGCGGATCCTGCTTGGCGGCGCCACGGCCTTCGGGCTGATATCCGTCCTCAACGCCTACGCCGCCACGGCGGGGACGATGATCCTCGCGCGGGCGCTGCTCGGGGTCGCGGGCGCGACCCTGATGCCCGCCACACTCGCCCTGATCCGCAACATCTTCCACGACCCGCGCGAGCGCAGCCTCGCGGTCGGGATCTGGGGCGCCACCGCCTCGGCCGGCACGGCGGTCGGCCCGATCGTCGGCGGTTTCCTCCTCGAACACTTCTGGTGGGGCTCGGTCTTCCTCATGAACGTGCCCGTGATGGTGGTTCTCGTCCTCGTCGGCATCCGTACGCTGCCCGAGTCGCGCAACCCGAACCCCGGCCCCTGGGACCTGATCAGCGTCGGGCTGTCGCTGATCGGCCTGGTCGGCGTCGTGTACGCGGTCAAGGAGGCGGCCGCGCACGGGTTCACCTGGCCGGGGGCGGCCACCGGTGTCCTCGGCGTCGCGGCGCTCACCGGCTTCGTCCGCCGCCAGCTGACGCTTCCGGTGCCGCTGCTGGACATGAGGCTGTTCCGCCGCCGCGGCTTCAGCGGCGCGGTCCTCGCCGACCTGCTGACCGTCCTCGGCATGTCCGGGCTGGTCTTCTTCCTCTCGCAGTATCTGCAACTGGTGCAGGGCAGGCGGCCCTTCGAGGCGGGGCTCGCCGAACTGCCCGCCGCCGTCGGCGCGGTGGCCGCGGGTCTCGTCGCGGGCACGGCGGCGCGGCGCTTCTCGGTGCGCGCGGTGGTCTCCGGCGGACTCGCCGCGGTGGGGCTGGCGCTGGCCGCGCTCACCCTCCTCGACCGGACCACCGGCTACTCGATCATCGGGGCCGCGCTGCTGGTCGTGGGCGTGGGCGCGGGACTGTCGTTCACCGTGACCGCGGACGTGATCCTCTCCAGCGTGCCCCGGGACCAGGCGGGCGCCGCGTCGGCGGTCTCCGAGACGGCGTACGAACTGGGCGCGGCCCTCGGTATCGCCCTGCTCGGCTCGATCGTGACCGGTGTCTACCGCGACTTCACCGCCCCGTCGGGCACCCCGGCCATGGCCCACGAGTCGCTGGGCGGCGCGGTCGAGGCGGCGAGGCACCTGCCCGCGGGCACGGGCGAGGCGTTGCTGTCGTCGGCCCGCGAGACCTTCGTCGAGGGCCTGCGGCTGGCGACGGGCGCGGGCGCGGCGGTTCTGCTGGCCACGGCGGTGGCGGCGTGGTTCCTGCTCCGGGGCCAGCGCCTGGAAGGCTCGTCATGATGCGAGGGCCGCGCCCCGGTCGGGGTGCGGCCCTCGTCGACACGCGGCTCCGGTAGGCGGGTGCGAGCTGCCGGCAGGGCCGCGCACCCGCACCGGCGAGTCGCCGCAGGCGCTACGCGGCCTTCGCCTTCGTGGCGTACATGTCCACGTACTCCTGCCCCGACAACCGCATGACCTCGGTCATCACGGAATCGGTGACCGCCCGCAGCACATAGCGGTCCCGGTCCATCCCCTCGTAGCGGGAGAACTCCATCGGCGCACCGAAGCGCACGGTGACCCGTCCCGGACGCGGCATACCGCTGCCGCCCGGCTGCAGCTTGTCCGTGCCGATCATCGCGAACGGGACCACCGGGGCGCCGGTCATCAGGGTGAGGCGGGCGATGCCGGTGCGGCCGCGGTACAGACGGCCGTCGGGGGATCGGGTGCCCTCCGGGTAGATGCCGAAGATCTTGCCCTCCTCCAGCACCCGGCGGCCGGTCATCAGCGCGGCCACGCCGCCGTTCGCGCCGTCCCGGTCCACCGGGATCATGCCGACACCCGTGAAGAACCAGGCCATCAGGCGGCCCTTGAACCCCTTGCCCGTGACGTACTCGTCCTTGCCGATGAAGAACACCTGCCGCGTGGTCACGATCGGCAGCACGATCGAGTCGATGAACGTCAGATGGTTGCCGGCGAGGATGACCGGCCCGTCTCCCGGGATGTGTTCCACGCCCTCCACCCGTGGGCGGAACATCAGGCGCATGATCGGTCCGAGCACTGCCTTGATGAGCGCGAAGCGGGACAACGGGCCCTCCGGTGTCAAGGGATGCGGTATGAGTCTGTGCAGGTGAGGACGATACTCGTGGCGCGTGGTCCGGCGCACATCGGGTTCACCGGGTCGTGACGAGTCATGGACGAGTGTTTACCTGCGGCGTCGTCGTGTCACACGTTCGTCATCCGCCGGACGGGTGTGACGGACATCGCGCCCGAAGGCTGACGGATCGTCACGCGTCCTCCGTACGACGGGTGTCCCGCGCGGGCGCGTCCATGCATCCGGGAGGACGGTCTGCGTGCGGCAGCCGTTCCTGAATACGTCTCCCGGTCGTCACTCGTCCGCATCTACGATCGTTCACGCTTTCGACACGTGTGGTGGGAGGAACCCATGGGGACGCAGGAGTCGTACGAGCAGGGGCGAGGGACGGGCCGGCGGACGCTGCTCGGGGCCGCGGTGCTGGGGGCGGGCGGTGCGGTCCTCGGACTGCCCGGCGTCGCGAGCGCGGACACGCGGCACGGCGGCGGACTGAAGAGCCTGCCCGTGCCGACCGTCATCGGGCACCGGGGCGCCAGCGGCTACCGCCCGGAGCACACCTTCGGCTCCTATCAGCTGGCCCTCGACCTGGGCGCCGACATCGTGGAGGCCGGCGACCTGGTGCCCACCAAGGACGGCCACCTCGTGTGCCGGCACGAGCCGGAGATCGGCGGCACGACCGACGTCGCCGACCACCCCGAGTTCGCCGACCGCAAGACCACCAAGGTGCTGGACGGCGTCTCCACCACCGGCTGGTTCACCGAGGACTTCACCCTCGCCGAGCTGAAGAGGCTGCGCGCGATCGAGCGCATCCCGGCCACCCGGCAGCGCAACACGCTCTACGACGGCCGCTGGGGGATCCCCACCTTCGAAGAGGTGCTCCGGTGGCAGGACGAGCAGACCCGCAAGCGCGGAAAGCAGGTGTGGATCTACCCCGAGACCAAGCATCCGACCTACTTCCGCAAGCTGGGCCTCGGCCTGGAGGAGCGGCTCGCGGAGATCCTGCGGGCGCACGGCAAGGACGGCAGGAACGCGCCCGTCATCATCCAGTCCTTCGAACCGACCAGCATCCAGCGCCTGAACAAGCTGGTCCGCAACCCGCTCGTCGTGCTGCTGTCCACCGCGAACACCCGACCGTGGGACTTCGTCGAGACGGGCGACCTGCGTACGGTGGCCGACCTCATCACCCCCAAGGGCCTCAAGGAGATCGCCTCGTACGCCCAGGGCATCGGCCCGACCCTCGATCTGGTCGTCCCCAAGGACGCGAGCGGCAGTCTCACCCAGCCGTCCACGCTCGTCGCCGACGCGCACGCCGCGGGTCTGATCCTGCACCCCTACACGATGCGCGACGAGAACACCTTCCTGCCCACGAACTTCCACAAGGGCACCGACCCGACGGCGTACGGGGACGCCTTCGGCGCCTTCAAGGCGTACTTCGCGACCGGCATCGACGGCGTCTTCACGGACAACGCCGACACCGGACTGCTCGCCCGCGAGGACTTCTTGCGCGGACGGGGCGTCAACGGCTGACGCGAGCACCCCGATCGGGGTGAATCCCGGCCGCCCCGGAAACCCGTCGCCGGGGCGGCCGCGTCCCGCCGCATATGACCCACGAGATGCTGACGGCCCTGCGCCCGCTGCTCACCGCCGAGGCGTCGGCGGAGGCACACGCGTCGGGGATGGAGCCGGGCGACCTGGAACAGGCGGTGTGGCTGCGGCTCCTGGAACGACTGGACGGGGACCGGCCGCCCGCCGACCCGCCGGGGTGGCTGCGCCGGGCGGTCCGTGCGGAGGCGCGGCGCGGGCGCCGCACCGCCCGCCTCGAACTGCCCTACCGGGCCGAGCCCATGGACGAATCGGGACGCGATCCCGAGCAGCAGGCCCTCATGGCGGCCCGCCGCCGGGCCCTGCACGCGGCCGTACGCCGACTCCCCGGCCGCTGTCCCCGCCTCATGGCGGCACTGCTCTCCCCCCATGACCTGACCTATCGGGAGATCGCGGGGGAGTTGGGTATCTCACAGGGCAGCCTTGGCCCTGAACGCTCCAAATGCCTTGGATGTCTGCGGCGATTGCTGGCGGCGGAGGTTGCGACGCGCGAACCGCGGGGATAGGAGTGGGGGACGACCGGCGATCAGGTGAGCGGGAGGCGTGCGCACATGGGCATGAGCGTGACCATCTCTGTGGCGACCGAGCAGGACGCCGAGCAGATCTTCAGGCTGCAGTACCTGTGCTTCCAGAGCGAGGCCGCGCTGTACGGCAACTACCGCATCGACCCGCTCGTCCAGAGCCTGGACTCGGTCCGCGAGGAGGTCGCCTCGGACTGTGTCTTCGTGGCGCGTCTCGGCGAGGAGGTGGTCGGCTTCGTACGCGGTAGCGTCACCGAGGACGGCGCGGCGTCCATCGGCAAGCTGTGCGTGCACCCCCGGCTGCAGGGACACGGCATCGGCGCCCGTCTGCTGCGGGCCGCGGAGGCGGCGCTGGCCGAGGAGCGCGGCGCGACCAGGTTCCGCCTCAGTGCGGGCCACCGCAGCGAGGGAAATCTGCGGCTCTACCGCCGCCTCGGCTACGAGACCGCCGGCACGTCCCAGGGGGCCGACGGGGTACCGATGATCGTCCTGGAGAAGCAGGCCCCCGCGGCGACGTACGCGACGACGGCCTGAGACCGGCACCGCGCCCCGCGAGGGGCGCACCCCCGGGCGGTGCGGCTCAGCCGTGCTGGTGCCGCGCGTGCGCCTTCCGCAGCCAGTACATGGCCGACAGCGGCAGCAGTACGGGGATGAAGAGGTACCCCATCCCGTAGTCCGACCACACGGTCGCGTCCGGGAACGCGGACGGCTCCGCCAGCGTCCAGGTACCGACGGTGAGGACACCCAGCAGCTCCGCCGCGCAGCACACCAGTGCCGCCCGCCGGGCCGTCTCGCCGCCGCGCACCAGGGAGTAGGTGATGAAGCCGTAGACGACCCCGGCCACCGCGGACAGCGAGTACGCCAGCGGAGCCTTGTCGAACTGCGTCGAGATCTGCACGACCGAGCGCGACACCGCGCCCACCACCATCACGCCGTACAGCCAGACGAGCAGCATGCCGGGCCCGCTGATCAGCCGTGCCTTCGCAGGCTTCTCCTCCGTGGCCGCCATCTCAGCCTCCCCAGATGTCATAGAGCCGCACCTCCAGCACGGCGAGGACCACACCGCCGGCCGCGACCGTCACCGAGCCCCATCGAGTGCGCTCCGTCAGCGACATGAAGCCCGCCGCCGGGACGCAGGCGAAGGCGCCGAGCAGATACGCCACGAAGATCGTCGTGCCCTGCTCCGGCTTCTCGCCCCGCGCCAGCTGGACGAAGCCGACGATCAGCTGGACCAGGGCCAGCAACGTCACCACGGCCATGCCGATGAAGTGCCAGTCCTTGGTGGGCTGATCACGGTAAGCCGCCCAGCCGCACCAGGCAGCGAGCAGCAGCGCGGCGACACCGGTCGCCAGCGTCAGGGCATCAAGCATGCCGTGACCCTATTACGGGCCAAAAAGCCCGGAGCGCTCGCCCCCGGCGGACACCGGGGTACACCGCCCGCCGGGGCCGGCCGGTTCCGGCCACCGTGGCCTTGGCCACAGCCCGTCCCGTCCGCGCGCCGGACGTGTTCCCGTGTGCGGCGCCTCCCGGCCCCGTCCGGACTGGTCAACAGGCCCCTCGGGGCGTCCGTGGGAGTCGACCGCACACTGTCCACGGCAGTCCGAATAGCGGACAGCCGTGGTGGACCCGGGCGGTGTGTCTGCTTTACTGGGGCCCATGACCACGACGAGCTGCCGCACCCTTGCGACCGAGGCGACCTTGACGCCCGGTGCTCGTTGTATGTGTCGAATGTGCGCTTGCTAGAGGGCCCCCGCACCATCCAGAGCCTCGCGCCCCGAAGCGAGTCCGCCGTGCCCTGTCCGTACGCCCGTTGCGTATGCGACTGAGCCTCCCCCCACCGCCATGACGGCGAGGGGAACCCCCGCGCACATGTTCTCCCCCGGTTCGCTCGCGATCGCGAGAACCGTGCCGCGTTCCCACGCACGCACCCGTGCCCGGCGCACACCCACGCCCTGCACTCGACAGTGACGGAATCCCCAGTGATCACCACATCGGGCCTTAGCAAGGTCTACCGCTCACGCGGCCGCGAGGTGACCGCCCTCGACGGCGTCGACCTGCATGTACGCGAGGGCGAGGTGTACGGCGTCATCGGCCAGTCCGGCGCCGGGAAGTCCTCGCTCATCCGCTGCATCAACCTCCTGGAGCGCCCCACCTCCGGCACGGTCACCGTGGCCGGCCAGGACCTCACTGCGCTCGCCGGCCGCGGTCCGCGCGCCGGCCGGGAGCTCCGCCAGGCGCGCAGCCGCATCGGCATGGTCTTCCAGCACTTCAACCTGCTGTCCTCGCGGACGGTCCAGGACAACATCGAGCTGCCGCTGGAGATTCTCGGCAAGTCCGGGAAGGAACGTTCCCGCAAGGCGCTCGAACTGCTCGACCTCGTCGGTCTCGCCGACAAGGCGGGGGCGTACCCGGCCCAGCTCTCCGGCGGTCAGAAGCAGCGCGTCGGTATCGCCCGCGCCCTCGCCGGCGACCCCAAGGTGCTGCTCTCCGACGAGGCGACCAGCGCCCTCGACCCGGAGACCACCCGCTCCATCCTTCAGCTGCTGCGGGACCTGAACCGGCAGCTGGGTCTCACCGTGCTGCTCATCACCCATGAGATGGACGTCGTCAAGACCATCTGCGACTCGGCCGCTCTCATGGAGAAGGGCCTCATCGTCGAGTCCGGCACCGTCAGCGAACTGCTCGCCACCCCGGGCTCCGAACTGGCCGCCGCCCTCTTCCCGCTCAGCGGCGTCGCGTCCGACGACGCCCGCACCGTCGTCGACGTCACCTTCCACGGCGACGCGGCCACCCAGCCCGTCATCTCGCAGCTCTCGCGCACCTACAACATCGACATCTCGATCCTCGGTGCCGCGATGGACACCGTCGGCGGCAAGCAGGTCGGCCGGATGCGCATCGAACTGCCCGGCCGCTACGAGGAGAACGTGGTGCCGATCGGCTTCCTGCGCGAGCAGGGCCTGCAGATCGACGTCGTGGGCCGGGCCGAGGAGTCCGAGCTGGTCAAGGAAGGTGCCAAGTGAGCTGGTCCGAGATGCAGCCGCTGCTGTCGCAGGCGTCCTGGGACACCCTCTACATGGTCGGCTGGTCCACGCTGATCGCCGTCGTCGGCGGACTGCCCCTCGGCGTCCTGCTCGTTCTCACGGACCGGGGCGGGCTGCTGCAGAACGTCGTGGCCAACAAGGTCATCGGGCAGATCGTGAACATCGCCCGCTCGATGCCCTTCATCATCCTGATGGTCGCCCTGATGAGCTTCACCCGCTGGGTCACCGGGACGACCATCGGCCGCGAGGCGGCCATCGTCCCGCTCGCCATCGGCGCCATCCCCTTCTTCGCGCGTCTGGTCGAGACGGCCGTCCGCGAAGTGGATGGCGGACTCGTGGAGGCCGTACAGGCCATGGGCGGCAACACCTGGACCATCGTCCGCAAGGTCCTCGTCCCGGAGTCCCTGCCGTCACTGATCTCCTCCGCCACCACCACAGTCGTCGCCCTCATCGGCTACTCCGCGATGGCCGGCACGGTCGGCGCCGGCGGCCTCGGCGACATCGCCATCCGCTACGGCTACCAGCGCTTCGAGACCCAGCTGATGTGGATCACCGTGGCGATCCTCGCCGTCGTCATCTCGCTCATCCAGTTCGCCGGCGACTACGCGGCCCGCTCCCTGCACCGCCGCGGCGGGCGCTCCGGCCCGGGACCGCGACTGCGGCTGCTCAAGGCCGGGAAGCCCGCGGCGGCCGATGTGAGCAAGGCCGCCTGAGCCCCGCCCGGTCCCCCCACCGGACCAGCCGTCCCCCCAGCGGACCGGCCGCCCCCACCGACTCCCCGCCCACCCAAGACGGGGTCGCACCACCCATCAGGAAAGGCACTTTTCGTGCGTAACACCGCCAAGATCACCACCGCTGTCCTCGCCGCCGGAGCCCTCACCTTCGGGCTCAGCGCCTGCGGCTCCGGCAAGAGCTCGTCCTCCTCCGCCGCCGACACGAGCGGTCCGCTGGTCGTCGCCGCGAGCCCGACCCCGCACGCCGAGATCCTCAACTTCGTGAAGGACAACCTCGCGAAGAAGGCGGGCCTGGACCTCCAGGTCAAGGAGTTCACCGACTACATCACGCCGAACACGGCGACCGAGGACGGCTCCGTGGGAGCCAACTACTTCCAGAACCAGCCGTACCTGGACGACTTCAACAAGAAGCGGGGCACCCACATCGTGCCCGTCGTCACGGTGCACCTGGAGCCGCTCGGCCTCTACTCCCACAAGGTGAAGAGCGTCGACGCCCTGAAGAGCGGTGCGACCGTCGCCGTCCCCAACGACTCCGTCAACGAGGCACGGGCCCTGAAGCTGCTCGCCTCCAAGGGGCTCATCACCCTCAAGGACGGCGCCGGCAGCGAGGCGACCCCGCAGGACATCACCAAGAACCCGAAGGACCTGAAGTTCAAGGAGGTCGAGGCGGCCCAGACCCCGCGCTCCCTGGACGACGTGGACGCCGCGGTGATCAACGGCAACTACGCCATCTCCGCCGGCCTCAAGCCCGCCAAGGACGCCCTCGTCCTGGAGTCCGCGAAGAACAGCCCGTACGGGAACTTCCTCGCGGTCAAGAAGGGCAACGAGAACGACCCGCGGGTCAAGAAGCTCGCGAAGCTCCTCACCTCGCCCGAGGTGAAGAAGTTCATCGAGGACAAGTACCAGGGTTCGGTCATCCCCTCCTTCTGATCCCGCCCCGACCCGAGCCCGCACACCAGGTACACCGCGTATCGCCACGCATGGGGTCCACGCCCTCACCGGGTGTGGACCCCGTGGTGCGGTTCGGTGCTTTCATGCTGCATGCTGGGCAGTTCAGCAGCCCTGACGGTTTCCGAAGGTTACGGAGCGGCGCAATGACGAGCACCTTCCCCAACGTCTCCATCAGCACGGAGCGGTTGGTACTGCGCCCTCTCGACGAGGACGACGTCCCCGCACTGGCCGAGATGATGAACGACGAGCTGGTCGGCGCCTGGACGGATGTGCCGCAGCCCTTCACCGAGGAGGCCGCCCGCACCTGGATCACCGAGTACGCGCCCACACAGCGGGAGACGGGCAGCGGCCTCGACCTCGCGGTCACCGAGTTCCTCACCCAGCGGCTCGTGGGCGTCATCCAGCTCGGCCGGACCAACTGGCATGTGCGCTCCACCGAGCTGTCGTACATCATCGCCCCCTGGGCCCGCGGCGAGGGCTATGCCTCCGAGGCGGCGCTCGCCATCGCCCAATGGCTCTTCGGCGACCAGAAGTTCGAGCGGATCGAAGTGCGTACGGCGGCCGACAACGCCGCCTCCCAGCAGGTCGCCCAGAAGATCGGCTGTATCAGCGAGGGCGTCCTGCGCAACGCCTGCATAGCCCACCTCCGTACGGAGGACGGCACCTGGACCGACGTACGCACCGACTTCATCGTCTGGAGCCTGCTGCCGGAGGATCTGGACGGGGTCAGCGAGGAGCTGGCCGACATCGGCGGATTCACGTCGTTCTCCAACTGGCGCTGACCCCGGCGATCCTCTCCCGACGGCCGGGCCCCCGGGCGGGCGGCGCGGGGTCGACCAGGTAGTCTCACGAAGCCTGCCGTGCGGGCTGCCCCCTGACGACCTGCGAAGACCTGCTGGGAGACTGACGACGATGGCCGACCGGGTCACGGTGATCGGCTGGGACGGCTCGCCGCTGACCGCAGCGGCGCGCTCCGCACTGGGGGCCGCCACGCTGGTCGCGGGCGCGGCGCACCATCTCGCGCTCCCCGAGGTGCCGCGGACGGCCGAACGCATCCGCCTCGGCAGCCTCGGGCTCGCCGCCCGCCGTATCGCGGCCCACCGGGGCACCGCCGTGGTCCTCGCCGACGGCGACCCGGGCTTCTTCGGCGTCGTACGCACGCTGCGCGCCCCCGAATTCGGCCTGGAGGTCGAGGTCGTCCCGGCCGTCTCCTCGGTCGCCGCCGCCTTCGCGCGCGCCGGGATGCCCTGGGACGACGCGCAGGTGGTCGTCGCACACCGCCGCACCCTGCGCCGCGCGGTGAACGTATGCCGGGCGCACGCCAAGGTCGCGGTCCTCACCTCACCGGGCGCCGGGCCCGCCGAACTCGGACTGCTCCTCGAAGGGGTCCATCGCACCTTCGTCATCTGCGAGGAACTCGGCACCGCGCGGGAACAGGTCAGCGTCGTCACCTCCGACAATGCCGCCGACCACACCTGGCGCGACCCCAACGTCGTCATCGTCATCGGGGGGCCGGTGACCGCGGCCGACGACGGCGGCTGGATCGCCGGCCGCGACCCGGGCGCGGCGCCGCGCGGCTGGGCGCTGCCCGCCTCGGCCTACGGCGGCGGACTCGGCGAAGGGGAAACGGATCTGCTGCGCTCCGTCCAACTCGCCCGTCTCGGCCCACGGGTGGGCGACCTCGTGTGGGACATCGGCAGCGGCAGCGGGGCGTTCGCCGTGGAGGCCGCCCGCTGCGGGGCGGCCGTCCTCGCCGTCGACCGGGACCCGGACGCGTGCGGCCGCACGATGGCCGCTGCCCGCCGCTTCGGCGTCCAGCTCCAGGTGGTGCACGGCGTCGCCCCGCACATCCTCGAGAACCTGCCCGAACCGGACGTCGTACGCATCGGAGGCGGGGGAGCCGCCGTGGTCTCCGCCGTCGCCGACCGCCGCCCGCAGCGCATCGTCGCGCACGCGGCCACCCGGGACACGGCCGAACTCGTCGGCCGGGACCTGTCGGAGCACGGCTACGACGTCGAGTGCGCTCTGTTGCAGTCCGTCGAGCTCGACACGCGGGCCTGGACGGAGAAGGAACGGAGTGTCGCGTTCCTGCTCAGCGGGCGATTGCCCGAACGCGCCCCGTGATCCGGTTGTCGTACCGGCGCGGTAGGCTGGCCGACCGTTGTACCGCACTTGGGTGATCCGGCACTACGTCAGCCAATGTCCGGAAACCATGCCTCTTTTGCGGGCAGTGCGGTACGGCAGAACCGGAGGGCGCGCAACGTGGCGCAGTCCACAGCGGGGCGTCGTGGATCAGGCTGCCACGAGGGCGGGACGGCCGCGACAATGACGTTGAATGGCTTTGTCGTCATTGTTGGCGGGTCGTTCGTGCCGCTGGGCACGCACGCTCGTTCTTCACTGCGGGCGGTCGGCGCGCCGGTTCGGGCGAGCTGGTCGTAGAAGCACTAAACCGATGGGCGAGGGGTACGCATGACCGACACCGGCCAGGTCCCGGGTGAGGGACTGCCGGAGAGCGCAGGCATGGTGGATCAGCCCGGCGTCCTCGCGCCGGGTGTGTACACCTACCTCGACCCCTCCGACAGCCCCGCCGAGGACGACGACCTGCTGCTGATGCCCGGCCAGCAGGGCGCATGGGGCAACGAGATGCCGCAGCCCGCCCCCGCGCCGTACCCCCACGAGCCGGGCCCGCACGAGCCGTACCCCCACGAGCCAGGCCCGCACGAGACGTCCGGCCGGGACAGCGGCTCGATCGACGTCGGCGCGGTCCGGATGCCGCCCCCGGGGTCCGCCCCGCAGCCGGCACCGTCGCGCCGTCCCCTGCACCTCGGCCCGCCCATCCCCGACGCCACCCTGAGCCCGGTGCGTTCGCTCTCCGACCGTGGCCCGGCGCATGCGCCGATGCGCCCGGCGGGGCCGCCGACGACCGGCCCCGAGTACCTCGACGTGCCGCAGCTCCCGGACAACTCCCCGCAGGGAGCGGTGCCGTGGGGTGCCCCGCCGCAGGCACCGGCCCCGGTGGGTCATGAGGGGAGCGCCGCAGAAACGGTCGCTCCGGTCATGGCACCCGAGCCGCTCCCGGCCGCGGAGCCCATGACGTTCGCCCCGGAGGCCACCTCGTTCGCCCCGGAGGCCGCCCCGTTCGTCCCGGGGGCCGCACCTCAGGTTCCCGAGGGTTCCGGGCAGTTCGAGATGCCGGCGGCCCCGGTCGGTCCCGAAGCCCTGCACGCCCCCGGTACCCCGGCCCCCGCGGCGCCGGCCGGCTCCGAGGCGCGGCACGTCCCGGGCCTGCCGCAGGACGGCCAGGGTCTGCCGCAGCATGTCCAGGGCACGGCGGAGCACCTCCAGCACCAGCCGCAGGTCGCGCACGACCCGCCCACGGCCGAGCCCGCGACTGCCCATGTGCCGCCCGCCGCCGAGGTCGTCCCCGCCCCCGAGTACCTGGCCGCCCCGGAGAGCGCGCCGCTCCCGGCCGTCGAGCCGGCCCCCGAGAGCACGCAGGGCCCGGAGGCGTCGACCGCCGTGCCGGCCCTCGACGCCGTACCGGCACCGGACGCCGCACCCGCCGAAGTCCTTCCCCCGGCCGACGGACCGTCGGCCGCGCTCGCCCCCCAGACCCCCGAAGCGGCGCCGGACGTACAGCCGTCGCACGCCGCCGCGTTCACCGGCGCCCCGCACGCACCGCAGCCCGGGGACGACGCGTCCCACGCGGGCGCGCTCCCGCAGGCGCCCGACGCCCGGACCACCGCGGACCCGGCTCTCGCGGAGCATCCCGCCGCGGCCTTTGGGCCCGGCACGCCCGTCCCGGCCCAGCACGCGCAGGACCCCGTCCAGGCCGCGGCCCCCGCACCGGACCAGCAGCCGGCCGAGACGGGGCACGGCGCCCCTTCCGTCCAGGCGGTCGACGCCCCGGTTCAGGAGCACGCGACCCCGGTCGCGGAACCCGCCGCGGAGGAGCCGCAGTCCGCGGTCGCCGAGTCCGTCCAGGCCGTGCCGGCCGCCGTAGCCGCCCAGGCCGCGGTGTTCATGACCGCCGCCGAGCAGACTCCCGGCGAGCAGCCGGCGCACGGCGAGCCGGCCGCCGTTCCGGCGGAGCCCGGCCCGGACCACTCGCTCGGCCGTTTCGTGCCGGTTGAGGGCACCGTGCCCGCCGGCCCCCAGCTGGCCCCCACCCCGCCGCACGCCCTGATCGTGCCGCCGGAGCTCCCCGAGGACCAGCAGGCCCCCGAGGAATCCGCTCCGGCCGACGCCGAGCAGGAGGCGTCGGCGGGCGCCGTACCGGCGACGGAGGAGCCCGTCACCCTCGTCCCCGCGCCCCGCGAGGGCGAGCCGTCCGCCCGGGAGCCGCGACCCGCGGACCCGGAGCCCGTAGTCGCACAGCAGGCGGAGGACCTGGACACCCGGGCCGCCGACCAGGAAGAGAGCACGGCCGCAGTGACAGACGTAACCGAGTCCAGCGGCCCGGCGGCGCCCGGATACGACGACGCCGAGCGTGAGACGGTGCTGCGCGTGATGCGCGAGCGCCGCGACATCCGCAACGGCTTCCGCAGTGATCCGATCCCCCACGAGGTGCTGCTGCGCGTCCTGGAGGCCGCCCACACGGCACCCTCCGTGGGCCACTCCCAGCCATGGGACTTCGTCGTGATCCGGTCCGCCGACACCCGTCGCACCATGCACGAACTGGCCCAGCGTCAGCGCGAGGCGTACGCCAAGTCGCTGCCCAAGGGCCGGGCGAAGCAGTTCAAGGAACTGAAGATCGAGGCCATCCTCGACACCCCGGTCAACATCGTGGTCACCGCCGACCCGACCCGGGGCGGCCGCCACACCCTCGGCCGGCACACCCAGCCGCAGATGGCCCCCTACTCCTCCGCGCTCGCGGTCGAGAACCTGTGGCTCGCGGCCCGCGCCGAGGGCCTCGGGGTCGGCTGGGTCAGCTTCTTCGACGAGCGTGAGATGGTCCGCGCCCTCGGCCTGCCCGAGCACCTGGAGGTCGTGGCCTACCTCTGCGTGGGCTACGTCGACGAGTTCCCGGAGGAGCCCGAGCTGATGCAGGCGGGCTGGTCCAAGCGCCGCCCGCTGTCCTGGGTCGTGCACGAGGAGACATACGGCCGACGCGCCCTGCCCGGCGAGGACCCGCACGATCTGCTCGCCGAGACCGTGGCGGGCATCCGTCCGCTGGACGCCAAGGCCCTCGGCGAGG
The DNA here is from genome assembly GCF_040680495.1 of Streptomyces sp. NPDC052036. Classification (NCBI taxonomy): domain Bacteria; kingdom Bacillati; phylum Actinomycetota; class Actinomycetes; order Kitasatosporales; family Streptomycetaceae; genus Streptomyces; species Streptomyces sp. NPDC052036. The sequence continues at coordinate 64,418 of NZ_JBFAWW010000030.1, read as the reverse complement.
CCTGGGAGCGGCAGAAGCGCATGACCAAGCCCGCGGGCGCGCTCGGCATGCTGGAGATCATCTCCGCGCAGCTGTCCGGCCTGTCCCGGCAGTGCCCGCCGCCGATCCCGGAGCCCGCGGCGGTCGCGATCTTCGCCGGTGACCACGGGGTGCACGCCCAGGGCGTCACCCCTTGGCCCCAGGAGGTGACGGCCCAGATGGTCGCCAACTTCCTCGGCGGCGGCGCCGTCTGCAACGCGTTCGCCAACCAGGTGGGCGCCGAGGTCTGCATCGTCGACGTGGGCGTGGCCGCCGACCTGCCGGCGACCCCGGGCCTGCTGCCGCGCAAGGTCCGCGCGGGCACGGCGGACATGACGACCGGCCCCGCGCTCACCCGTGAAGAGGTCAAGCAGGCGATCGAGGTCGGCATCGAGACGGCCCGCGACCTGGTGGCGGCCGGCAACAAGGCGCTGCTCACCGGAGAGATGGGCATCGCGAACACCACGGCCTCCGCCGCCCTGATCGCGGTCTTCACCGACACCGACCCGGCCGAGGTGACCGGCCGGGGCACCGGCATCAACGATGAGACGTTGGCCCGCAAGACGGAGGTCGTGCGCCGCGCGATCGAGCTGCACCAGCCGGACCCGGCCGACCCGATCGGTGTCCTCGCGGCGTTCGGCGGCCTGGAACACGCGGCGATGGTGGGCCTGCTGCTCGGGGGCGCCTCCCTGCGCACCCCGGTGATCCTGGACGGCGTCAGCGCCGGCGCCGCCGCCCTGGTGGCCCGCGCGATCGCCCCCGAGGTCCTCGCGGCCTGCATCGCCGGTCACCGCAGCGCGGAGCCCGGCCATGTCGCCGCCCTGAACAAGCTCGGCCTGCGCCCGCTGGTCGACCTGGACCTGCGTCTCGGCGAGGGCACCGGCGCGCTCCTCGCGCTGCCGCTGGTGCAGAGCGCGGCGCGGGCGATGCACGAGGTGGCGACGTTCGACTCGGCCGGAGTCACGGAGAAGTAGAGAAGCCGGAGTCACGGAGAAGTAGAGAAGCCGGAGTCACGGAGAAGTAGAGAAGCCGGAGTCACGGAGTAGTAGAGAAGAAGCAGAGCGGGAGAGAGGTGCCCGGGGCCGCGGCCCCGGGCACCTCGCCACCGGGCCGCGGGCGGGCAGCCGTCGCGCGCGCCGATGACCGCGGCGCGGAGCCCGGTCTGTACTCCGCGACGGTGCCCCAGGCACGGCCCACCTGCCCCGCCTCCTCGCCCGCACCGTAAAATCCGCATGTCAGGGCCGCTGCAGAGCGCAGAGGCATCGTCGCGCACTGCCTGCACGAGGAGCCGTACCTCCATGGCCGAACACCCCCCGTACCCCGTAGGGCTTCGCCTCCTTGGCCGTCGCGTGGTCGTCCTCGGCGGAGGCCAGGTCGCCCAGCGCCGTCTCCCGGCGCTGATCGCGGCCGGCGCGGACATCCGTCTCGTGTCCCCCGAGGCGACCCCCTCGGTCGAGGCCATGGCGGACGCGGGCGAGATCACCTGGCTCAGACGCCCGTACCAGGACGGGGACCTGGCCGACGCCTGGTACGCCCTCATCGCGAGCAGTGACCCCGAGGCCAACACGGCCGCCTCCGCCGAGGCGGAGCGCCACCGCGTGTGGTGCGTCCGCTCCGACGACGCCGACGCGGCCACCGCCTGGACGCCGGCGACGGGCCACAGCGAGGGCGTCACCGTCGCCGTACTCACCACCGAGGCCAAGGGCCGCGACCCCCGGCACACCGCCGCCGTCCGCGACGCGGTCGTCGAGGGGCTGCGCGACGGCACGCTCGTCGCCCCGCACCACCGCACCCGCACCCCTGGTGTCGCGCTGGTCGGCGGCGGCCCCGGCGATCCCGACCTCATCACGGTCCGCGGCCGGCGCCTGCTCGCCGAGGCGGACGTGGTCATCGCGGACCGGCTCGGCCCCCGCGACCTGCTCGCCGAACTGCCGCCGCACGTCGAGGTGATCGACGCCGCGAAGATCCCCTACGGCCGCTACATGGCCCAGGAGGCCATCAACAACGCGCTGATCGAGTACGCGCGGCAGGGCAAGTCGGTCGTGCGGCTCAAGGGCGGTGACCCCTTCGTCTTCGGCCGGGGCATGGAAGAGGTGCAGGCACTGGCCGCGGCCGGCATCGCGTGCACCGTGGTCCCGGGCATCTCCAGCTCGATCTCGGTGCCGGGCGCGGCCGGCATCCCCGTCACCCACCGCGGTGTCGCACATGAGTTCACTGTGGTCAGCGGCCATGTCGCCCCTGACGACGAGCGCTCGCTGGTCGACTGGCCGTCGCTGGCCGGGCTGACCGGCACCCTTGTGATCCTCATGGGGGTCGACAAGATAGGGAAGATCGCCGAGACGCTCGTCGCCCACGGCAAGGCGCCCGACACACCCGTCGCCCTGGTCCAGGAGGGCACCACCGCCGCTCAGCGCCGGGTCGACGCCACCCTCGCGACGGTCGCCGAGACCGTACGCGCCGAGGACGTGCGGCCACCGGCCGTGATCGTCATCGGTCCGGTCGTGAAGGAAGGCCCGCGTCCCGACGCGTGACGCGGGTCCCACCGACCTGTTCCAGCCGTTCGTAACCCGCGGTAACCCGGCCCGTTCCAGCCGTTGGCACCGCTCCCAGGACAAGGCAGTATCACCCTGTGGCCGATCTCATCACCGTCGAGGACCCCACCGACCCGCGGCTTCGTGACTACACGGGCCTGACCGACGTGGAGCTGCGCCGCAAACGCGAACCCGCGGAGGGCTTGTTCATCGCCGAGGGCGAGAAGGTCATCAGACGGGCCAAGGCGGCGGGCTACGAGATGCGCTCCATGCTGCTGTCCGCGAAGTGGGTCGACGTCATGCGGGACGTCATCGACGAACTCCCGGCCCCGGTGTACGCGGTCAGCCCCGAGTTGGCCGAGCAGGTCACCGGGTACCACGTGCACCGTGGCGCCCTCGCCTCCATGCAGCGCAAACCGCTGCCGACGGCGGACGAGTTGCTGGCCACCGCCCGCCGGGTGGTGATCATGGAGTCGGTGAACGACCACACCAACATCGGCGCGATCTTCCGTTCGGCCGCCGCCCTCGGTATGGACGCGGTCCTGCTGTCGCCCGACTGCGCCGACCCCTTGTACCGCCGCAGCGTCAAGGTTTCCATGGGCGCGGTCTTCTCGGTGCCGTACGCCCGCCTCGACAGCTGGCCGAGAGACCTGGACGCGGTCCGCGGCGCGGGCTTCAACCTGCTCGCGCTCACCCCCGACGAGAAGGCGAAGACGCTCGACGAGGTGGCACCGCACAGGATGGAACGGGTCGCGCTGATGCTCGGCGCGGAGGGCGACGGCCTGTCCACCCAGGCGCTGGTCGCCGCCGACGAATGGGTCCGCATCCCCATGGCCCACGGAGTGGACTCCCTCAACGTGGGCGCGGCGGCCGCGGTGGCCTTCTACGCGGTGGCCACCGGGCGCCCTCAGCTTTAGCGAGCCCCCAGCTCCAGCGAGCCCTCGGCTCCGGTCGGCCGCCGCTCAGCCCTGCCGGTTCAGCTCGCTCCTGTGCTGCTCGGCCGTCAACGGTCCGGTCAGGGGGACGGAGGACCGCTCGGTGCGGATGTCCTCGCGTACGTGCCCGTCGTCCAGTCCGCGCGCCGGGCCCTGACAGCCCTGTGCGGCCGCGATACCCAGCGCCACCAGCAGCGTCACCACCACGAACACGAACAGCCGCTGGCGCAGCAGCCGGGGGTTGGCCGGGCGGCGGCCGGTCCCGGTGGTGCGGGGCGCCGGCCGTCCGGTCCCGCTGCGCGGTGCGGGCCGGTTGCCGGAGCGGGTCGTGTTGCGCTGCGAGGGCGTCGGGCGAGCCCCGGGCCGGGAGCCGTTGCTGCGGGGCGGGGGAGTGCCGGGGCGCCGTACGGTGCGCTGCTCGGCGTACTGCTCCGCCAGCCGCCCCGTCGGCCGGTCCGGCTCGCCGCGCTGGGCGGCCGGCCTCACGTCCGTCAGACCCTGTGCCTCCCGGGCCGCGATCTCCTTGAGCCGCAGGGAGAGTTGAAGCGTGCTGGGCCGCTCCTCGGGGTCCTTCGCCAGACAGGCGCGGACGAGCGGGGCGAGCGCGTCCGGCACCCCGTGCAGCTGGGGCTCCTCGTGCACCACGCGGTAGAGCATCACCTCGGAACTGCCGTGTCCGAAGGGGGAGTCGCCGGTGGCCGCGTACGCCAGCGTGGCACCCAGCGCGAACACGTCCGTGGCCGGGGTCACCGCGGCCCCGCGCACCTGCTCGGGAGCGAGGAAGCCGGGCGACCCGACGGCCGTGCCGACATGGGTGAGCGTCGAGGCGCCCGTCGCCCAGGCGATGCCGAAGTCGATGATCCGCGGGCCCTTGGGGGACAGCAGAATGTTGGACGGCTTGAGATCGCGGTGGACGACCCCGGCCTCGTGCACCGCCACCAGGCCCTCGGACAGCGCGGCGCCCACGGCGGCCGCGTCGGCGGCCGTCAGCGGCCCCTCCTCGGCGACCTTGTCGTGCAGGGAGGGGCCGGGCACGTACTGCGTGGCGAACCACGGACGGTCCGCCTCCAGGTCCGCCGCCACCAGGCGCGCCGTACATCCACCCCGAATCCGCCGCGCCGCCGAGACCTCACGCGCGAACCGCGACCGGAACTCCTGATCCTCCGCCAGATCCGGCCGGATCACCTTCAGCGCGACCCGCTGGCCCCGCTTGTCGGAGCCCAGATAGACGACGCCCATCCCGCCCGCGCCGAGCCGCCGGTGAAGTCTGTACGAGCCGACGACACGCGGGTCCTCACGCCTCAGGCGCATCATCGCCATGTCCATCCCCGCTGCCCGGTCCGTCTGACGAGCCACAGCTTACGTTTCCACGGCCATGTCCGCGCAGAGGCCGCGCCCTCTCGAGCCGATCGATTGTCCGTGCGGGGCAGGAAAATTGAAGGTCGGTCAGGAAGGAAGTGAACGGAGCGGCCGCACGCCGTTCATGATCCCAACCGGCGGTCCCCGTAAGGGGGTTGGATCCGTGCGGGGTGACCGTGCCGGGACGGCCGTGGACGCCGGGGGGCCGACGCGCAGCTACGCGGTGGTGGCACGCGGTGTGAATCGCCGGGAGGCGGTCACGGTGCGCGAGGGAGGCTCGGAAGTGAGCGAAGTCACCCGGTGAGCGCCGCGGGCGTGCGGAGCGGAGGGGTGCGCCGGACCTCCCCTCCGGGATGACCCTGAGACCTAGGTCCAGGTCTCCACCCAGGGGAGTACGCCACCGTTCATCGCTCATCCTCCGGGAGGCCCGGGAATCGATACGCGGGCATGACGCCCGCGGCGCGCCCGGAGCCTAGATTTGAAGTCAAGCGGCGGGTGGCGCACTCGTCCCCCGAGGTCAGACACTCGCCGCTGCCAACGACAACAGAACCACGGTCAGGAGAGGGACCATGGCCCACACGGCACCGCGGACGCTGCTCCGCACACGGGGACGCAGGACGTACCAAGCGTTCGCCCCCCGGCGCCCGGGCCGCCGCCACCCGCTGGTGGCGACCGCGATGGTCCTCCCCCTGGCGGCCCTGCTCGTGTACGCCTTCGGCGGCTGGGAGGCAGTGGTCACACAAGCGTCGTCCGTGGGTGTGATGCTGGGGCGCTGAGCGGCGCCCCGGGCCCGGAAGAGCGGTCCGGGCGGGGACATCAACCCATGAAACCCCGTGGGGACGGGGGTGCGGCGGACGGCACAGACGCCCGCGCAGCTGGGGAGCTGCGCGGGCGTTGCTTTTTGCCGGGGCACCCGCGCTCCTGCGGGCAGGTTCGGTGATCGCGGCGGGAGCAGGGCGCCCGCCGGGGTGCCGGGTTCCGGTCCGAGTGCCAGACCCCCTTCACCCCGGCCGCCCCCCGGGCCGTACGCTCCCGGCACAGCCCTCCGCAGACCCCTGAGGACCAGTGAACGTACTCCTGCCCGTGCTCACCGCGACGGCGCACGCCGTGGCGCATCCCGCCGGCGGGACCTGCCGCTGCGCGATCGCGGGCGTGGTCCTGGCCGAGCGCGACGACGACGCGGCCGTCGTCCGCCACGGCGACACCGTCGTCAAGGCGCACACCCCGGGCACCGATCCCGGCGGGCTCGGCCTCCGGCTGGCCACCGCCGCGCGGCTCCCCGGCGTCCTTCTGGCGCCCCTCCGCCCGGAACCCGTCACCGTCCACGGGCGTCTCGTCACCTTCTGGCCGTACGGCACCCCGGTGGACCCCGATACCCCCAAGGCCGCTCCCTGGGAGGCCGCCGCCGCGCTCCTCGCCCGGCTGCACCGGGCCCCCGCGCCCGCCGGACTGCCGCCCATGCGCGGCCCCGCCAAGGCCGCCCGCGCCATCGAGCGGCTGCGCGCGGCCGGCCCCCACCCCGCGGCCGAGCCCGTTCTGCGCGCCTGGGCCGCGCTCCCGGCCTGGGCCCGGGCAGAGGCTCCCGCGCCGCCCGCGCGGACCCTGTGCCATGGCGATCTCCACCTCGGCCAGCTGGTACGCCATCCCGCGGACACCGGCGGGTGGCTCCTCATCGACGTGGACGACCTCGGCGTGGGCGACCCCGCCTGGGACCTGGCCCGTCCGGCCGCCTGGTACGCCTGCGGTCTGCTCCCGCCCGACGAGTGGTCCCGCTTTCTCTCCGCGTACCGGGAGGAGGGCGGCCCGGCCGTCCCCTCCACCGGTGACCCCTGGCCGGTGCTCGACGTCCCCGCACGTGCCCTCACCGTACAGACCGCGGCCCTGGCCATCGCCAAGTCCACCGCGGCGGAGCGCCCCTTGGCCGAGGTGGAGCGGGCGGTCGTCGACGCCTGTGTCCGAATGGGGGCGATTCCACCCGAATTTGCGCACGAAGGTGCCCAGTAGGCTGCAACCGACCGGCTTCGATCGGAGTCCCTATCTGGCGAAGCAGTACCGAAGTACGAGGAGTTGAACAGAGCATGCAGTGTCCGAAGTGCCATGCGCCGATGCACACGTACAACCGCAACGGTGTCCAGATCGAGCAGTGCAGCGGCTGCCGGGGCATCTTCCTCGACTACGGTGAGCTGGAGGCGCTGACCCGTCTGGAGTCCCAGTGGACCCAGCCGGCTCCGCCGCCGCCCGCTCCGGGCGGCTACCCCGCGACCCCTGCCCCGGGCGGCTACCCGGCGGCCCCTGCCTGGGGTGCCCCGCACGGCGGCCACGGCGGCGGCCATGGCGGCGGCCATGGCGGCCACGGTCACTACGGCCACCACCGCCACAAGAGCTTCGGCCACATGCTGTTCTCCAGCTGAGCCCACGAAGAAGCCCCCGGCCACAGGGCCGGGGGCTTCGGTGTGTGGACGATACTGGGATTGAACCAGTGACCTCTTCCGTGTCAGGGAAGCGCTCTCCCGCTGAGCTAATCGTCCTCGGGACCACGACCGCTCCAGGGAGACGATCGGGGCTACTGCGTGCGCGATACTGGGATTGAACCAGTGACCTCTTCCGTGTCAGGGAAGCGCTCTCCCGCTGAGCTAATCGCGCTGGTCGGACACCTGTTGCCAGGGTCCAGTGGACGATACTGGGATTGAACCAGTGACCTCTTCCGTGTCAGGGAAGCGCTCTCCCGCTGAGCTAATCGTCCTTGGAGGTGGAGACGGGATTTGAACCCGTGTAGACGGCTTTGCAGGCCGTTGCCTCGCCTCTCGGCCACTCCACCAGGAATGCAGGGGTTCGGGAAGATCCCCTGGTTCCTTCGAGCGGACGACGAGGCTCGAACTCGCGACCTCAACCTTGGCAAGGTTGCGCTCTACCAACTGAGCTACGTCCGCTTGTCTTTTCGGACCGCTTGCGCGTCCCGGCGACGTGTTGAACTCTAGCGGATTCCCGGGCCAGTACAAAAACGCGTTTGCGCAGCGTGCTGCGGTGCACGTGGTCGCGGACATGGTCAGGGTCCCACGAGGACATCCGCGAGCCACCTTCGGGACACTCGCCATAGACTCGGCTGTGTGTCCGACCTTGCTCCTCTCGCGCGTTTCGGTGACCGCGTCGCCACCGGTCTCCGTGATGTCACCAGCGATCCCGCGGCGCTGGACTCCACCGGTTTCTGGGCCGTCTGCGCGGACTACGAGGGACGACTGACCTGCGCCCGCTTCACGGACGTACGAAACGAGCCGGTGCCCTCTCCCCGGCCCGGGAGGTGGCGGGGGCCGGCGGTCGGTGACTGGACGTCCTCGCTCGACCGCGCCGCGTACACGGCCGGGGTGCGCCGGATCCGCGAGCACATCGCGACCGGAGAGGTGTACCAGGTGAACCTCTGCCGTGTGCTCTCCGCGCCGATCGCGCCCGACGCCGACGTGGACGCCCTGACCTCCGTGCTGGCCCGGGGCAACCCGGCACCGTACGCAGGAACGATTCGCCTGCCACGTCACGGAGTGGAGACGGCCACGGCGTCGCCCGAACTGTTTCTGCGCCGCGAGGCGCGCTCGGTGTCCTCCGGTCCGATCAAGGGCACCGCGCGGACCGAGGCGGAACTCCTGGACAAGGACTACGCCGAGAACGTGATGATCGTGGACCTGGTGCGCAACGACCTCGGGCGCGTCTGCACCACGGGCAGTGTGGCCGTCCCCGATCTGTGCGCCGTCGAGAAGCACCCCGGTCTGGTCCATCTCGTCTCCACCGTCCGCGGTGAGCTGCGCGCGGACGCGGGCTGGCCTGAGCTGCTCGCCGCCACATTCCCGGCCGGGTCGATCACCGGCGCCCCCAAGTCCAGTGCCCTGCGGATCATCGACGCCCTGGAGACCGCCCCCCGCGGCCCCTACTGCGGCGGCATCGGCTGGGTCGACGCGGACCGGGGCGTGGGCGAGCTGGCCGTCGGCATCCGCACCTTCTGGATCGACCGGACCGCCGGGGACGCCCCCGTGCTGCGCTTCGGCGCGGGCGCGGGCATCACCTGGGGCTCCGACCCCGAGGGGGAATGGCACGAGACCGAACTGAAGGCCGCCAGGCTGCTCGCGGTAGCGTCGGGGCACTACGAGGACACGGGGTCGGCATGAGCCACTTCCCGTGCCGTGCCCATCCGGGGGACGGCGCCTCCGTGCGCGGCGTGGTCGCGGGCCGGACACCCGGCCGCCCCCGAGCGTCGGACGACGCTTCCGTCACCATCTTGCGAGGTAAAGACCAGTGAAGCTCTGGCTCGACGGCGGGCTGCAGGACATCGACGCCGCCCGCGTCTCCGTCTTCGACCACGGACTGACCGTCGGCGACGGCATCTTCGAGACCGTCAAGGCCGCCGACGGCCGGCCGTTCGCCCTGACCCGCCACCTCGACCGGCTCACCCGCTCGGCCCGTGGACTCGGCCTTCCCGACCCCGATCTCGACGAGGTCCGCCGCGCCTGCCTCGCCGTCCTCGAGGCCAACCCGATGCCGCTCGGTCGGCTGCGCATCACCTACACCGGCGGTCACGGCCCGCTCGGCTCCGACCGCGGCGACCGGGGCCCGACCCTCGTCGTCGCCCTCGGCGAGACCACCCGGCGCCCCGACTCCACCGCCGTGATCACCGTGCCGTGGACCCGCAACGAACGCGGCGCGCTGGCCGGCCTCAAGACCACCTCCTACGCCGAGAACGTCGTCGCCCTCGCCCGGGCCGCCGAACAGGGCGCCTCCGAGGCGCTGTTCGCCAACACCGTCGGACAGCTCTGCGAGGGCACCGGCTCGAACGTCTTCGTCGTCCTCGACGGCGAGATCCACACCCCGCCGCTCGCCTCCGGCTGCCTCGCGGGCATCACCCGCGCGCTCACCGTCGAGTGGGCCGGTGCCAAGGAGACCGAACTGCCGCTGGATGCACTGGTGCGCGCGGACGAGATCTTCCTGACCTCCACGCTGCGGGACATCCAGGCCGTGCACCGGGTGGACGGCCGCGCACTGCCGGGCGCGCCGGGACCGGTGAGCGCCAAGGCCATGCGGATCTTCACCGAGCGGTCCGGGGACGACCTGGATCCGTGAGGCCTGGAAAACCCGGCTGACAAGGGACACCGTCGCGGGTAGAACAGCCGTGATGACGACGACCCTGCGGCCGGTCGAGCCGCTTCAGCACCGTGCCGACGGGACGCGTTCGCGTCGCTACCAGGTGTGCGTGAACGGCCGCCCCGTCGGTGCGATACACCTCGGCACCTCTCCGTCCCTCGGCGACGGGGTGGCCCGCATCATCCATCTGCGCATCGCGGAGCCCGACCGTCGGCGGGGCCGGGGCACCGTGGCCGCGCTCGCCGCGGAGGAGGTGGCGCGCGCCTGGGGCTGCCGGCAGATCGAGACCATCGTCCCCGCCGGGGCCGAGGCGGCGCTGCGGCTCACCGGGGTGCTCGGTTACGTCCTGCGCAACCGCGGCATGGAGAAGCGGCTCGGCGACACGCCGCCCCCGCTCCCGGCCGGCAGCCGCTCCCGGCCCATGACCGAGGCGGAGTTCGGGGCCTGGCGCGCGCAGGAATCGGAGCACTACGCCCGTACGTGGAGCGAACGGGGCGTGCCCGAGGCCGAGGCGTACGCCAAGGCCCGGCGCGACCTTGAGCAGCTGCTGCCGCAGGGCATGCGCACCGACAACATCACGTTCAGCGTGCTGGAGCACGAGGGCACGCGCGTGGGCGTTTTGTGGCTGGCGGTGCGGCAGGACAAGGCGTTCGTCTACGACGTCGAGGCCGACGAGGCCCACCGTGGGCACGGACACGGCCGGGCGCTGATGCTCCTGGCGGAGGCTCAGGCGCTCACCGCCGGCCGGCGGGTCCTCGGACTGAACGTGTTCGCGGGCAACACCCCGGCCGAAAGCCTCTACGCATCGCTCGGCTACGAGACGACGCAGTACGCGTTGTACAAGCCCCTGCTGTAGGGCCTGCCTCGCCCGATCAGGCCCCCTGCTCCGCCAGCAGCCGGTCCACGATCTCCTCGATCCGCCGGCGCAGCCCCTCCTGGCTCTTGCCGCCGTCCAGGCGCTCGCCGTCGATGACGTAGGTCGGGGTGCCGGTCACGCCGATCGCCTTGCCCTCGGCCTGGTCGGCGTCGACGATCAGGATGTGCCGGCCGTCGATCAGCGCGGTGTCGAACTCCTCGGCGTCCAGCCCGAGTTCGCGGGCCACCTTGATGAGGAACTCCTCTCCGTCCCGGTCCAGTTCCTCGACCCGGCCGAGTACGGCCTCGACGTACGGCCAGCCCTGTCCCTGTTCCAGCGCCTCCTCGGCGGCCTGCGCGGCGGCGAAGGCGTGTCGGTGCTTCTCCAGCGGGAAGTGCCGCAGCCGCAGCTCCAGCCGGTCGCCGTAGCGGGCACGTAGCGCGCGGAGGTCATCGAGGGCGCTGCGGCAGTCGGGGCACTGGAGTTCGCACCAGACGTCGAGGACGGGTGCGGCGGCGGATACGGGGGAGGAGTCGCTCATGGTCACCAGTCTCCCAGCCCCGGGGACCGGGCCCCACACGGGACGGCCGGGCTCGGGCCGGAGAGCGGGGTGAAGGAGAGGGCGGGGTCCGTGTGGGCAGGGGTGGAGACGGGGGTGGGGGCCGTGCGGTCAGGGGTGGAGACGTGTCCGCACCCTGAGGAGGAGCCGACCCGGAGATCTCCCTGAGGTCCGCTCCGACCGTGGCCCAGGAGGCACGAGGCGGTGCAGGATGGAAGGGACGAACCCCACCTAGCTGTGCCTGGAGGACCGGATGATCGCCGAGACAGTCTGCTCCGCCGTCTCCGTGGCCGGCCTGGGCGTCGCAGTCGTGACGGCCTACCGCAAGCGTTTCCTCTCCGCCGCCCGCATCGCCGCTTACTCACTGGTGCCCATCGGCCTGGTCATGACGGGAATCGTCGGCTGGCTGGCCCACACCGCGTTCAACCCCGTGGCCTGGGCGGGCTTCGGTGTCCTCGGGGTCGCCTGGCTCCTCTTCCTGACGACGCGCGCCGTGGAGCGACGAAGCGGTGGGCGCAAGGAGCGCAGAGAGGCCCGGGGCGGGCGGCGCGAGGCGGTCGCCCCCTCCTCCTCCGAGCCTGCCCTCGGCCCCGGGACCCGCCCGGCGGCCCGGCCCGCGGGCAGCCCCCGTAGAAGCGATTCCGCCGACGACTTCAGCGACATCGAGGACATCCTCAAGAAGCACGGCATCTGAAGGATTGAAACGACACAGTGGTCGGACGGCGAGCGCGCGACGATCACGAGGGGCCACGCGGAGATCAACTTCGGTCCGGTGTCGCAGAAATTGGCGAACTCCCCGACATTACGGGCGTGTTGATCGCGAAGCGAGCGGGGGCTGCGTCATCATCGCCGCGAGATGCTGGACAGAACCCAGAGCGACACCGGCGTGCCTTCCGAGGAGCGCCGGGGTTGTCTCTTCGCGCTTTCCCAGCCACCGCTGATGATCTTCCTAGCGGTGATCGGCTGCCTGCTGCTCATGGCATCGCTGCACGACCTGCTGCTGCTCTGAGCCGTATACGGAGCCCCTGGCGCCACCCGCTGAGGGCTCCGTCGGCCCGCCACGGGGACGCGCCGAAGGGGGGTCCGTGTTTCAGCCATGCCTGTGCTCACGGAGCGTGGCGGAGTCGCGCCGACGCCCCGCGGCCGGGCTCGGCTCAGCCCGCCGCTTCCTTGCGGCGCGCCCGGTACGCCGCCACGTGGAGGCGGTTTCCGCAGGTGCGGCTGTCGCAGTAGCGGCGGGAGCGGTTGCGGGAGAGGTCGACGAAGGCGCGCCGGCAGTCGGGCGCCTCGCAGTGCCGCAGTCGCTCCTGCTCCCCGGCCACCACGAAGAACGCCAGCGCCATCCCGCAGTCCGCGGCGATGTGGTCGGCGATCGAGGCGCCGGGTGCGAAGTAGTGCACATGCCAGTCGTAGCCGTCGTGATCGGTGAGCTGGGGTGTGGTGCCGGCGGCCGCCACCAGTTCGTTGATCAGTCCGGCTGCGCTCCGGGCGTCGGGCGCGGCGAAGACCGTGGCGAGCCGGCCGCGGATCCTGCGCACCGCCGCGAGGTCGAACTCCGACAGCACACCGACATCGCTCAGATCGTGCTCGCGCGCGAAACGGCCGAGGGTGGCGACATCCGGAAGCCCGTCCGTCCCGTCGCCGTCGGGTGTGGTGTTCACCAGATCCACCACTAGGTCGAGCGCGCACCGGGTGTCGTGGGTGATCAGCACGAGTCGCTCCCTGGCCTGGGGGTCGGGCGGACGCCCGCCGATGCTGGCCGAGCCTAGCGGCTCAAAGCCGCCGTGGGGCCGTCACGCAGCAAGCCATGACGCCGGTCGAACACCATGACGCTCCGCGGGGCGGACGCGCCACGGTACAGCACCGGATGCTCACTCTGTGTGCGCACGCCGGGGCGCCGCCTCCGCGAGGGCTCGCGGTGACGGCGCCCAGGTGTGCCGTATGCGGTTGTCCCGGCCCGAGCCGTCTCCCCGAGTGGACGGCGCCGGGCGACTACGGGTGGTGCGCTAGCTCTCCGCCAGGATGTGGGAGAGCTCGGTGTCGAGATCGAAGTGGCGGTGCTCCGTGCCCGGCGGCACGGCTGCGTCCGTCCGCTTCAGGAACGACTCCAGTGCCCGCGCCGGGGCCTCGAGCAGGGCCTCGCCCTCCGGGGAGCTCAGGGCGATGCATACGACGCCCTGACCGTGACTACGGGACGGCCAGACGCGGACGTCGCCGGTCCCGGTGGGCCGGTGCAGGCCCTCCGCGAGGAGGTCGCGGGCGAACACCCACTCGACGGTCTCCTCGGCTCCGGTATGGAAGGTGGCGTGCACGGCATAGGGATCGGCCGTGTCATACCGCAGTCCTGCGGGAACAGGCAGTGAGGACTCGCTCGACACAACGAGGCGCAGGTGCAGCTCGCAGCTGACCGTGGTGTTCATAAGCGCCAGGGCCTTTCGCTCAGTGTGCGCTCGGGGATTCGCACGTCGGCGAAATCGACATGCCACCTACGGTGCCGTTGTAAACCCCTCTGAGTGTTTTGCTTGCCTTTACGTACCTCGTCCGGCGGAGACACTCTTCGGGCGTTACGTCCATTCCGGTGACGGGTTTCTCTCCGGTAGGGTTTGGTCGTATGAATACGGGGAGTGACGGGACGGACAAGAACGCCGTGTTCGAGGAGCGACCGAAGCCCCAGCGGGCCCTGGGATCCCGGGCGCCGGAATTCATCCGGGAGCGACGGGTTCTGCATCTGAGCTGGCAGGTGGGTGTTTTCGTGGTCGGCCTGGCGGTGGTCGGCGCCGGCGTGGTCATGCTGCCGCTGCCCGGGCCGGGCTGGCTGGTGATCTTCGCGGGCCTGGCGCTCTGGGCGACGGAGTTCGTCTGGGCCCAGCTGGTGCTGCGCTGGACCAAGCGGAAGGTCACCGAGGCGACGCAGCGGGCACTCGACCCCAAGGTGCGCCGACGGAACATCGCCCTGACGTCGGCGGGCGTGGTGATCGCCGCGGCCCTTACCGGGGTCTACGTATGGAAGTTCGGCCTCGTGATGCCGTGGAGCATCAGGGAGGAGTGACCCGGCCGCTGGTCGGAGGCACTCCTGACATGGGGTAATGTTCTTCCTGCGCCCGGGCGATTAGCTCAGCGGGAGAGCGCTTCGTTCACACCGAAGAGGTCACTGGTTCGATCCCAGTATCGCCCACAGCACCGAGGGTGGTGGGTGCTCGCGGACAACGCGAGCACCCGCCACCCTCGTCGTATGCGCCCCTCCGGGCGTGTGTCGGCAAGCGCTTTCCCGAAACGATTCACAGCTGTCGGGGCGCCGGCGCGGGGAACAGCCGCGATCCGCTACGTCCCGTGGGCGCCGACGTGCGCGAAGAGGATTGAGCTGGTCCGGATCGACCAGTCATCCGGATCAGCCGATCCCGATCGATCAGCCTGGATCAATCAGTCCGGATCAATCAGTTCGCGACCTCTTCGAAAAGAAGTCCCCGGAGATCGAGCGGAAGATAGACGTCCGGTATTGCGTGCCTTTTGGGAGAAGCCCCGGGCCGGACGCCCGGCGGAAATCCGTGGACGTATTCCACAACGCCCCCGGATTCCTCGGCAGTACGGCGGACGGGGCGTTCCACTCGGTCTCAAGTCCCAGGTGAGCGGCGGGAATTCGACGACGGGCCGGGACGTGGAGCGCCGCCGCACGGGCGACGGCGCTCGCCCCGCAAGTGTGGTCCCGCCGTACCGCGCACGGCATGAGTACGCCTACTCAGATACCCGGGGCACTCCCGGGCAGACTCTGCCCATGGATCCGAACCACTACCGCCTCCGCAGCCTGTGGCCGCTGCCCGCGCCCCCCGCCGCCGTGTACGCGGTCCTGGAGCGGGCCGAGGAGTACCCGAGGTGGTGGCGTCAGGTGCGGGAGGTGATCCGGCTCGACGACACCACCGACATCGTCCGGGTCCGCTCGCTGCTGCCGTACGACATCACCTTCACCGCGCGGGAGGTGCGGCGCGATCCGGCGGCCGGGGTCCTTGAGGCCGCGCTCTCCGGCGATCTCGAGGGCTGGGCTCGCTGGACGGTCACCGCGGCCGCCGCCGGCACCCTCGCCCGCTACGACCAGGAGGTCGAGGTCACCAAGCCGTTGCTCAGGCGCTGGGCCGTGCCCGGACGGCCCGTCTTCCGGGTGAACCACTGGCTCATGATGCGGGCGGGACACAGGGGGCTGCTCGCGCACCTCCGAGCGGTTTGAACGAACCGGCCCCGGACCTGTATTGTTCACTGCGTTCCCGGGCGATTAGCTCAGTGGGAGAGCGCTTCGTTCACACCGAAGAGGTCACTGGTTCGAACCCAGTATCGCCCACCCGGAGAAGGCCGGTCCGTCAGAGACGGACCGGTTTTTTCGTGTGCCGAAGTGCTGGGGTGCCGGGGCTGACCCCGCCCCGTGGGCCCAGGTCAGGCGGCCGCCGGCAGCTCCGGGCGCAGCGGCCAGGCCGTGTCCACCACCTCCTCCGAGCCGCTGCGCGCGAACCACGCCTGCAGCCCCCGCGCCTGCGCCGCATGCCACCCCGTCTGCAGGGTGTGCAGTTCGACCGGCGTCAGCCGCTCCAGGCGGGCCGCGTAACGGCGCCCCAGTGCCCGTACGACCTCCAGCGCGGCCAGTGCGTCCGCCGCCGCGTCGTGCGCCCCCTCCAGGGCGACGCCGTAGTGCGCGCTCAGATCGGTGAGGGTGCGGCGGCCCTTGCGGTAGCGGTCCAGGTGCTTGTCGAGGACCCGCGGGTCGAGCACGCACAGCGGCTGCGACGCGAACCAGCGGTCCAGTGAGGAGGCGCGGTGGCGGCGCAACTCCCGGTCCAGGAGCGTCAGATCGAACGGCGCGTTCATCACCACCAGCGGCCGTCCCAGCGCGGCCTGTTCGCCCAGTTCCCTGGCTATCTCCTCCATCACCGGCGACGGCCAGCGGCCGTTGCGCTGCAGATGTTCCTCCGTCAGCCCGTGCACCGCCGTCGCCTCCGCGGGCACCGGCACACCCGGGTTCACCAGCCACCGGCACACCCTCGGTCGGGTGCCCGGTGCGTCCTGGACGACGACGGCGGCCGACACGATCCGGTCGGTCTCGACGTCCACACCCGTGGTCTCCGTGTCGAACGCGGCCAAGGGGCCCTCGTACCAGCACGCCATACGAACTCAACTCCTTGTTCACCTTCGGCAGTTGACGTACCGTCTTCTGCCCGTTTGGTGATACCCGGGCTGTTTGCGTCGTACGCCGGGAGGACACAACAGGAGTACGGGTCTTTGCAGTTCAGCGGCCCGTCACGGGGATCGGCACGACGGGGAAGGCTGTTGGTCATGGCGATAGCGCAGCCCGAGCGGGGCGGGCTGCTGCCCGAACGCACGGGCCCTCTTCGCGGCACACTCGCCACCACCGCCTGCATGGAGACACTGCAGGTGGGATATCTGCACGCGGTCGCCGCCGCGGCCGGCTGCTCGCTGTCCCAGCCTTTTCCGGACAACGGCATCGACTGGCACGTCAGCCACAGCGCCCCCGGCCACACCGTCGACGACGAGGTCACCATCAAGGTGCAGCTCAAGTGCACCTACCAGATCCCGCCGAACCCGCCGGGCCGCTTCTTCTCCTTCACGCTCGACAACGAGCACCTGGCGAAGCTGGCCCGCACCCCCGTCTCCGTGCACAAGATCCTTGTCGTGATGATCGTGCCCCGGTCCCAGGAGCAGTGGCTGCGGGCCGGCCATGACCGCCTCGATCTGCGGCACTGCTGCTACTGGATCAATCTGGCCGGACACCCGATCACCGGCCGGCACCGCACCACCGTGCGCATCCCCACCGCGCGCATCTTCGACGACCGTGCCCTGTGCGAGATCATGACCCGGGTCGGAACGGGAGGCAGACCGTGACCCACCGTCCCCTCGACGAGCCACTGCGCGCCGTCCGACCACACCCGGCGGAGCAGCCGTGGAACCAGCCGCCCGCGCCCGACCAGGTCGATCCCGCCGTGCTCGGCGCCCTCCTGCACCGGCACGGCTGGCAGCGCCGCGGCGGCGCCCCCGGACGCTACGGCCGGTGGACCCCGCCCGGTCCGGGCAGCGGCGGCACCAGCCTGCTGGTGCCGGAGAGCCGGGCCTTCCCCGACAGCGACGACCTGCTCGGCGAGGCCCTTGTCGCCCTCTCCCGCAGCGGCTCGCCCTCCGCCCGTGACGTGCTGGTCGGACTCTCCGTGCCCAGCGACGAGATCCACTGGTGGCGGGACGTGCCCACCGGGCCCGTGGGTACCGCGCCCTGGGCCGTGGAGGACGAGCTGCGCTCCGCCGCCCGCGGGATGCTGCTGGCCGGCGCGCTCGCCACCCGCGCGCGGGCGGGCTACTACGGTGCCCGGCACCGCAGGCCCGCCGTCGCGTCCCTGGACGACGTGCTGGTCGGCGCCGCCCCCGGCGGCCGCAGGCTCACCGCCTTCGTGCCCGTCGCCGCCGGCCGGCCGCTCGCCCTCCGTCTGCACCAGGCGCTCTACGCGGCCCGGGAGGCCGTCGACTACCAGCGCGCCACCGGCGGCATGGACGCCTTCGACGCCGCTGTCGAGGCCGGGGTGAGCCGTGAGCTGACCGAGGCCCTGGTGGCTCTTGTGCGGGGCTCCGAGGGCGCCCGTATCGCCGTCGAGTGGGCGCCCGCGGGCGGGGTGCCCGAGGGCGGTGCGACGCCCGTCGAGCCGGTCGAGTTCTCACCGGGCGACCTGCCTGTTCTGCGTGAGGCCGGGGCCCGCTATCTGCGCGAGGAGCCGTCCGTCCCGGTGCGGATCACGGGCACCGTCGTACGACTGCGCCGGTCGGCGCCGGGCGGCGAGGGCACGGTCCGGCTGCGGGTCATCGCCGGGGCCGAGGTGCCGCACGTACGGATGACCCTCGACGAGGAGGCGTACCGGACAGCGGGCCACGCTCATCTCGCCGGGCTGCCGGTGCGGGTGCACGGGCGGCTGGAGAGCCGCGGCGGCTTCCGCCGCCTGGCGGACGCGTCCGGGGTGGCCCCGGTGCGGGTGGACGAGGCCGAGCGGGACCGGCTGATGAAGTCGCTCCAGGAGAACGCGAAGGACACGGACTTCTACGAGGAGGCGTGCGAGGAGGACTGACCGCGACCGTTTCGCGGTGGGCGGCCGTGGGTCGGTACGATCCCAGTCATGCGCGCGCTCCAGGTATGGCGCCGCATCCGCCAGCAGTCAGGAGAGACCGGTGTCAGACGTCCGTGTGATCATCCAGCGCGATTCCGAGCGGGAAGAGCGCGTGGTGACGACGGGGACTACGGCCGCCGACCTCTTCGCCGGCGAGCGCTCGATCATCGCCGCGCGCGTGGCCGGCGAACTGAGGGACCTCAGCTACGCGGTCCAGGACGGCGAGACCGTCGAGGGCGTCGAGATCTCCTCCGAGGACGGCCTCAACATCCTGCGCCACTCCACCGCGCATGTGATGGCGCAGGCCGTGCAGGAGATCTTCCCCGAGGCCAAGCTGGGCATCGGCCCGCCGGTCAAGGACGGCTTCTACTACGACTTCGACGTGGCGCGGCCGTTCACGCCCGAGGATCTCAAGGCCGTCGAGAAGAAGATGCAGGAGATCCAGAAGCGCGGCCAGCGCTTCTCCCGCCGTGTCGTCACCGACGAAGCCGCCCGCGAGGAGCTGGCGGACGAGCCCTACAAGCTGGAGCTGATCGGCCTCAAGGGCTCGGCGTCCAGCGAGGACGGCGCCGACGTCGAGGTCGGCGCCGGCGAGCTGACGATCTACGACAACCTGGACGCCAAGACCGGCGAGCTGTGCTGGAAGGACCTCTGCCGCGGTCCCCACCTGCCCTCGACCCGGCTGATCCCGGCGTTCAAGCTGATGCGCAACGCGGCCGCCTACTGGCGCGGCAGCGAGAAGAACCCGATGCTCCAGCGCATCTACGGCACGGCCTGGCCGTCCAAGGACGAACTGAAGGCCTACCTGGACTTCCTCGTCGAGGCCGAGAAGCGCGACCACCGCAAGCTGGGCAGCGAGCTGGACCTGTTCTCCATCCCGGAGCAGATCGGCTCCGGCCTCGCCGTCTTCCACCCCAAGGGCGGCATCGTCCGCCGCGTGATGGAGGACTACTCGCGGCGCCGCCACGAGGAAGAGGGCTACGAGTTCGTCTACACGCCGCACGCGACGAAGGGGAAGCTCTTCGAGACGTCGGGCCACCTGGACTGGTACGCCGACGGCATGTACCCGCCCATGCAGCTCGACGAGGGCGTGGACTACTACCTCAAGCCCATGAACTGCCCGATGCACAACCTGATCTTCGATGCGCGCGGCCGCTCCTACCGCGAACTGCCGCTGCGCCTGTTCGAGTTCGGCACCGTGTACCGGTACGAGAAGTCGGGCGTCGTGCACGGTCTGACCCGTGCCCGCGGCTTCACCCAGGACGACGCGCACATCTACTGCACGCGCGAGCAGATGGGCGACGAGCTCGACAAGACGCTCACCTTCGTGCTGAACCTGCTGCGCGACTACGGCCTGACCGACTTCTACCTGGAGCTGTCCACCAAGGATCCGGAGAAGTACGTCGGCTCCGACGAGGCCTGGGAGGAGGCCACCGAGACCCTTCGTCAGGTCGCCGAGAAGCAGGGCCTGCCGCTGGTCCCGGACCCGGGCGGCGCCGCCTTCTACGGCCCGAAGATCTCCGTCCAGGCCAAGGACGCGATCGGCCGCACCTGGCAGATGTCGACGGTCCAGCTGGACTTCAACCTGCCGGAGCGCTTCGACCTGGAGTACACGGCCGCGGACGGCTCCAAGCAGCGCCCGGTCATGATCCACCGCGCCCTCTTCGGCTCCATCGAGCGGTTCTTCGCGGTGCTGCTGGAGCACTACGCGGGCGCCTTCCCGGCGTGGCTGGCACCGGTCCAGGCCATCGGCATCCCGATCGGCGACGCGCACGTCGAGTATCTGCAGAGGTTCGCCGAGGCCGCCCGCAAGAAGGGCCTGCGCGTCGAGGTCGACTCCTCCTCGGACCGTATGCAGAAGAAGATCCGCAACGCCCAGAAGCAGAAGGTGCCCTTCATGGTCATCGCTGGCGACGAGGACATGTCGAACGGATCGGTGTCCTTCCGCTACCGGGACGGCTCGCAGGAGAACGCCATCCCGTTCGACGAGGCCATCGCGAAGATCGTGAAGATCGTCGAGGAGCGGGCGCAGGTCTGATCCGCACCTGTGTGAGATGTGCGTCCGACCTGTAGGCGACGGACGCCAGGGCCCCCGGGGAGTCGAGTGCCCCGGGGGCCCTGCCTCGTTCTCGGTGACCTCACCACGCTCACGGATCGCACCGGCCCCTGCGGACGCGTCGTTCCCGCGGCCCGGCTTCGCCCACGGGCCGCTGCTTCCGAGGCCCGCCCCGACGCCGCACACGGGTGAAGCCATATGCTGCACTGCATGACGAGTGAGCCGGAGCAGCAGATCGGAGTGGGGACGCAGGACGCGTTCCAGCGCCTGTGGACGCCCCACCGGATGGCCTACATCCAGGGCGAGAACAAGCCGACCGGTCCGGGGGCCGACGACGGCTGCCCGTTCTGCACCATCCCGGCCAAGTCCGACGAGGACGGGCTGATCGTCAAGCGCGGCGAGCAGGTGTACGCGGTCCTCAACCTGTACCCGTACAACGGCGGCCATCTGATGGTCGTGCCCTACCGCCACGTCGCCGACTACACCGACCTGACGGAGCCGGAGACCGCGGAGCTGGCCGAGCTGACCAAGCAGGCCATGACCGCCCTGCGCAGGGCCTCCGGGGCCCACGGCTTCAACATCGGCATGAACCAGGGCACGGTCGCCGGCGCGGGCATCGCGGCCCATCTGCACCAGCACATCGTCCCGCGCTGGGGCGGCGACACGAACTTCATGCCCGTGGTCGGCCACACCAAGGTGCTGCCGCAGCTGCTGGCCGACACCCGCACGATGCTGGCGGAGGCCTGGCCCACGGCGTGAGCGCGAAGCCCGGCTAGCTCCGGGGCGACCCCCTCCGGGTCCTGCCGGGCCGCCCGACCGACCGGGCGGCCCGGCAGGACCGCCTCAGTACTAGGCGTCGTAGAGGTCGGCCTTGCGCGGCATCGGATCCTGCACCTGCGAGCTGAGGAACGACGACCGCGTGCCGAACTTCTCCGTGTCCACGCCGTTCTCCTCCAACACCCGGAGCGCCGCCGCGTGCACCACGCGCAGCACCGGTGTGGCCGCCCGCAGCGCGTCGTCCGCCATGAAGCGGTGGCGCCACGGCTGGTCCGCCCAGGCGTGCCGCAGACCGAAGGGCTCCGGCAGGGTCAGCGAGCCGCCCAGCCAGTTCAGCACCGGCGGATACCAGGTGAGCGGGGCGCGGACCGCCAGGCGCACCACCTCGTCCGTGTCGACCAGCGGGAGCTTCACCTCGCGGGTCTCCCAGAACCTGATCTGCTTCTGCACCTTCTTGGTCGGCGCCGAGGGCTTGGTCGTGAACAGCGCGTTCACCGGCCCCAGGGCGTGCCCGGTGACCTCGATGCGCAGCGTCTCGTGCAGCACCGTCACCGTGATCAGCATGGTGAGGACCAGCTGGCCGTCCCACAGCGTCCACTGGACCCCGAGATAGTGCCGCTCACCGCCGCCGAACTGCTGCTTGTTGCAGATCTCCTGTATCGCGTGCGGCTTGACCTGGTACGCGTCCACGTCCGTGCCCTCGGGCCGGGACACCTCCGAGGCCTTCTCGCCGATCGGGCTGACGATCCAGTGCTTGATCGACGGGGTCGGGAAGCCGCCGGTGTTCAGCGGGCCGCGCTCCAGCAGGCTCAGCTGGTCGTGGATGGCCCTGACCACGTCCCAGCTGCGGAACGGGTGGATCTCCTTGTCCGGGTCACGCGGCACCAGGTCCTCGGCGAGCTGCCAGCTGCCCCAGCGCGTGCCCATGCCCAGGATGCCCTTGGGGCCCGCGTAGAAGACGGAGTTGGACCGCTGCTCGGCGCTCAGCCGGACCAGCGCCTGGCGCAGCCGCTCGGCGGAGTTCTCCCCGGGGCTGCCCGGCACCGCTTCGGGGATCTTCGCGCCCAGGCCACCGCCGGCGAGCAGGCTCCCCCAGCGCTCGCGCAGGTCCCGGGCGGTCCGCTCGCAGATCCGCTTCGCCCAGTACCAGCCGATCACGGGCAGCACCACCGTCGCGCGCCCGTACCACGCCCAGAAGCCCGTGAACGGCATCCGGATCAGGAAGATCACGGCGAGGGCGCCCACCGCGACCAGCAGCGTGGTGCCGAGGGCGGACGCGCGCTTGGCGTCCCGCTTGGCGATGGTGGCGCGGATCTGGAAGACCAGCAGCCACACCAGCAGCCCGGGCAGGAACAGCACCCCGCACAGCACCGTCACCGCAGCGAGCCAGTTGTCGCGCTCCCGGCGGATGCGATGGGCGGCCAGACAGTGCTCCACGACCACCTGCGGCTCAGTGCCGAAGGACTGGATGAGCGCCTTGCGGCCGGCGCCCAGCATGCGGTCGCGCACCGCGAGCGAGAAGGCCTCGCCGAGGTTGGGGCGGAAGAGCTTCGCCCAGGAACGGGGAGGGCTGACCTTCGACTCGTGCCATTCGTTGTTCGCGTCGAGGATCGTCTCGACCTTCGCGTCCCGGTAGGCCGCCGAGGCCAGGGCGTAGGTCGCCGCCGTCTGCCCCGCGGAGCCCGAGAGGGGCACCTGTGCCCCGGGGCTGAAATCGAATCCGTCCGTCACTGCCGCCCGCCCCCTCGCCGCCGAACCCGCTTCTGCGGCCTTCCCGACTTCCTTGCCCCGCACACCTGTTGAACAGGTCATCGTGGTGATCGCGTGTCAACTTGATCAGGTCATCAGCGTATCCGCCGCCACGGACATTCGTCGGCGGACGGCCAAGAAGCCGCCCGCCGGGGGGAATCGGACACGCAGCCCCGACTACGCGGTGCGCTGCGCCTCTTCGCGGATCTTCTGAGCCAGCTGCGGCGGCATCGGCTCGTGCCGCGCGTAGGAGCGGCTGAAGCGTGCCGTGCCGTGCGAGAGGGAACGGAGGTCGACCGCGTACCGGCCGATCTCGATCTCCGGCACCTCGGCCCGTACCAACGTCCGGCCGCCGCTGGTCTGTTCGGTGCCCAGGACCCGGCCGCGCCGCGTGGACAGGTCGCTCATCACGGCACCGACGTAGTCGTCGCCGACGAGCACCGAGACCTCGGCGACCGGTTCCAGCAGGTGGATCGTCGCGTCGGCCGCCGCCTCGCGCAGGGCGAGCGCGCCCGCCGTCTGGAAGGCGGCGTCCGAGGAGTCCACGGAATGCGCCTTGCCGTCGAGAAGCGTGATCCGGACGTCCACGAGGGGGTGCCCGGTGGCCACGCCCTTGGCGGCCTGGGCGCGTACACCCTTCTCCACGGACGGGATGAACTGCCGGGGCACGGCCCCGCCGACCACCTTGTCGACGAACTCGATGCCGGAGCCGCCGGGCAGCGGTTCCACCTCGATCTCGCAGATCGCGTACTGGCCGTGCCCGCCCGACTGTTTGACGTGCCGCCCGCGCCCGCCGGAGGTGCCCGCGAACGTCTCCCGGAGGGAGACCTTGTGCGGCACCACGTCGACCTGGACTCCGTAGCGGCTGCGCAGCCGCTCCAGGGCGACGTCCGCGTGCGCCTCGCCCAGGCACCACAGCACCACCTGGTGGGTGTCCTGGTTCTGTTCGAGCCGCATGGTGGGATCCTCGGCGACCAGCCGGGAGAGCCCCTGGCTGAGCTTGTCCTCGTCCGGCTTGCTGTGCGCCTGGATGGCGAGCGGCAACAGCGGGTCCGGCATCTCCCAGGGCGCCATGAGCAGCGGGTCGTCCTTGGCCGAGAGCGTGTCGCCGGTCTCGGCCCGGTTCAGTTTCGCCACGCACGCCAGATCACCCGCGATGCACTGCGAGAGCGGGCGCTGCTGCTTCCCGAACGGGGCGGACAGGGCGCCGATGCGTTCGTCGACGTCGTGGTCCTCATGGCCGCGGTCGGCCAGTCCGTGCCCGGAGACATGGACCGTGTCGTCGGGATGCAGGGTGCCGGAGAAGACGCGGACCAGCGAGATACGGCCCACGTACGGGTCGGAGGACGTCTTGACGACCTCCGCCACCAGGGGCCCCGACGGGTCGCAGAGCGCGAGGTCACGGGGCTTGCCGTCCGGGGTGGTCACCGCGGCCGCCTCATGCTCCAGCGGGGTGGGGAAGCCGCCCGTGATCAGTTCCAGCAGTTCGACGGTGCCGAGTCCCTGGCGGGCGCCCTCGACCGCGGGCGCGGCGGCGAGCACCGGGAAGAAGACCCCGCGCGCGACCGCCCGCTCCAGGTCCTGCACCAGCGTGTCGACTTCGATCGCCTCGCCGCCCAGATAGCGGTCCATGAGGGTCTCGTCCTCGCTCTCGGAGATGATCCCCTCGATGAGCCGGTTACGGGCGTCCTCGATCAGCGGCAGCTGTTCCGGCCCCGGCTCGGCTTCCTTGCGCTCGCCGGAGGCGTAGTCGAACAGCTTCTGCGACAGCAGTCCGACGAGCCCGGTCACGGGCGTGTGCCCGTCGGAGCCCTGGGAGCTGTGCAACGGCAGGTACAGGGGCAGTACGGCGTCGGGGTCGTCCCCGCCGAACTCGTGCGCGCACACCCGGGTCATCTCCTCGAAGTCGGCCCGGGCGGCCTCCAGGTGCGTGATCACAAGGGCGCGCGGCATACCGACGGCCGCGCACTCGTCCCAGACCATGCGGGTGGAGCCGTCCACCCCGTCCGCGGCCGAGACCACGAAGAGGGCCGCGTCCGCCGCGCGCAGACCGGCCCGCAGCTCCCCGACGAAGTCGGCGTATCCGGGAGTGTCCAGCAGATTGATCTTGATCCCGTCCCGCTCGACGGGGACCAGGGAGAGCTGCACCGACCGCTGCTGCCGGTGCTCGATCTCGTCGTAGTCGGAGACGGTGCCGCCGTCCTCCACGCGGCCCGCCCGGTTCACCGCTCCCGCGGTCAGCGCGAGAGCCTCCACCAATGTCGTCTTGCCGGATCCGCTGTGGCCGACCAGCACCACATTCCGTACGGACGCGGGGTGGTCGGCCGCCGTAGCCCTGCCGGCGGCTCCAGGGTGCGCGTTCGCCTTGTCGCCCATGGCCTTGCCTCCCGTGCACGGTGAGGTCTCTGTGGGCGCGGACATGCGGACCCGCGTGCGGTAGGCGGCTCCGGTGACGCCCGCGGTGTCTTCGAGCTTTGCACTCCCGTCACGGTGCGTCCATACGGAGGACCGGATCCCGCCATCCGGGCAGGCGAGCGCCCCCCACGGCGCCCCCGTGGCCCCGGTGCCACCAGGACGTGACACGGGCCCGCGGGTGCCCGGCCGTCACGCACACGCGCGCGTGGCTACGATGGGCCAGCCGGCGGCCAGCAGAGGCCGCGCGGCTCACCGACCGTCGGGAAGGCCATGCTGAACAAGTACGCGCGTGCATTTTTCACGCGTGTCCTCACACCGTTCGCCGCGTTTCTGATCCGCCGGGGCGTGAGCCCCGACACGGTCACGCTCATCGGCACCGCCGGGGTGATCGCGGGCGCGCTGGTCTTCTACCCCCGGGGCGAGTTCTTCTGGGGCACGGTCGTCATCACCCTGTTCGTGTTCTCGGACCTCGTCGACGGCAACATGGCCCGCCAGCTCGGCCGCTCCAGCCGCTGGGGCGCCTTCCTGGACTCCACGCTCGACCGGGTCGCCGACGGCGCGATCTTCGGCGGCTTCGCCCTGTGGTACGCGGGCAACGGCAACGACAACGTCCTGTGCGCGGTCTCGATCTTCTGTCTGGCCAGCGGCCAGGTGGTGTCGTACACCAAGGCCCGAGGCGAGTCGATCGGTCTGCCCGTCGCCGTGAACGGGCTCGTCGAGCGCGCCGAGCGGCTGGTCATCTCGCTGGTCGCGGCCGGGTTCGCGGGGCTGCACAAGTTCGGCGTGCCGGGCATCCAGGTGCTGCTGCCGATCGCGCTGTGGATCGTCGCCGTCGGCAGCCTGATCACGCTGGTCCAGCGGGTCGTCACGGTCCGCCGGGAGTCCGCCGAGGCGGACGCGGCCGCGGAGGACCACCGGGACCAGGGCGCCTCGCACGGGAGCGGGGCGGCACAGTGAACGACGTGCACAAGAGCGAGGCGGCGACGTGACCAGCCTGCGGGAACGGCTCACCGACGGGCTCTACGGACTCGGCTGGGGCACGGTCAAGGCCCTGCCCGAGCCCGTCGCCACCCGGCTGGGCCGGACCATTGCCGACGCCGCCTGGAGACAGCGCGGCAAGGGCGTGCAGCGGCTCGAGAGCAACTACGCGCGTGTGCTGCCCGGCGCGAGCCCCGAGCGGCTCGCCGAACTGTCCCGGGCGGGCATGCGCTCGTATCTGCGCTACTGGATGGAGTCCTTCCGGCTCCCGGCCTGGAGCCCGGAGCGCGTCAGGGGCGGCTTCGACCCCAAGGATCTGCACTTCCTCACCGACGGACTGGCCGCGGGCAAGGGCGTCGTCCTCGCGCTGCCGCACCTGGCCAACTGGGACCTGGCGGGCGCCTGGGTCACCACCGCGCTGAACACGCCGTTCACGACGGTCGCCGAGCGGCTCAAGCCCGAGACGCTCTACGACCGCTTCGTCGCGTACCGCGAGGGCCTCGGCATGGAGGTGCTGCCGCACAGCGGCGGCTCCGCGTTCGGCACCCTGGCCCGGCGGCTGCGCGACGGCGGACTCGTCTGTCTGGTCGCCGACCGCGATCTGTCGGCCTCCGGCGTCGAGGTCACCTTCTTCGGCGAGACGGCGCGGATGCCGGCCGGACCGGCACTGCTCGCCCAGCAGACCGGTGCGCTGCTGCTGCCGGTGACGCTCTGGTACGACGACTCGCCCGTGATGCGCGGCCGCCTGCATTCCCCGATCGAGGTACCCGAGACAGGTACCCGGGCCGAGAAGGCGTCTGTCATGACACAGGCGCTGGCAGACGCCTTCGCCACGGGGATCGCCGAGCATCCGGAGGACTGGCACATGCTGCAGCGCTTGTGGCTCGCGGACCTGGACCCCGGCGGGGCTCCCCGGAACGAGGACGCCCGGGAGGGTGCGGAGTGAGAATCGGCATCGTCTGCCCGTACTCCTGGGACGTGCCGGGCGGCGTCCAGTTCCACATCCGCGATCTGGCCGAGTACTTCATCCGCCTCGGGCACGAGGTCTCCGTCCTCGCCCCGGCGGACGACGAGACCCCGCTGCCGCCCTACGTCGTCTCGGCCGGCCGTGCGGTCCCGGTGCCGTACAACGGCTCGGTGGCCCGGCTGAACTTCGGCTTCCTCAGCGCGGCCCGCGTGCGGCGCTGGCTGCACGACGGCGCGTTCGACGTGATCCACATCCATGAGCCGGCCTCGCCGTCGCTGGGCCTGCTGGCCTGCTGGGCGGCACAGGGCCCGATCGTGGCGACCTTCCACACCTCCAACCCGCGCTCGCGGGCGATGGTCGCCGCCTACTCGATCCTGCAGGCGGCCCTGGAGAAGATCAGCGCGCGCATCGCGGTGAGCGAGTACGCGCGCCGCACGCTCGTCGAACACCTGGGCGGCGACGCCGTGGTGATCCCGAACGGCGTGGACGTCGACTTCTTCGCGAAGGCCGAACCCAAGGCCGAATGGCGGTCGGACGAGGCGCGAGGCTCCGTCGAGGCCGGCGGAGCGGGAGGCGCGGGCCACACCATCGGCTTCATAGGCCGTATCGACGAGCCCCGCAAGGGCCTGCCGGTCCTCATGAAGGCCCTGCCGAAGATCCTGGCCGCGCGCCCGGACACCCGGCTTCTGGTCGCCGGACGCGGTGACGAGGAGGAGGCGGTGGCGGCGCTCCCCGCCGAGCTGCGTGCACGCGTTGAGTTCCTCGGCATGATCAGCGACGAGGACAAGGCGCGCTTCCTGCGCAGCGTCGACCTGTACGTGGCGCCCAACACCGGGGGCGAGAGCTTCGGGATCGTCCTGGTCGAGGCGATGTCGGCGGGCGCGCCCGTGCTCGCCTCCGATCTGGACGCCTTCGCCCAGGTGCTCGACCAGGGGGCGGCCGGTGAGCTGTTCGCCAACGAGGACGCCGACGCGCTCGCCGACGCGGCCCTGCGACTGCTCGCGGACCCGGAGCGCCGCGCGGAGCTGCGGGCGCGCGGCAGCGCGCATGTACGGCGCTTCGACTGGGCGACGGTCGGTGCGGACATCCTGTCGGTCTACGAGACGGTGACGGACGGCACGGCCGCGGTGGCCACGGACGAGCGGACGGGCCTGCGAGCCCGCCTGGGCCTGGTCCGGGACTGAGTCCGGCACACGGCACCGGTGAGCGGGCCGCCCGGTAGCCTTGCCGCCCGTGACCGCAACCCTCATCTGGATCCTCGTCGCCCTCGTCGCGATCGGCCTCTATCTGAGCTGGACCGCGGGCCGCCTCGACCGGCTGCACTCCCGCATCGACGCGACGCGCGCCGCGCTCGACGCCCAGCTGCTGCGCCGGGCCTCCGTCGCCCAGGAGCTGGCGACCTCGGGGGTGCTCGACCCGGCCGCGTCGATCGTGCTGTACGAGGCCGCCCACGCGGCCCGGCAGGCGGAGGAGGAGCAGCGGGAGGTCGCCGAGAGCGAGCTCAGCCAGGCGCTGCGGGCCGTGTTCGGCGAGGCCCAGCAGGTGGAGGCGGTGCGGGAGGCGCCCGGCGGCGAGGCGGCGGCCCGTGAGCTGACCGAGGCTGTGCGGCGGGTGCCGATGGCCCGGAGGTTCCACAACGATGCCGTACGCGCGGCCCGGGCGTTGCGCCGCCACCGCAAGGTGCGCTGGTTCCGGCTGGCCGGTCACGCCCCCTTCCCGATGGCCTTCGAGATGGACGACGAGCCCCCTGTGGCGCTGACGGACCGTTCGACGGTGTGAGGGACCGGGGGCGCGCCCCGCGTGCCGTAGGGGGGCGGTGTGGGCCGTCCTGTACGGGGCCCTGCGGGTCACGCCGAACGGGGTGGCGCGGGCCCACCCCGTCAGCCAAAACGATCCACCGCCTCCCCATTGGCCCTTGCCGTGGCCTGTTCACCCGGCGTTTCCTCGGTCCAGCAGAAATCAGCCTTTTTCCCGAGTGAGGTCGAACCCGTGTCCAGCACGCTCTCCACCCCCCAGACCCCCGAGACCGGCACGGCCCGCGTCAAGCGCGGCATGGCCGAGCAGCTCAAGGGCGGCGTGATCATGGACGTCGTCACGCCGGAGCAGGCGAAGATCGCCGAAGACGCGGGCGCCGTCGCCGTCATGGCCCTGGAGCGGGTCCCGGCCGACATCCGCAAGGACGGCGGCGTGGCCCGTATGTCCGACCCGGACATGATCGAAGGCATCATCGACGCCGTGTCCATCCCGGTCATGGCCAAGTCCCGGATCGGCCACTTCGTCGAGGCCCAGGTGCTGCAGGCGCTCGGCGTCGACTACATCGACGAGTCCGAGGTCCTCACCCCGGCCGACGAGGTCAACCACTCCGACAAGTGGGCCTTCACCACGCCGTTCGTCTGCGGCGCCACCAACCTGGGCGAGGCCCTGCGCCGCATCGCCGAGGGCGCCGCGATGATCCGCTCCAAGGGCGAGGCCGGCACCGGCAACGTCGTCGAGGCCGTCCGCCACCTGCGTCAGATCAAGAACGAGATCGCCAAGCTGCGCGGCTTCGACAACCACGAGCTGTACGCCGCCGCCAAGGAGCTGCGCGCCCCGTACGAGCTGGTCAAGGAGGTCGCCGAGCTGGGCAAGCTCCCGGTCGTGCTGTTCTCCGCCGGCGGTGTCGCCACCCCCGCGGACGCCGCGCTGATGCGCCAGCTCGGCGCCGAGGGCGTGTTCGTCGGATCCGGCATCTTCAAGTCCGGCGACCCGGCCAAGCGTGCCGCCGCCATCGTGAAGGCCACCACCTTCTACGACGACCCCAAGGTCATCGCCGACGCGTCCCGCAACCTCGGTGAGGCCATGGTCGGCATCAACTGCGACGTCCTCCCGGAGAACGAGCGCTACGCCAACCGCGGCTGGTAAGACGCACCCGCACCCCGGCACGACACAGCCCGACCTCACTTAGGACACCACGTACATGACCGACGCACCCGTCATAGGCGTCCTGGCTCTCCAGGGCGACGTACGGGAGCACCTCATCGCCCTGGCCGCGGCCGACGCCGTGGCCAGGCCGGTGCGGCGCCCCGAAGAACTCGCCGAGGTCGACGGCCTCGTCATCCCCGGCGGCGAGTCCACCACCATCTCCAAGCTGGCCGTCCTCTTCGGGGTGATGGAACCCCTCCGCGCGCGCGTGCGCGGAGGCATGCCGGTCTACGGCACCTGCGCGGGCATGATCATGCTCGCCGACAAGATCCTCGACCCGCGCTCCGGTCAGGAGACCATCGGCGGCATCGACATGATCGTGCGCCGCAACGCCTTCGGACGGCAGAACGAGTCCTTCGAGGCGGCGGTCGACGTCGAGGGCGTGGCGGGCGATCCTGTAGAGGGCGTCTTCATCCGGGCCCCCTGGGTCGAGTCCGTGGGTGCCCAGGCCGAGGTGCTCGCCGTGCACGACGGTCACATCGTGGCCGTACGTCAGGGAAACGCACTCGCAACGTCGTTCCACCCGGAGCTGACCGGCGATCACCGCGTGCACGCTCTGTTCGTCGATATGGTGCGCGCCAACCGGACACCGGAGTCCTTGTAGGATCTCTGGGGTTCGTACAGAGATGGGTTACGCGAAGGAGACAGGCAGATGTCCGGCCACTCTAAATGGGCCACGACGAAGCACAAGAAGGCCGTCATCGATGCCAAGCGCGGCAAGCTCTTCGCGAAGCTGATCAAGAACATCGAGGTCGCGGCCCGGACGGGAGGCTCGGACCCCGAGGGCAACCCGACTCTCTACGACGCCATCCAGAAGGCCAAGAAGCAGTCGGTCCCGAACAAGAACATCGACTCGGCGGTCAAGCGAGGCGCGGGCCTGGAGGCCGGCGGTGCCGACTACGAGACGATCATGTACGAGGGCTACGGCCCGAACGGTGTCGCGGTGCTGATCGAGTGTCTCACCGACAACCGCAACCGTGCCGCCTCGGACGTCCGTGTCGCCATGACCCGCAACGGCGGCTCCATGGCCGACCCGGGCTCCGTGTCGTACCTGTTCAACCGCAAGGGCGTCGTGATGGTCCCCAAGGGCGAGCTGACCGAGGACGACGTCCTGGGTGCCGTCCTCGACGCGGGCGCCGAGGAGGTCAACGACCTCGGTGAGTCCTTCGAGGTGATCAGCGAGGCCACCGACCTGGTGGCGGTCCGCCGTGCCCTCCAGGACACCGGGATCGACTACGACTCCGCCGAGGCCGACTTCGTGCCGACCATGCAGGTCCAGCTCGACGAAGAGGGCGCCAAGAAGATCTTCAAGCTGATCGACGCGCTCGAGGACAGCGACGACGTGCAGAACGTCTTCGCCAACTTCGACGTCAGCGACGAGATCATGGAGAAGGTCGACGCCTAGAGCCGCCGCGAACCGACCGGGCCGACGGGACACCACCCGTCGGCCCGTCGCTTTGCCGGGCGTTGTCAGTGGCACCCGATAGCCTGCACGAACTGGGGGCAGTGCCCGGCGGCGGCCTGGGGAGAGCGAAGCGAAGGGAGGCACGGGGGTGCGCGTACTGGGGGTGGACCCGGGACTGACGCGGTGCGGCATCGCCGTCGTCGAGGGCGTGCCCGGTCGGCCGCTGACGATGCTCGGCGTCGGTGTCGTGCGTACGCCGGCGGACGCCGACCTCGGTCATCGCCTCGTCGCCGTCGAGCAGGGCATCGAGCACTGGCTGGACGAGCACCGGCCGGAATTCGTCGCCGTGGAGCGCGTCTTCAGCCAGCACAACGTGCGGACGGTCATGGGCACCGCCCAGGCCAGCGCCGTCGCCATCCTCTGTGCCACCCGCCGCGGCATCCCCGTCGCCCTGCACACCCCCAGCGAGGTCAAGGCCGCCGTCACCGGCACCGGACGCGCCGACAAGGCCCAGGTCGGCGCCATGGTCACCAGGCTGCTGCGGCTGGACGCGCCGCCGAAGCCCGCCGACGCCGCGGACGCCCTCGCGCTCGCCATCTGCCACATCTGGCGCGCCCCCGCCCAGAACCGACTCCAGCAGGCCGTAGCCCTGCACGCCTCGAAAGGCCGTACCGCATGATCGCCTTCGTCAGCGGCCCGGTCGCCGCCCTCGCTCCGGACTCCGCCGTGGTCGAGGTGGGCGGCATCGGCCTCGCCGTCCAATGCACGCCGAACACCCTCTCCGGGCTCCGCACGGGCCAGCCGACCAGGCTCGCCACCTCCCTGGTCGTCCGGGAGGACTCGCTGACGCTGTACGGCTTCGCGGACGACGACGAGCGCCAGGTCTTCGAGCTGCTCCAGACCGCGAGCGGCGTCGGCCCCCGCCTGGCCCAGGCGATGCTGGCCGTCCACACCCCGGACGCCCTGCGCCGCGCCGTGGCCACCGGCGACGAGAAGGCCCTCACGGCCGTGCCCGGCATCGGCAAGAAGGGTGCCCAGAAGCTGCTGCTGGAGCTGAGGGACCGGCTGGGCGAGCCGATCGGCGCCCCCGTGGTCGGCGCGCCGGTCACCGCCGGCTGGCGCGACCAGCTGCACGGCGCCCTGATCGGCCTCGGCTACGCGACCCGCGAGGCGGACGAGGCCGTGGCCGCCGTCGCCCCGCAGGCCGAGGCCGGCCCGGGCACACCCCAGGTGGGCGCGCTCCTGAAGGCGGCCCTGCAGACCCTGAACCGCGCCCGCTGACCCATCCGCGCCCCCACGAGACCGCGAGGCACACTCCATGAACTGGGACGACACGACCGACACCCCCGCCGCCGAGGGGTCCGCCGGCCCCGCCGCGGAGCGGCTGGTGGGCTCTGTCGCCGACCGTGACGACCAGGCCGTCGAGGCCGCCCTGCGCCCCAAGGACCTGGACGAGTTCATCGGCCAGGAGAAGGTTCGTGAGCAGCTCGACCTCGTGCTGCGCGCGGCACGCGCCCGGGGAGCCACCGCCGACCATGTCCTGCTGTCCGGCGCCCCCGGTCTCGGCAAGACCACGCTCTCGATGATCATCGCGGCCGAGATGGGCGCTCCCATCCGCATCACCAGCGGTCCCGCCATCCAGCACGCCGGCGACCTCGCCGCGATCCTCTCCTCCCTCCAGGAGGGCGAGGTTCTCTTCCTCGACGAGATTCACCGCATGTCCCGGCCCGCCGAGGAGATGCTCTACATGGCGATGGAGGACTTCCGGGTCGACGTGATCGTCGGCAAAGGCCCCGGCGCCACCGCCATTCCCCTGGATCTGCCGCCGTTCACCCTGGTCGGCGCCACCACGCGCGCGGGCCTGCTGCCGCCCCCGCTGCGCGACCGCTTCGGCTTCACGGCACACATGGAGTACTACGAGCCCGCCGAGCTGCGGCGCGTGATCCACCGTTCGGCGAGCCTGCTGGACGTCGAGATCGACCCCGACGGGGCGGCGGAGATCGC
This sequence comes from Streptomyces sp. NPDC052036, assembly GCF_040680495.1. Classification (NCBI taxonomy): domain Bacteria; kingdom Bacillati; phylum Actinomycetota; class Actinomycetes; order Kitasatosporales; family Streptomycetaceae; genus Streptomyces; species Streptomyces sp. NPDC052036. Next base: position 30,579 of record NZ_JBFAWW010000030.1, on the reverse strand, counting down.
CGGACGCTCCCGCGGCACCCCCCGTATCGCCAACCGGCTGCTGCGCCGCGTGCGGGACTATGCGCAGGTCAAGGCCGACGGAGCGATCACCCGCGAGATCTCCGCGGCGGCGCTCAGGGTGTACGAGGTGGACGAGCGGGGCCTCGACCGCCTGGACCGGGCCGTCCTGGAGGCCCTGCTCAAACTGTTCGGCGGGGGTCCTGTGGGACTCTCCACACTCGCCGTCGCAGTGGGGGAGGAACGTGAGACCGTGGAGGAGGTCGCCGAGCCCTTCCTGGTCAGGGAGGGACTGCTCGCCCGGACCCCGCGGGGGCGAGTGGCCACGCCGGCCGCCTGGGCCCACCTCGGCCTCACCGCCCCGACGGGCGGCGGAACCGGGACGAGGACCGGGTCAAACGGACAACATGACCTGTTCGGTGCGTGACGGCGCGGGACTCGCGCGGGCAGGAACCCGGGTGCCATGCTGGGCGTTGTTCCATGCATGCGGACTCGCTTAGACTCCGCCGATGCCGCCCTCGCGGGCGGTGCCGACCACTCCCATCCACCAGGCCGCCGCCAGAGCGGTCGTGCGAAGGATTTCCGTCCCGTGAATACCTTGACCCTTCTCCCGTTCATTGTGCTCATCGCGGCCATGTTCCTGATGACGCGCTCGGCCAAGAAGAAGCAGCAGCAGGCCGCGACCATGCGGAACGAGATGCAGCCCGGCTCCGGCATCCGCACCATCGGGGGCATGTACGCAACGGTCAAGGAGGTCAACGAGGACACGGTCCTCGTTGACGCGGGCCCCGGGGTGGATCTGCTCTTCGCGAAGAACGCCATCGGCGCCGTCCTGACCGATGACGAGTACAACCGCATCGTCCACGGCATCGAGCACGACCTCAAGGCTGACGGCGCCGTCGTGCCGGACGACGTCTCCTCCCTCACCGAGACGGACGAGCCCGCCGCCGACGCCCCCGCCGACAAGCCCGTCGACCTCGGCAAGAAGGACGCTGCCGACGAGACGCCCGGCGCGAAGGCCGACGACGCTGCCGACGAGACGCCCGGCGCGAAGGCCGACGACGCTGCCGACGAGACGCCCGGCGTGAAGGCCGACGAAGCAGAGCCGAAGAAGACCGACGGCGAGTCCGACGCGAAGTAGTCACGCCCCGGGAGCACGGCGCGCAGCCCGCGCGCCGCATGCCTCCCGGGACGTGTCGTTCCCGCACGGAGTCCCGACACCATGTCATGGCCGACCGCGCGCCCGACCGGCGCCGGCCGGCCCGAGAGGGAGTACGAGAAGGTGGCAGCACCGAAGAAGGGCCGGAGCGCGAGCGCCCAGAGCAGGCCGGGGCGCTCGCTGGCCCTCATCCTGATCGCCATCGCGGCGCTCACCGGGGGAATGTTCGCCTCCGGGCACACCACTCCGCGTCTCGGCATCGACCTCGCCGGCGGCACCAGCATCACGCTGACGGCGGTCAACGAACCCGGGCAGCCCAACGCGATCAACAAGACCAACATGGACACCGCGGTCGAGATCATGAACCGCCGTGTCAACGGTCTGGGCGTGTCCGAGGCGGAGGTGCAGACCCAGGGCGATCGCAACATCATCGTCAACATCCCCCGGGGGATGAACTCCACGGAGGCCCGGGAGCAGGTCGGCACCACGGCGAAGCTCTACTTCCGCCCGGTCCTGCAGCGTGAGGCCTCCGGCGCCCCCACCCCGGCAAGCCCGAGCGCCAGCCCGAGCACGGGCGGCAGCGCCAAGCCGAGCGCGTCGAGCAGCGCCAAGGCGGGCAGCACCAGCACGGGCAAGGCCGCCACCCCGACGGCGGGCTCCACCACCTCTCCGTCGGCCTCCGCCACCACGCAGGGCCGCCCCGTCACCGACGCGCTGAAGGCCGGCTCGGCCACCCCGTCGGCGACCGGCTCCGCCACATCGTCGGCCGGCTCCGCCACCCCCTCCGCCGCGGGTTCCGCGGCCGCCAACGCCGCCAGCCCCTCGCCGTCCGCGAGCGGCGGGTCCGGTGACGCGAGCAAGCTCCAGGCCCAGTACGCCGCCCTCGACTGCAGCAAGCCCGAGCAGCGCGCCACCGCCGGCAAGGGCGCCAAGCCCGGCGACGCCACCGTCGCCTGCGGCAAGGACGGCAACACCTGGAACAAGTTCATCCTCGGTCCGGTCGCGGTCGACGGCACGGAGGTCAGCAAGGCCCAGGCCGCCTTCGACACCCAGGGTGCCGCCGGCTGGCAGGTCCAGATGAACTTCAACTCCACCGGTTCGAAGAAGTTCGCCGACGTCACCAGCCAGCTGTCCAAGAACAGCTCCCCGCAGAACGAGTTCGCGATCGTCCTGGACGACGAGGTCGTCTCCCACCCGTTCGTCCAGACGGCGATCACCGGGGGCAACGCGGAGATCTCCGGCAGCTTCACCCAGACCGAGGCCCAGAGCCTGTCCAACATGCTGTCCTACGGCGCGCTCCCGCTCACCTTCAAGGAGTCGAGCGTGACCACGGTGACGGCGGCGCTCGGCGGCGAGCAGCTCCAGGCGGGTCTCATCGCCGGTGCGATCGGTCTGGCCCTGGTCGTGATCTACCTGGTCGTCTACTACCGCGGTCTGTCGCTCGTGGCCGTCGCGTCCCTGCTGGTGTCCGCGACCCTGACGTACGTGATCATGGCGCTGCTCGGCCCCACGATCCACTTCGCGTTGAACCTGCCCGCCGTGTGCGGTGCCATCGTCGCGATCGGTATCACCGCGGACTCCTTCATCGTGTTCTTCGAACGCATCCGGGACGAGATCCGCGAGGGCCGCTCGCTGCGGCCCGCCGTCGAGCGTGCCTGGCCGCGTGCCCGGCGCACGATCCTGGTCTCCGACTTCGTGTCGTTCCTTGCCGCCGCGGTGCTGTTCATCGTCACCGTCGGCAAGGTCCAGGGCTTCGCGTTCACGCTGGGTCTGACCACGGTCCTCGACGTCGTCGTCGTCTTCCTGTTCACCAAGCCGCTGATGACGATCCTCGCCCGCCGTACCTTCTTCGCGAGCGGACACAGCTGGTCCGGCCTCGACCCCAAGCGCCTCGGCGCCAAGCCGCCGCTGCGGCGCACCCGTCGTCCCTCCGCCCCCGTCGACCCGAAGGAGGCGTGAGAGATGTCGAAGCTCGGCAACCTCGGCGCCCGGCTCCACCGAGGCGAGGTCGGTTACGACTTCGTCGCCAACCGCAAGCTCTGGTACGGCATCTCGATCCTGATCACCATCACGGCCATCCTGGGCCTGACGGTGCGCGGTCTGAACATGGGCATCGAGTTCCAGGGTGGAGCGATCTTCACCACCCCGAAGACGAGCGTCTCGGTGGCCCAGGCCGAGACCTACGCCCAGGACGCCTCCGGTCACCCCGCCGTCGTGCAGAAGCTCGGCACGGGCGGCCTGCGCATCCAGGTCGCGGGGATCGACACCGACAAGTCCGACCAGATCAAGGACACGCTGGCCAAGGACCTGAAGGTCGGCTCCGAGCAGATCAACGCCGACCTGGTCGGCCCCAGCTGGGGTGAGCAGATCGCCAGCAAGGCCTGGCAGGGCCTCGGGATCTTCATGGTGCTTGTGGTGATCTATCTGGCGATCGCCTTCGAGTGGCGGATGGCGCTGGCGGCCCTGGTCGCGCTGATCCACGACATCACCATCACGACCGGTATCTACGCCCTCGTCGGCTTCGAGGTGACGCCCGGTACGGTGATCGGTCTGCTGACGATCCTCGGTTACTCGCTCTACGACACGGTCGTCGTCTTCGACAGCCTCAAGGAGCAGACGAAGGACCTCACCAAGCAGACCCGCTGGACCTACAGCGACATCGCCAACCGCTCGATCAACAGCACCCTGGTCCGCTCCATCAACACCACGGTGGTGGCGCTGCTGCCGGTGGCCGGCCTGTTGTTCATCGGCGGCGGCTTCCTCGGCGCCGGCACGCTGAACGACATCTCGCTGTCGCTGTTCGTCGGCCTCGCGGCCGGTGCCTACTCGTCGATCTTCATCGCCACGCCGCTCGTCGCCGACCTCAAGGAGCGCGAGCCGCAGATGAAGGCCCTCAGGAAGCGGGTCCTGGCCAAGCGCGCCCAGGCCGCCGCCGAGGACGAGATCGGCGAGACGCAGGGCGGCGACGAGCCGCAGGACGCCACCCCCGCCGTCGTCGGCCAGCGCCACCAGCCCGCGTCCCGTGGCCGCGGCCGCGGCCGACCCTCAGGAAAGCGTCGATGACCGACACCACCGACATAAAGCACCTTCTGCTCAGCCGCATCCGCGATGTGCCCGACCACCCGGAGCCGGGCGTGATGTTCAAGGACATCACCCCGCTCCTGTCGGATCCGGCGGCCTTCACCGCGCTGACCGACGCCCTGGCGGACCTCGTGGTGCGGCACAGCGCGACGAAGATCGTCGGCCTGGAGGCCCGCGGGTTCATCCTGGGCGCCCCGGTCGCCGTCCGCGCGGGCGTCGGCTTCATCCCGGTCCGCAAGGCGGGCAAGCTCCCCGGAGCCACCCTGCGCCAGGCCTACGACCTGGAGTACGGCTCCGCGGAGATCGAGGTACACGCCGAGGACCTGAGCGCGGGCGACCGCGTGATGGTCGTCGACGACGTTCTCGCCACCGGCGGCACTGCCGAGGCCTCGCTCCAGCTCATCCGCCGGGCGGGCGCCGAGGTCGCCGGGGTGTCCGTGCTCATGGAGCTGGGGTTCCTGGGCGGCCGTGCCCGGCTGGAACCGGCCCTCGCCGGTGCGCCCCTGGAGGCGCTCCTTCAGATCTGAGACCCGTCGAGGACAGGTCTCGGTCAGGTCCGGCACCCGTGCGGGACACCCCCGCGCAAGGCCGTGGAAGGCCGCAGTACACCGCGAGGCGGGCCCGGAGGAATCCGGCGCCCGCCTCATACGTTTCCCCGGTGTCAGGCCGTCCCATCGGCCTGAGGGCGAGCCCGGAGCCCGGGATCGCTACCATGGGGTTTCCGGAGCCTGACTGGGGGACCCGGATCGCGCACGAGGAGCCCTCTTGCCAGACGAGGCCCAGCACCTGACCGCCGCCAAGCCCGACCCGTCGTCGAAGGCCGCGGCCCAGCCCGCGCGCAGCGCGAAGGACGCCCCGCACGGGCCTGTGGAGCACGCCCAGTCGGCGCCGGTCGAGCCGGCCGCCGAGCGGCCGCGGCCCAAGCCGGCCCCCGCCGAGCGCACTCCCGCGGTCCGTCCCGCTCCGGCCCCGTCCGCCCGCTCCGGCTCCTCCAACCGGGTCCGCGCCCGCCTCGCCCGCCTCGGCGTCCAGCGCGCCAACCCGTACAACCCGGTCCTGGAGCCGTTGCTGCGGATAGTACGCAGCAACGACCCGAAGATCGAGAACTCGACGCTCCGCCAGATCGAGCGCGCCTACCAGGTCGCCGAGCGCTGGCATCGCGGCCAGAAGCGCAAGAGCGGCGACCCCTACATCACCCACCCGCTCGCGGTGACCACGATCCTCGCCGAGCTGGGCATGGACCCGGCCACCCTGATGGCGGGCCTGCTGCACGACACCGTCGAGGACACCGAGTACGGCCTGGACCAGCTGCGCCGCGACTTCGGCGACACCGTGGCCCTCCTGGTGGACGGCGTCACCAAGCTCGACAAGGTCAAGTTCGGCGAGGCCGCGCAGGCCGAGACCGTACGCAAGATGGTCGTCGCCATGGCCAAGGACCCCCGCGTCCTGGTCATCAAGCTGGCCGACCGTCTGCACAACATGCGCACCATGCGCTATCTCAAGCGCGAGAAGCAGGAGAAGAAGGCGCGCGAGACCCTGGAGATCTACGCGCCGCTCGCCCACCGCCTGGGCATGAACACCATCAAGTGGGAGCTGGAGGACCTCGCCTTCGCGATCCTCTACCCCAAGATGTACGACGAGATCGTCCGGCTGGTCGCCGAGCGCGCGCCCAAGCGCGACGAGTATCTGGCGATAGTGACCGACGAGGTCCAGGGCGATCTGCGCGCCGCCCGGATCAAGGCGACGGTCACCGGCCGGCCCAAGCACTACTACAGCGTCTACCAGAAGATGATCGTCCGCGGCCGTGACTTCGCGGAGATCTACGACCTGGTCGGGATCCGCGTCCTCGTCGACACCGTCCGCGACTGCTATGCGGCACTGGGCACGGTCCACGCCCGCTGGAACCCGGTTCCGGGGCGGTTCAAGGACTACATCGCGATGCCCAAGTTCAACATGTACCAGTCGCTGCACACGACGGTGATCGGTCCCAACGGCAAGCCCGTCGAACTGCAGATCCGCACGTTCGACATGCACCGCCGCGCCGAGTACGGCATCGCCGCGCACTGGAAGTACAAGCAGGAGGCCGTCGCGGGCGCCTCCAAGGTCCGTACAGACGCGCCCCGTTCGAGCACCAAGAACGCCAAGGACCACGACGCCGTCAACGACATGGCGTGGCTGCGGCAGTTGCTCGACTGGCAGAAGGAGACCGAGGACCCGAGCGAGTTCCTCGAGTCCCTGCGCTTCGACCTGTCGCGCAACGAGGTCTTCGTCTTCACCCCGAAGGGCGACGTCATAGCGCTGCCGGCCGGGGCCACCCCGGTGGACTTCGCGTACGCGGTCCACACCGAGGTCGGCCACCGGACGATCGGGGCCCGGGTCAACGGCCGCCTGGTGCCGCTCGAATCCACCCTGGACAACGGCGACTTGGTGGAGGTCTTCACCTCCAAGGCACCCGGCGCGGGCCCGTCCCGCGACTGGCTCGGCTTCGTGAAGTCGCCGCGCGCCCGCAACAAGATCCGGGCGTGGTTCTCCAAGGAGCGGCGCGACGAGGCGATCGAGCAGGGCAAGGACTCCATCGCGCGGGCCATGCGCAAGCAGAACCTGCCCATCCAGCGCATCCTGACCGGCGACTCGCTCGTGACCCTCGCCCACGAGATGCGCTACCCCGACATCTCGTCGCTGTACGCGGCGATCGGCGAGGGCCATGTCGCGGCGCAGAACGTCGTGCAGAAGCTGGTGCAGGCACTCGGCGGCGAGGAGGCCGCCACCGAGGAGATCGACGAGGCCGTCCCGCCGACCCGCAGCCGCGGCCGCAAGCGGCGCCGCAGCCAGGACCCCGGCGTGGTCGTCAAGGGCGTCGAGGACGTCTGGGTCAAACTGGCCCGCTGCTGTACGCCCGTCCCCGGCGACCCCATCATCGGCTTCGTCACCCGCGGCAGCGGCGTATCGGTTCACCGCACCGACTGTGTGAACGTCGAGTCACTGTCGCGCGAGCCCGAACGCATCCTCGACGTGGAGTGGGCCCCGACCCAGTCGTCCGTCTTCCTGGTGGCGATCCAGGTGGAGGCGCTGGACCGCTCGCGGCTGCTCTCCGACGTGACCCGGGTCCTGTCCGACCAGCACGTCAACATCCTCTCGGCCGCGGTGCAGACGTCCCGCGACCGGGTCGCCACCTCCCGCTTCACCTTCGAGATGGGCGACCCGAAACACCTGGGCCATGTACTGAAGGCCGTACGGGGCGTCGAGGGCGTGTACGACGTCTACCGCGTGACGTCGGCCCGCAGGCCGTCGGACTGACCAGCCGAAAGCGACCGGGACGGACCGGCAGAACCGGCCCCGCACACGGAAAGGGGGCTCCCGTACGCACCGTACGGGAGCCCCCTTTCCGTGGCTGTGTCAGCCGCCGAACTCCTGGAGACCCTTCAGGGCCTGGTCCAGGAGCGCCTGGCGGCCCTCCAGCTCCCGCTCCAGCTTCTCGGCCTTCGCGTTGTTGCCCTGGGCCCGAGCCTGCTCGATCTGGCCCCTCAGCTTGTCCACGGCGGCCTGCAGCTGACCGGTCAGGCCCTCGGCACGCGCCCGGGCCTCCGGGTTCGTACGCCGCCACTCGGCCTCTTCGGCCTCCTGGATGGACCGCTCGACCGAGTGCATCCGGCCCTCGACCCGCGACCGGGCGTCGCGCGGCACATGCCCGATGGCCTCCCACCGCTCGTTGATCGAGCGGAAGGCGGCACGGGAGGCCTTGAGGTCCGTGATCGGCAGCAGCTTCTCCGCCTCCTCGGCCAGCTCCTCCTTGAGCTTGAGGTTCTCGGCCTGCTCGGCGTCGCGCTCCGCGAAGACCGAGCTGCGGGCGGCGAAGAACACGTCCTGGGCGCCGCGGAAGCGGTTCCACAGGTCGTCCTCGTGCTCGCGCTGGGCGCGGCCCGCCGCCTTCCAGTCGGCCATCAGCTCGCGGTAGCGCGCCGCCGTCGGACCCCAGTCCGTCGAGGCCGACAGCCCCTCGGCCTCGGCGACCAGCTTCTCCTTGATCTTGCGGGCGTCCTCGCGCTGCGCGTCGAGCTGCGCGAAGTGTGCCTTGCGCCGCTTGGAGAACGCCGAGCGGGCGTGCGAGAAGCGGTGCCACAGCTCGTCGTCCGACTTGCGGTCGAGCCGCGGCAGCCCCTTCCAGGTGTCCACCAGCGCCCGCAGCCGCTCACCGGCGGCCCGCCACTGGTCGGACTGGGCCAGCTCCTCGGCCTCGACGACCAGCGCCTCCTTCGAGTGGCGTGCCTCGTCGGACTGCCGGGCCCGCTGTGCCTTGCGCTCCTCACGGCGCGTCTCGACGGTCTCCACGAGCTTGTCCAGACGGGTCCGCAGCGACGCCAGGTCGCCGACCGCGTGGTGGGCGTCCACCTGTTCCCGCAGATGGCCGATCGCAGCCTGGGCGTCCTTCGCCGACAGATCGGTGGTCTGCACTCGCTTCTCGAGGAGGCCGATCTCGACCACCAGGCCCTCGTACTTGCGCTCGAAGTAGGCAAGCGCCTCCTCGGGGGAGCCGGCCGCCCACGATCCGACAACCTGCTCGCCGTCGGCCGTACGCACGTACACGGTCCCCGTCTCGTCGACGCGGCCCCACGGGTCGCTGCTCACAGCGCCTCCTCCACATGATGCCTGCGGGGGGCCTCAGCACCCCCGGGCATCGTCCACAGTTTCGTCACCGCCAACATAGGCGACCGGCGGGGCGGCTGTCCGCATCCCGCGCGACCGAAATTCCGCAGTTGGCGGTCAGGATTTCGTCACCGTCGCCTTGTTGATCACGACAGTTGCGTTCGGTGCGGTGTTGCCCGTCGTGGGATCCGCGGGCTGGGCACCGGCGGCCGCAATCTTCTTCAGTACCTTCATGCCCGCACTGGAGACAGTGCCGAACGGCGTGTAGTCCGGCGGCAGCGGACTGTCCTGGTAGACTAGGAAGAACTGGCTGCTGCCGCTGTTGCGGCCCTGCTGGGTCTGCGCGTTGTACTGGTTGGCCATCGCCACGGTGCCCGCCGGGTACACGTTCCCCTTGAGGCTCTTGTCCTTCAGGTTCTCGTCCGGGATCGTGTAGCCGGGTCCGCCGGTGCCGGTGCCCGTCGGGTCGCCGCACTGGAGCACGTAGATCCCGCTCGGGACCAGGCGGTGGCACTTCGTGTGATCGAAGAAGCCCTTGCCCGCCAGGAAGTCGAACGAGTTCACCGTGTGCGGGGCCGCCGCCGTCTTCAGATCGATGTCGATGTCGCCGCACGTCGTGGCGAGCTTCATCGAGTACTTCGCCGACGCGTCGATCGTCATCGCCGGCTCCTTCTTCCAGCTCAGCTTCTTCACCGAGCCGGCCGCCGGCTTCGCGCAGGGGTCCGGCGCCTTGCTGGTCGCCGAGGCGCTCGGGGACACCTCCGCGCTCGCGTTGGCCTTCTTGTCGTCACTGCTGAAGACCCCAGCCGTGTAGGACACCAGGCTGCCGACCACCACCACCCCGAGGACGGCGCCCACCACCGAATTGCGCACGCGCGACTTGCGCCGTGCGTCCGTACGTCGCTGCTGCTGCCGCAAGAACTTCTCCCGGGCGAGCTGCCGCCGCCGCTGTTCCTGGGTGACCACGGGGTTGTCTCCTCATGCGTCTCGTACGCCGACCGGTACGCGTGCGTCTGGTGTGTCCTCCGCGTGCGTGTGCCCCGTACCGTATATGGGTTCGCTGAGGAATCGGCAGCGCCGGTAGGCTCTGACCGCGAAACAGTCACTCTCCGTACGACACAACTAAGGACGATCGTGCTGATTGCCGGGTTCCCCGCCGGGGCCTGGGGGACCAACTGTTACCTGGTCGCCCCCGCCGCGGGTGAGGAGTGCGTGATCATCGACCCGGGCCACCAGGCCGCCCAGGGAGTCGAGGAGCTGCTCCGGAAACATCGGCTCAAGCCCGTCGCCGTCGTCCTCACTCATGGCCACATCGACCATGTGGCCTCGGTCGTCCCGGTGTGCGGCGCGCACGATGTGCCGGCCTGGATCCACCCCGAGGACCGGTACATGATGAGCGACCCGGAGAAGGCGCTCGGACGGTCCATCGGGATGCCGCTGATGGGCGAACTGACCGTGGGCGAGCCCGGCGACGTCAAGGAGCTGACCGACGGCGCGAAGCTGGAACTGGCCGGTCTGGAGCTGTCCGTCGCGCACGCGCCCGGCCATACCAAGGGGTCGGTGACCTTCGGCATGCCCGAGGCGGCGGACATCCCGCCGATCTTCTTCTCGGGCGACCTGCTGTTCGCCGGCTCCATCGGACGCACCGACCTGCCCGGCGGTGACATGGCCGAGATGCTCGACTCGCTGGCTCGCGTGTGCCTGCCGCTCGACGACTCGACCGTGGTGCTGTCCGGCCACGGCCCCCAGACGACCATCGGCCAGGAGCGCGCCACCAACCCCTATCTGCGGCAGGTGGCCGCCGGCCCGGGAGCGGATGTGGACGCTCCCCGACGAGGAATGTGACGAGACCTTCGTGAGCACCTTCAAGGCCCCCAAGGGCACGTACGACCTGATCCCGCCGGATTCCGCCGAGTACCTCGCCGTCCGCGAGGCGATCGCCGCTCCGCTGCGCAACTCCGGCTACGGCTACATCGAGACCCCCGGCTTCGAGAGCGTGGAGCTGTTCGCGCGCGGCGTGGGTGAGTCCACCGACATCGTGACGAAGGAGATGTACGCCTTCGAGACCAAGGGCGGCGACAGGCTCGCCCTGCGCCCCGAGGGCACGGCCTCCGTGCTGCGCGCCGCCCTGGAGGCCAACCTGCACAAGACGGGCAACCTCCCGGTCAAGCTCTGGTACTCGGGCTCGTACTACCGCTACGAGCGCCCGCAGAAGGGGCGTTACCGCCACTTCTCGCAGGTGGGCGCCGAGGCGATCGGCGCCGAGGATCCGGCCCTGGACGCCGAGCTGATCATCCTGGCCGACCAGGCCTACCGTTCGCTCGGCCTGCGCGACTTCCGCATCCTGCTCAACAGCCTGGGCGACAAGGAGTGCCGCCCGGTCTACCGCGCGGCCCTCCAGGACTTCCTGCGCGGCCTGGACCTGGACGAGGACACGCGCCGCCGCGTCGACATCAACCCGCTGCGGGTTCTCGACGACAAGCGCGAGTCGGTCCAGAAGCAGCTGACCGGTGCCCCGCTGCTGCGTGACTACCTGTGCGACGCGTGCAAGGCGTACCACGAGGAGGTCCGTGAGCTGATCACCGCGGCGGGCGTGTCCTTCGAGGACGACCCGAAGCTGGTGCGTGGCCTGGACTACTACACGCGGACCACCTTCGAGTTCGTCCACGACGGTCTGGGCTCCCAGTCCGCGGTGGGCGGCGGCGGACGCTACGACGGCCTCTCGGAGATGATCGGCGGTCCCGCGCTGCCGTCCGTGGGCTGGGCGCTGGGCGTCGACCGTACGGTGCTCGCGCTGGAGGCCGAGGGCATCGAGCTCCAACTGCCCGCGTCCACCAGCGTGTTCGCGGTCCCGCTGGGCGAGGAGGCCCGCCGGATCCTCTTCGGCAAGATCACCGAGCTGCGCAAGCTCGGTGTCGCGGCGGACTTCGCGTACGGTGGCAAGGGCCTCAAGGGCGCGATGAAGAACGCCAACCGCAGCGGCGCCCGCTACACGATCGTGGCCGGCGAGCGCGATCTGGCCGAGGGTGTCGTCCAGCTCAAGGACATGGAGTCCGGCGAGCAGACGGCGGTCGGGGTGAACGAGATCGTGGCGGAGCTGGAGTCCCGGCTGGGCTGACCGGGTACGACACCGACGCGCAAGGGCCCTGGGCAGGCGCTGCCCAGGGCCCTTCCCGCACCGCCGCGCCCCGCGCGGCATCGTGCCGGTCGGCGTCCTGGCGTGGTCAGGGGGCGAGCAGCCCGTTCCGCATCGCGCTGGTGACCGCCGCCTTTCTGTCGTCCACCCCGAGCCGTCCGAAGACCCGCAGCAGACGGGTCTTCACCGTCGACTCCTCGGTGAACAGGCGCCGTCCGATCCCGGCGTGCGCGGCGCCCGGATCGGTTCTCTCTCGGGCCGTGCCGGGCTCGGTCATCCCCCGCGCCCGTCCTTCCAGCGGAACGTCAGCAGACACAGCGCCAATCCTCCGACGCACCAGGCGGCGAGCACCAGGGCGATCCGCCCGAACTCCCAGCTCCCCGCCTGCTCCAGCACCTTCGCCGAGTCGGGCAGGAACACCCCCCGCAGTCCCTGGCACAGCCACTTCAACGGGAACAGGGCGCCGATGTTCAGCATCCAGTCGGGGATGTTGTCGACGGAGATGTACACCCCGGAGATGAACTGCACCACCAGGAAGGGCAGGACGACCACCGAACTGGCGCTCCTGGCGGACCTGGGTACGGAGCTGATCGCGATGCCGAGCAGTGCGCACGCGGTCAGCCCGAGCACGAAGATCCAGCCGAAGTCGAACCACTTCCCGGCGTCCGACGGCAGATCGACGCCGTACAGGGTGGTCCCGACCAGCAGCAGGATCGCCGTCTCCAGCACACCGGTGAACAGGACGGGCCAGATCTTCCCCAGGAAGTACGCCGTCGGGGCATGGGGGTGCCGCGCAGCCTGCGCAGGACCTTCTCGTCGCGTTCCACCGCGATGGAGATCCCCAGGGACTGGAAACTCGTCGGCATGATGCCCGAGGCCATCATCGCGGGCACATACAGCTGGGAGGCGGTGACCCCGGAGCCGCGCAGGGCGTCGTGGAAGATCGACGCGAAGAGGAACAGGAACACGACCGGGAAGGCGAAGGTGAACACCACCTGCTCGCGCTGCCGGAAGAACTGCTTGATCTCCAGGGCGCCCCGGTGCAGTCCGAGCACCCAGGCCCCGGGCAGCCGCCCGGCGGTGTCTGCCGTCCGGGTCCGTACGGCCGTCGTGGTCATCGGTCGTCGGTTCGTCCAGGAGCAGCAGCTCCGGGTCGCCGATCACGCCGAGCGCCACGTCGAGACGGCGGCGCTGCCCGCCCGACAGCCCCTTGATCCGGCTGTCCGCCTTCTCCTGGAGTCCCACCTGCCCGATGACCTTCTCGGGGTCGCGCGGCCGGGGATAGTAGCGGGCGAAATGCCGTACGGTCTCGCGGACCGTCAACTCAGCAGGCGCCGATTCGTCCTGCCAGACGATGCCTATTTTCGAGCGCCACGCGCGCGGGGCGCTCGCCGGGTCCGCCCCGAGCACGGACACCTCGCCCCCGTCCCGGTCACGATTGCCCTGGAGGATCTCCACGGTGGTGGTCTTGCCCGCCCCATTGGGCCCGGGCAGGCCGAACACCTCGCCCCGGCGGATCGCGAGATCGATCCCGTCGACCGCGGTGACGTCCCCGTACTGCTTGCGCAGCCCGCGTACCTCCACCGCGAGTCCGTTCGTGTTTCTGGTCATGGCCAAGAGCCTCGGCCTGAACCGAACGTTCCGCGACGACCGTGCGTACTTCCTTATGTCCATCGAACGGTGGACACAGGCCGTGTGCGGCACAATGACCTGAGCCCGCAGATCCAACCCCGAGCATCGGAATCGGCGTGATGACCAAGACGACAGTGCAGGACGTCTCCACCGGACACATCGAGCCGGAACGTGCGGACGCCCCCCGGACGGTCGGCGGCAGCCGCGCGTTCGCCCTGCTGCTCGTGATCACCGGCGCGGCCGGCCTGCTCGCCGCGTGGGTCATCACGCTCGACAAGTTCAAGATCCTCGAGGGCAAGGTGAGCGGTAACACGTTCACCCCCAGCTGCAGCATCAACCCGATCATCTCCTGCGGCAGCGTCATGGAGAGCAAGCAGGCCGGCGCGTTCGGCTTCCCCAACCCGATGCTCGGCCTCGTCTGCTACGGCATCGTCATCTGCGTCGGCATGAGCCTGCTCACCCGGGTCCGCTTCCCCCGCTGGTACTGGCTGACCTTCAACTTCGGCACGCTGTTCGGCGTGGGTTTCTGCACCTGGCTGCAGTTCCAGTCGCTGTACCGGATCAACGCGCTGTGCCTGTGGTGCTCGCTGGCCTGGGTCGCCACGATCACCATGTTCTGGTACGTCACCTCGTTCAACGTCCGCAACGACTTCCTGCCCGCGCCGCGCCCCGTGAAGAACTTCCTCGGCGAGTTCACCTGGATCCTGCCGGTCACCCACGTCGGCATCATCGCGATGCTCATCCTGACCCGGTGGGGCAGCCAGCTCTGGGCCTGACCCGGGTTCCTGGCCGGGGTCCGCACCGCCCCCGGGCGCGGCGGCATTGTCAGTGGCGTGACATAGGGTTTCAGCGTGGAACCCGACCTGTTCACCGCCGCCGCAGAAGAACGCCAGGAGAAGGACCCGGCCGCGAGTCCCCTGGCGGTCCGTATGCGCCCGCGCACCCTCGACGAGGTGGTGGGCCAGCAGCACCTGCTCAAGCCGGGATCACCGCTGCGCAGACTGGTGGGCGAGGGCAACGGCGGGCCCGCCGGGCCCTCCTCGGTGATCCTCTGGGGCCCGCCCGGCACCGGCAAGACGACACTGGCGTATGTCGTCTCCAAGGCCACCAACAAGCGCTTCGTCGAGCTGTCGGCGATCACCGCGGGCGTGAAGGAGGTCCGCGCGGTCATCGACGGCGCCCGGCGCGCGAGCGGCGGCTTCGGCAAGGAGACCGTCCTCTTCCTGGACGAGATCCACCGCTTCAGCAAGGCCCAGCAGGACTCCCTGCTCCCGGCCGTCGAGAACCGCTGGGTGACGCTCATCGCGGCGACCACGGAGAACCCGTACTTCTCGGTGATCTCCCCGCTGCTGTCCCGCTCCCTGCTGCTCACCCTGGAACCGCTCACGGACGACGATGTGCGCGGTCTGCTGCGTCGGGCCCTGACCGACGAGCGGGGCCTGACCGGCGCCGTCACCGTGCCCGAGGACACCGAGTCCCATCTGCTGCGCATCGCGGGCGGCGACGCCCGCCGCGCCCTGACCGCCCTGGAGGCCGCGGCCGGCGCCGCCCTCGACAAGGGCGAGACGGAGATCGCTCTCACCACGCTGGAGGAGACGGTCGACCGCGCAGCGGTGAAGTACGACCGGGACGGCGACCAGCACTACGACGTGGCGAGCGCCCTCATCAAGTCGATCCGCGGCTCCGACGTGGACGCGGCCCTGCACTATCTGGCCCGGATGATCGAGGCCGGTGAGGACCCCCGCTTCATCGCCCGCCGCCTCATGATCTCCGCGAGCGAGGACATCGGTCTCGCCGATCCGAACGCGCTGCCGATCGCCGTCGCCGCCGCGCAGGCCGTCGCCATGATCGGCTTCCCGGAGGCCGCCCTCACCCTCAGCCACGCCACCATCGCCCTCGCGCTGGCCCCCAAGTCCAACTCGGCGACCACGGCGATCGGGGCTGCCATGGCGGACGTCCGGGCGGGCCTCGCCGGATCCGTGCCCCCGCATCTGCGCGACGGGCACTACAAGGGCGCGGCCAAGCTCGGCCACGCCCAGGGCTATGTGTATCCGCACGACCTGCCGGAGGGCATCGCCGCCCAGCAGTACGCCCCGGACGCCATCAAGGACCGCGAGTACTACAGCCCGACCCGGCACGGCGCGGAGACGCGCTACGCGGACGCGGTGGAGTGGACCCGCAAGCACCTCGGCAGACGACAGTCCTGACGCCCGCGCGGGCGGCCGGGCGGGGGTCGAGGGCGCTACCCCGCACCCTGTAGACTTACGCGAAGCGCTGCGTCCCGTGTCCGGTACCTCAGAAATGAGGGGCCGGCACCACCAGAGCGGGACATCCAGCCGGAACCCCATCGCCGTACGGCACGGGGATCCAGGAGCGTCGCGCACCGTCGAACGGTGTCGCGGGCAGCCCACCACCTCCCGGTAGCCCGGAGACAGGTCGGTGGGCCACTCGCGTGCTGCACGTATGTGCCCAGACCAGGGGAGCGGCTGCCCGGCAGGTCCCACGCGGACCCGCAGGGTTTCCCCGGCTGCGGATGCGACCTCCCCTAACCCTGGTGAAGCCGATTCCATCCAGAAACACGAGGTGTTTGGTTCATGGCGAACCAGTCCCGCCCCAAGGTCAAGAAGTCGCGTGCCCTCGGCATCGCGCTGACCCCGAAGGCCGTCAAGTACTTCGAGGCCCGCCCCTACCCGCCGGGCGAGCACGGCCGTGGCCGCAAGCAGAACTCGGACTACAAGGTCCGTCTGCTGGAGAAGCAGCGTCTGCGTGCTCAGTACGACGTCTCCGAGCGTCAGCTGGTCCGTGCCTACGAGCGTGCCTCCAAGGTGCAGGGCAAGACCGGTGAGGCCCTGATCATCGAGCTGGAGCGTCGTCTCGACGCGCTGGTCCTGCGTTCGGGCATCGCCCGCACGATCTACCAGGCCCGCCAGATGGTCGTCCACGGCCACATCGAGGTCAACGGCCAGAAGGTCGACAAGCCGTCGTTCCGCGTCCGTCCCGACGACGTCGTGATGGTCCGCGAGCGCAGCCGTCAGAAGCCGCTGTTCGAGATCGCCCGCGAGGGTGGCTTCGCCCCCGAGGGTGAGACCCCGCGCTACCTCCAGGTGAACCTCAAGGCCCTGGCGTTCCGCCTGGACCGTGAGCCGAACCGCAAGGAGATCCCGGTGATCTGCGACGAGCAGCTCGTCGTCGAGTACTACGCCCGTTGATCCTCCTTCGGCGGACGTAGCACCACAGCGCATCGGCCCGTCGTCCCCCGCCCCTTCGGGCGGCCGGGACGGCGGGCCGTCGCATGTCCGGGCCGGACTCGGCGGCGGGGAGCGGGAGTTGACGCGACGCGCACGCGCGCGTACCCGGTGCGTACGGAGCCCGTGCACCCGCGGTGTGCACGCCTCGTGCAACTCCGGTGCGCTCGGCCCCTAATCCGGTACGGACCGGCGGCCCCGGCGCGATAGGCTCGGGAGACGACTTTTCGATGTTCAGGCACGTTCTAGGGAGCGGGTGCACACGGTGTCCGGTGGAGAGGTGGCCGGGATTCTCGTGGCCGTCTTCTGGGCGATCCTGGTCTCCTTCCTCGCCGTCGCACTGGCGAGACTGGCCCAGACGCTCAAGGCGACCACCAAGCTGGTGGCGGACGTGACCGACCAGGCAGTCCCGCTGCTGGCCGACGCCTCCGTGGCGGTGCGCTCCGCACAGACCCAGATCGACCGGGTCGACGCGATCGCGTCGGACGTCCAGGAGGTCACGTCGAACGCCTCGGCACTGTCGACGACCGTCGCCTCCACCTTCGGCGGCCCCCTGGTCAAGGTCGCGGCGTTCGGCTACGGCGTACGCCGGGCGATCGCCGGCCGCCGTGAGAACGTGCCTGCCAAGGCACCCCGGCGTACCGTGATCGTGGGCCGCACCGTCCCGTCTCAGCGACGGGGGAAGCGGAACAACCGGGGAAACAACCGGGAAGAGGGGCTCTGACGGAGCGATGTTCCGCCGTACGTTCTGGTTCACCACAGGCGTCGCCGCCGGTGTGTGGGCCACCACCAAGGTCAACCGCAAGCTGAGGCAGCTGACCCCCGAAGGCCTGGCCGCGCAGGCGGCGAACAAGGCACTCGAGACCGGTCACCGGCTCAAGGACCGCGCGCTGGACTTCGCGTCCGACGTGCGCGCGGGCATGGTCCAGCGGGAGGCGGAACTCGGCGACGCGCTCGGCCTGGACGCCCCCGCCGAGCAGCTCCCGGGACCCCGGCGGTACACCGCCATCGAGAACAGCACCAACCCGAAGTACATCGAGACCACGACGTACTCGTACAACCGGAATGAGGACCACTGATGGAGTCGGCTGAAATCCGCCGCCGCTGGTTGAGCTTCTTCGAGGAGCGCGGTCACACCGTCGTCCCTTCGGCGTCGCTCATCGCGGACGACCCGACTCTGCTGCTCGTCCCGGCCGGCATGGTGCCCTTCAAGCCCTACTTCCTGGGTGAGGTCAAGCCGCCGTTCCCGCGTGCCACCAGCGTGCAGAAGTGCGTGCGCACGCCCGACATCGAAGAGGTCGGCAAGACCACGCGCCACGGCACGTTCTTCCAGATGTGCGGCAACTTCTCCTTCGGCGACTACTTCAAGGAAGACGCCATCAAGCTCGCCTGGGAGCTGCTCACCTCGGCCCAGGACAAGGGCGGTTACGGCCTCGACCCCGAGCGGCTGTGGATCACCGTCTACCAGGACGACGACGAGGCCGAGCAGATCTGGCGCGACGTCGTCGGCGTCCCCGCCGAGCGCATCCAGCGCCTGGGCATGAAGGACAACTTCTGGTCCATGGGCGTTCCCGGCCCCTGCGGCCCGTGTTCCGAGATCAACTACGACCGCGGCCCGGAGTTCGGCGTCGAGGGCGGCCCCGCCGTCAACGACGAGCGGTACGTGGAGATCTGGAACCTCGTCTTCATGCAGTACGAGCGCGGCGAGGGCACCGGCAAGGACAACTTCGAGATCCTCGGCGACCTGCCGAGCAAGAACATCGACACCGGCCTCGGTCTCGAACGCCTCGCCATGATTCTGCAGGGCGTGCAGAACATGTACGAGATCGACACCTCCATGGCCGTGATCAAGAAGGCCACCGAGCTCACCGGTGTCGCCTACGGCGACGCCCACGGCTCGGACGTCTCCCTGCGCGTGGTCACCGACCATATGCGCACCGCCACCATGCTCATCGGCGACGGTGTGACCCCCGGCAACGAGGGCCGCGGCTACGTCCTGCGCCGCATCATGCGCCGCGCCATCCGCAACATGCGTCTGCTCGGCGCCACCGGTCCGGTCGTCAAGGACCTGATCGACGTCGTCATCGCCATGATGGGCCGGCAGTACCCCGAGCTGGTCACCGACCGCGAGCGCATCGAGAAGGTCGCCCTCGCCGAGGAGAACGCCTTCCTCAAGACGCTGAAGGCCGGCACCAACATCCTCGACACCGCCGTGACCGAGACCAAGGCCGCCGGCCGCACGGTCCTGTCCGGCGACAAGGCCTTCCTGCTCCACGACACCTGGGGCTTCCCGATCGACCTCACCCTCGAGATGGCCGCCGAGCAGGGCCTGGCGGTGGACGAGGACGGCTTCCGCCGCCTGATGAAGGAGCAGCGGGAGCGCGCCAAGGCCGACGCCCAGGCCAAGAAGACCGGCCACGCCGACCTCGGCGCCTACCGCGAGATCGCCGACTCCTCCGGCGGGACCGACTTCATCGGCTACACCGACACCGAGGCCGAGTCCACGGTCGTCGGCATCCTCGTCGACGGTGCCTCCTCCCCGGCCGCCACTGAGGGCGACGAGGTCGAGATCGTGCTCGACCGCACCCCGTTCTACGCCGAGGGCGGCGGCCAGATCGGCGACACCGGCCGTATCCGCACGGACTCCGGTGCCGTCATCGAGGTCCGCGACACCCAGAAGCCGGTCCCGGGCGTCTATGTCCACAAGGGCATCGTCCAGGTCGGCGAGGTCACCGTCGGCGCCAAGGCCCACGCCTCGATCGACTCCCGGCGCCGCAAGGCCATCGCCCGCGCCCACTCGGCCACCCACCTCACCCACCAGGCCCTGCGTGACGCCCTCGGCCCGACGGCCGCCCAGGCCGGTTCCGAGAACCAGCCCGGCCGCTTCCGCTTCGACTTCGGCTCCCCGTCATCCGTCCCGACGGCCGTGATGACCGACGTCGAGCAGAAGATCAACGAGGTGCTCGCCCGCGATCTCGACGTGCACGCCGAGATCATGGGCATCGACGAGGCCAAGAAGCAGGGCGCCATCGCCGAGTTCGGCGAGAAGTACGGCGAGCGGGTCCGCGTCGTGACCATCGGCGACTTCTCCAAGGAGCTGTGCGGCGGCACGCATGTGCACAACACCGCCCAGCTGGGCCTGGTGAAGCTGCTCGGCGAGTCCTCGATCGGCTCCGGTGTCCGCCGTATCGAGGCCCTGGTAGGCGTCGACGCCTACCACTTCCTCGCCCGGGAGCACACGGTCGTCAACCAGCTCACCGAGCTGCTCAAGGGCCGCCCGGAGGAACTGCCGGAGAAGGTCGCCGGAATGCTCGGCAAGCTGAAGGACGCCGAGAAGGAGATCGAGAAGTTCCGCGCCGAGAAGGTGCTGCAGGCCGCCGCCGGGCTCGCCGAGTCCGCCAGGGACGTCCGCGGGATCGCGGTCGTCACCGGGCAGGTTCCGGACGGCACCACCCCGGACGACCTGCGCAAGCTGGTCCTCGACGTGCGGGGCCGCATCCAGGGCGGAAGGGCCGCCGTGGTCGCCCTGTTCACCGTGAACAACGGCAAGCCGCTCACGGTCATCGCCACCAACGACGCCGCCCGTGAGCGTGGTCTGAAGGCCGGCGACCTGGTCCGTACGGCCGCCAAGACCCTCGGTGGCGGCGGTGGCGGCAAGCCGGACGTCGCCCAGGGCGGCGGCCAGAACCCGGCCGCCGTCGGCGAGGCCGTCGAGGCCGTCGAGCGCCTGGTCGCCGAGACCGCCAAGTAGGACGGCCACACAGATGAGAAGAGGACGCCGACTCGCGATCGACGTCGGTGACGCCCGTATCGGGGTCGCCTCGTGCGACCCCGACGGGATCCTTGCCACCCCGGTGGAGACGGTTCCGGGACGGGACGTGCCGGCGGCCCAGCGCCGGCTGAAGCAGCTCGTCGAGGAGTACGAGCCGATCGAGGTCGTCGTCGGCCTCCCTCGCTCCCTCAAGGGGGGCGAGGGCCCGGCCGCCGTCAAGGTCCGCGGCTTCACGCAGGAGCTGGCCCGTTCGATCGCACCCGTGCCGGTGCGACTCGTGGACGAGCGGATGACGACGGTGACGGCCAGTCAGGGACTGCGCGCCTCCGGTGTGAAGTCCAAGAAGGGCCGGTCCGTGATCGACCAGGCAGCGGCCGTCATCATCCTTCAGCAGGCCCTCGAATCCGAACGGGTGTCAGGCAAAGCACCCGGCGAGGGCGTCGAAGTGGTCATCTGATCGCGATACGGTAACGTTCCGCGCGATGCGATGGTGTTCGAACAGCCACCGCACAGCAAAGAGGCGGAACGGAAGCCGGGGTACCGGAGCCCGCGACCGCCGCCTCGCGGCTCTAGGGGATCGATGACTGAGTATGGCCGGGGCCAAAGCCCCGCACCGTGGCATCCGGAGGACCCGTTGTACGGGGACGGCGGATGGGGAGGACAGCAGGCCCATGCCGGCCAGTCCCCTTACGGCGGCCAGCCGCAGCAGCACCCGGAGCAGGCGCAGCAGCACTACGGCGGCTGGGACGGCTCGGAGCCCGACCCGTACGGCCAGGGGCAGCAGGGATACCAGCAGTACCCCGGCCACGGCGGGCAGCAGTACCCGGACCGGTACCAGCAGCAGAACGGGCAGCAGTACCAGCAGCAGGGGCCGGACGGACAGCAGTACCAGCAGGGGCCGCAGCAGAACGCGGGGCCCTATCCCGGCCCGCACCAGCAGGGCTACGGCGACGAGAACTGGGGCGGCGGCCAGGGCCAGGGTCATGTCCCCTATGCCGCCGACCCCGGGGACCCGTACAGCGCCCAGGCCGGTGCCTACGGCGGTGAGCAGCCCGACCACTACCAGACGCCGGACGCCTATCCGCCGCCCGAGCCGCCGCACCGCAGGAAGGCCGAGCCGGAGCCGGAGACCGACTGGGACCCGGGCCCGGACCAGGGCGAACACGCCTTCTTCGCGGGAGACGACGCGGACGACGATGACGACGAGGACAGCCGTGGCCGCGGCGACCGCCGGGGGCGCGGCGGCAAGGGCAAGGGCAAGAAGCGCCGCAACGGATGCGCCTGCCTGGTCGTCGTCCTGGTCTTCGGCGGCGGTATCGGCGGAGTCGGCTACTTCGGATGGCAGTTCTACCAAAATCGTTTCGGCGCGGCGCCCGACTATGCCGGTGAGGGCAGCGGCGAGCAGGTCACCGTCACCATCCCCAAGGGGTCCGGCGGTTATGCCATCGGCCAGGTACTCAAGCAGGCCGGTGTCGTCAAGAGCGTCGACGCGTTCGTCGCGGCGCAGGAGCAGAACCCGAACGGCAAGACCCTCCAGGCGGGCACGTACACGCTGAAGAAGCACATGTCCGCGGCGGCGGCCGTGCAGTTGATGCTCAGCCCGGCGAGCAAGAACAACCTGATCATCGCCGAGGGCTGGCGCAACGCGAAGGTCTACGCGGCGATCGACAGCCGTCTGCAGCTCAAGGCGGGCACCACCGAGGCCCTCGCCGCGAAGAAGTGGAAGAGCTTCGGGCTGCCCGACTGGGCCGACAGCAACAGCAGCATCAAGGATCCGCTGGAAGGGTTCCTCTACCCGTCCAGCTATCCGGTCGCCAAGGGCATGAAGCCCGAGGACGTCCTCAAACAGATGGTCGACATGGCCAAGGAGAAGTACGCCGAATACGGCCTCCAGGCCAAGGCGAAGAGCCTCAACCTGGACAACCCGCTACAGGTCCTGACGGTCGCGAGCCTCGTCCAGGCCGAGGGTAAGTCCAAACACGACTTCGAGAAGGTCGCCACGGTCGTCTACAACCGGCTCAAGCCGAACAACACAGAGACCGCCGGTCGGCTCGACTTCGACTCGACGGTGAACTACCTGCGTGGCCAGTCCAAGCTCGCCACCGGTTCCGTCGACGATCTCCGGAAGATCGACAACCCGTACAACACCTACCGGGTCCAGGGCCTGCCCCCCGGCCCGATCGACAACCCCGGCGAAGTGGCGATCAAGGCCGCGCTCAACCCGGCCAAGGGCAACTGGTACTACTTCGTCTCGATCAGCGACAACGAGACGCTGTTCGCCGAGACCAACGCAGAGCAGAACCGCAACCGCGAGAAGTACCTCGAAGAGCAGAAGAAGGGACAATGACAAGCACTGTCGGCAAGCGCCGGGCCGCCGTCCTCGGCTCCCCGATCGCCCACTCCCTCTCCCCGGTGCTGCACCGCGCCGCGTACGACGAGCTGGGACTGACGAACTGGTCCTACGACCGGTTCGAGATCGACGAGGCGGCGCTGCCGGGGTTCTTCGCGGACCTCGGACCCGAATGGGCCGGACTCTCGCTGACCATGCCGCTCAAGCGGGCCGTCATCCCCCTGCTCGACGCTATCAGCGACACCGCGGCCGGTGTCGAGGCGGTGAACACGGTGGTGTTCACCGAGGACGGGCGGCGCATCGGTGACAACACCGACATCCCCGGGATGGTCGCCGCGCTGCGCGAACGAGGCGTTGAGCAGGTCGACTCCGCCGCGATCCTCGGCGCGGGCGCGACCGCGTCCTCCGCGCTGGCCGCCCTCGCCCGCATCTGCACCGGCGAGGTCGTCGCCTATGTCCGCAGCGAGGCACGGGCCGCCGAGATGCGGCAGTGGGGCGAGCGGATCGGCATCGACGTCCGAACGGCCGACTGGTCGGAGGCCGCGCGGGCGCTGCACGCCCCGCTGGTCGTCGCCACCACCCCGGCCGGAACCACGGACGTGCTCGCCGCCGCCGTACCGGAGCGCCCCGCGACCCTCTTCGACGTGCTCTACGACCCCTGGCCCACCGCCCTCGCGGCACGCTGGTCCGCGTATGGCGGCGCCGTCGTCAGCGGCCTCGACCTGCTGGTGCACCAGGCGGTGCTCCAGGTCGAGCAGATGACGGGCCGCTCCCCGGTCCCGGTGGACGCCATGCGCAAGGCGGGGGAGCACGCGCTGGCGGCTCGCTAGTGCTGCGACCGGAAAGGTTCACCGGCAGACCTTTCCGGCCACAGCACTAAGCCAGGGCCCTCGGAACAGCCCGTTTGGCCCCCGTCTCCGACCGCCCCCGCGAGCGGGAACCCCGTGCGCCGTCGTCCGTCTGCTGGACCTGGGACCGGTTCACACGGCCGGACGTGGGAGGATCGGTGGTGGCGGGCCGGGGCCGCGCACCCGGTCGCGCTGTCGCCGTACGCGAGGACGCGCGTACGCAGGGCAGTACCAGGCGCGAGCACTGAGGAGCACCGTTGAGCAGGTTGCGCTGGCTGACCGCGGGGGAGTCCCACGGTCCCGCACTTGTCGCGACGCTGGAGGGCCTTCCCGCCGGCGTGCCGATCACCACGGAGATGGTGGCGGATCACCTGGCGCGGCGGCGGCTCGGCTATGGCCGCGGTGCGCGCATGAAGTTCGAGCGTGACGAGGTCACCTTCCTGGGTGGTGTCCGGCACGGCCTCACCCTGGGCTCCCCGGTGGCGGTCATGGTCGGGAACACCGAGTGGCCCAAGTGGGAACAGGTCATGGCGGCCGACCCGGTGGACCCCGAGGTGCTCGCGGGACTGGCGCGCAACGCGCCGCTGACCCGGCCGCGGCCCGGGCACGCCGACCTCGCGGGCATGCAGAAGTACGGATTCGACGAGGCGCGGCCGATCCTGGAGCGCGCGTCGGCCCGTGAGACGGCTGCGCGTGTCGCGCTCGGCGCGGTGGCCCGGTCGTACCTGAAGGAGACCGCGGGCATCGAGATCGTCTCGCACGTCGTCGAGCTGGCGTCGGCGAAGGCCCCGTACGGCGTCTACCCGACCCCGGCCGACGTGGAGAAGCTGGACGCCGACCCCGTGCGCTGCCTGGACGCGGACGCGTCGAAGGCGATGGTCGCGGAGATCGACCAGGCCCACAAGGACGGCGACACCCTCGGCGGCGTGGTCGAGGTCCTCGCCTACGGGGTGCCCGTCGGCCTCGGCTCGCACGTCCACTGGGACCGCCGGCTCGACGCGCGGCTCGCGGCCGCTCTGATGGGCATCCAGGCGATCAAGGGCGTCGAGGTCGGCGACGGCTTCGAGCTGGCCCGGGTGCCGGGTTCCAAGGCCCACGACGAGATCGTCACGACGGCCGAGGGCATCAAGCGGGCGACCGGCCGCTCCGGCGGCACCGAGGGCGGACTGTCCACCGGTGAGCTGCTGCGCGTCCGCGCCGCGATGAAGCCCATCGCGACCGTGCCCCGCGCGCTGCGGACCGTCGACGTCGCCACGGGCGAGTCGACGCAGGCGCACCACCAGCGCTCCGACGTGTGCGCGGTCCCGGCGGCCGGCATCGTCGCCGAGGCGATGGTCGCCCTCGTCCTCGCGGACGCGGTGGCGGAGAAGTTCGGCGGCGACAGCGTGCCGGAGACCCGCCGCAACGTGCGGTCCTACCTCGACGCCCTGGAGATCCGGTGAGCCCGGCGCCCGCGGTCGTCATCGTCGGCCCGATGGGGGTGGGAAAGTCCACCGTCGGGCAGCTGCTGGCCGAGCAGCTGGGCGTCGGCTACCGCGACACGGACGACGACATCGTGGCCGAGCAGGGCCGCAGCATCGCGGACATCTTCGTGGACGAGGGCGAGCCCTTCTTCCGCGCGCTCGAGAAGCAGGCCGTACGGCGGGCGGTCGCCGAGCACCCCGGTGTGCTGGCCCTGGGCGGCGGCGCGATCCTCGACGAGGACACCCGCACACTGCTCGCCGGACAGCGCGTGGTCTATCTCTCGATGGACGTCGAGGAGGCGGTGCGGCGCACCGGCCTCAACAAGGCCCGCCCGCTGCTCGCCGTCAACCCGCGCCGCCAGTGGCGTGAGCTGATGGAGGCACGCCGCCATCTGTACGAAGAGGTCGCGACGGCCGTCGTGCCCACCGACGCCCGGAGCCCCGAAGAGGTGACCCGAGCCGTCCTGGACGCAGTGGAGTTGAAGGAAGCATGAGCGAGTCAGTGACGCGGATCCAGATCGGCGGCACCGCGGGCACCGACCCCTACGAGGTCCTGGTGGGCCGTCAACTCCTGGGCGAGCTGGCGGGTTTGATCGGTGACCGGGTCAAGCGGGTCGCCGTGATCCACCCCGAGGCGCTGACCGAGACGGGCGAGGCGCTGCGCGCCGACCTAGCCGGGCAGGGCTTCGAGGCGATCGCCATCCAGATCCCGAACGCCGAGGAGGCCAAGACCGTCGAGGTCGCCGCCTACTGCTGGAAGGCGCTCGGCCAGTCCGGCTTCACCCGCACCGACGTCATCGTCGGCGTGGGCGGCGGCGCGACCACCGACCTGGCCGGGTTCGTGGCCGCGACCTGGCTGCGCGGAGTGCGCTGGATCGCCGTCCCGACCACCGTGCTGGCCATGGTGGACGCGGCGGTCGGCGGCAAGACCGGGATCAACACGGCCGAGGGCAAGAACCTGGTGGGCGCATTCCACCCGCCCGCGGGTGTGCTGTGCGACCTCGCCGCCCTGGACTCCCTGCCGGTCCACGACTACGTCTCCGGGCTCGCCGAGGTGATCAAGGCCGGTTTCATCGCCGACCCGGTGATCCTGGACCTGATCGAGGAGGACCCGGGCGCCGCCCGCACCCCGGCCGGCCCGCACACCGCCGAGCTGATCGAGCGCTCCATCAGGGTCAAGGCCGAGGTGGTCTCGGCGGACCTGAAGGAGTCCGGTCTGCGGGAGATCCTCAACTACGGACACACGCTCGGCCACGCGATCGAGAAGAACGAGCGCTACCAGTGGCGCCACGGCGCCGCCGTCGCCGTCGGCATGCACTTCGCCGCCGAACTCGGGCGGCTGGCGGGCCGCTTGGACGACGCCACGGCCGATCGCCACCGTACGGTTCTAGAGGCCGTCGGGCTGCCGCTGCACTACCGCTACGACCAGTGGCCCAGGCTGCTGGAGACCATGAAGGTCGACAAGAAGTCCCGTGGCGATCTGCTCCGCTTCATCGTGCTGGACGGTCTGGCCAGGCCGACCGTGCTGGAGGGCCCGGACCCGGCGGTGCTGCTGGCCGCGTACGGCGAAGTGGGTCAGTAGCCCGCGCTCCCGGGTCCGATCGGCGGGCGACTCGCTCCGCCGGGCACCGGTTGCCCCCGATTCGCCTGCGACGACGGGCACTTCGGGCCGTCCCCGGCCGTTCACACAACAACGGCCGGGGAAGGTACGGTTCGGTGGGGAGCGAGCCCGAGACGACGAGACGGAGTGGCACCGGATGCAGCACGCAGTGGGAGCTCCGCTGCCGCCGCCCCACCAGCCGGGGCAGGAACCGGCGACCGCCTGGTCACCGGTCGCACACCACCCGGGACAGCCGGGCGCCCACCCGGGTCCCGCACCGCACATCCCGCCCGCGCCCGGCTTCGCGGGCCCCCCGGTGCCGCCCGGTTCCCCGCACACCCATGTCCCCCCGCACCACGCGCCCGTCCTGCCCGCGCCGGACACCACGGGCCAGGTCGGGCGTCCGCCCGGCGCCCCGGACGGCATGCCGGGCACGCCCCCCGCCGCGCCCGCACCGGACCCTTCGTGCGCCACGCTCGCGGTGCTGCTCATCGGCCCGGCGGGCGCGGGCAAGACGAGCGTCGCGAAGTACTGGGCCGACCACCGCCGTGTCCCCACGGCCCACATCAGCCTCGACGACGTCCGCGAATGGGTGCGTTCCGGCTTCGCCGACCCCCAGTCGGGGTGGAACGACCACTCGGAGGCGCAGTATCGTCTCGCCCGCCGCACCTGCGGCTTCGCGGCCCGCAACTTCCTGGCCAACGGCATCTCGTGCATCCTCGACGACGCCGTCTTCCCGGACCGCCCGGTCGTGGGTCTCGGTGGCTGGAAGCGGCATGTGGGACCGGGTCTGCTCCCGGTCGTCCTGCTGCCCGGCCTGGAGATAGTCCTGGAGCGCAACGCGGAGCGCACCGGCAACCGCCGCCTCACCGACGAGGAGGTCGCCCGGATCCACGGCCGGATGGCCGGCTGGTACGGCTCAGGGCTGCCGATCATCGACAACTCACAGCTCGACGTGGCAGCAACGGCCAGGGCGCTGGACGAGGTCCTGGCCCGCTCGATCGCCAGCCCGCCGCAGTGGTGACCGGTCCGGGCGGCCATCCGGGTGACAGGTCGGCCGCCGTGGCCGTGACGCGGTACGAAGCGGTGACCGCGAGCCGAAGCGTCCGCTCCCGGTCCCTTCCACGGGCTGCTCGGGGCCCTGAGGCAGGGGCGTCCCGGCCCGCCGCAGCGGGCTCTCGGGTCGCCTCCGGAGCGTGCCCGGCCGCCCGTCCGGCCCCGTTGGAACGGCGACATCCGGCCGCCGCTCGTAGGCTCGGGTCATGCCAGAGGTGTACGCGGCCCGCCGGGAGCGGTTGAGGGATCGCTGCAGCGCGGGTGGCAGTGCGGCGGCGCTGGTCACCCGCCCCGCCAATGTCCGCTATCTCGCGGGCGCCGCGCCCCAGGGCGCCGTCCTGCTGGTCGGCACGGGGGAGGACGTGCTGCTGTGCGCCGGACCGCCGGACGACGAGCTGATCGACGGACGGCCGGACGAGTCGGTACGGGTCCAGGTGCTGCCGCTGCCCGGTGGCGACCCCGCCGTGGCCGGCGCCGATCTGGCCGCCGCGCAGGGCGTCGAATCCCTGGCGATCGAGGAGCACCACCTCACGGTGGCCCGGCATCGCACCCTGACCTCGGTCGCCCCCCGGCTGCGGCTGCTCGATCTCGGTGGCGCGGTCGAGCAACTGCGTCTGGTCAAGGGCGAGGACGAGATCTCCCTGCTGCGCATCGGGGCGGAGATCGTCGACCAGGCGCTGAGCGAGCTGCTGGAGTCGATCCTCGTCGGCCGCACCGAACGCCATCTCGCCCTCGAACTGGAGCGCCGTCTGATCGACCACGGCGCCGACGGGCCCGCCTTCCCCACCTCCGTCGGGACCGGCCCGAACTCCGGCCGCCCAGGTCACCGCCCCACCGACCGGCGGGTGGAGGAGGGCGACTTCCTCTCCGTCTGCCTCGGGGCCACCTACCGCGGCTACCGCTGCGAGATCGGCCGTACCTTCGTGATCGGCACCTCGCCCGCGGACTGGCAGATCGAGTTGTACGATCTGGTCTTCGCTGCTCAGCGCGCCGGCCGGCAGGCCCTGGCACCCGGGGTCGCGTACCGGGATGTGGACCGCGCCGCACGTCAGATACTGGACTCCGCGGGCTACGGCAGCGGTCTCGCGCCGGGGACCGGGCACGGTGTGGGACTCGAAATCGACGAGGACCCGCAGTTGGCCCCGGCAGCCATGGGTAAACTGGACGCTTGCGTGCCGGTCACCGTCGAACCCGGGGTTCACCTCCCGGGCCGGGGCGGTGTCAGGATCGATGACACGCTCGTCGTACGCCCCGAGGCGGACGGCGGACCCGAGCTACTCACCATCACGACCAAGGAGCTGCTCGCGCTGTGACGCGAGCGCCGGGGTCGTCACGTCAGTCCAGGAGATTCCGCAACCGTGGCTTCCACGAACGACCTCAAGAACGGCATGGTGCTCAAGCTCGATGGCGGCCAGCTGTGGTCCGTCGTCGAGTTCCAGCACGTCAAGCCCGGCAAGGGCCCGGCCTTCGTGCGCACCAAGCTCAAGAACGTGCTCTCCGGCAAGGTCGTCGACAAGACCTTCAACGCCGGTGTCAAGGTCGAGACGGCCACCGTCGACAAGCGCGACATGCAGTTCTCGTACAAGGACGGCGAGTACTTCGTCTTCATGGACATGGAGACGTACGACCAGCTGCACATCGACCCGAAGGCCGTCGGCGACGCCGCGAACTTCCTCATCGAGGGCTTCACGGCCGTCGTCGCGCAGCACGAGGGCGAAGTGCTCTTCGTCGAGCTGCCCGCCGCTGTCGAGCTGATCATCGCCGAGACGGAGCCGGGCGTCCAGGGCGACCGCTCCACCGGTGGCACCAAGCCCGCCACCCTGGAGACCGGCCACCAGATCCAGGTCCCGCTCTTCATCACCACCGGTGAGAAGATCAAGGTCGACACCCGTACCAGCGACTACCTCGGCCGGGTGAACAGCTAACCGTGGCTGCTCGTAACACGGCCCGCAAGCGCGCCTTCCAGATCCTCTTCGAGGGCGACCAGCGCGGGGCCGACGTCCTCACGGTCCTCGCGGACTGGATCCGGCTCTCGCGGACCGACACCCGGCAGCCGCCGGTGAGCGAGTACACGATGCAGCTGGTCGAGGGATATGCGGAGCACGTGCGGCGCATCGACGAGCTGATCGCGCAGTACGCGGTCGGCTGGACCCTCGACCGGATGCCGGTCGTCGACCGCAACATCCTGCGCCTCGGTGCCTACGAGCTGATCTGGGTCGACGAGACGCCGGACGCCGTGGTGCTCGACGAGATGGTGCAGCTCGCCAAGGAGTTCTCCACGGACGAGTCGCCCGCGTTCGTCAACGGGCTGCTCGGCCGGCTGAAGGACCTGAAGCCCTCGCTGCGCCGCGAGTAGTTCCGCGGACGCGCCGCGCCGCCCGCCCGGGGCGCGGAGGTGTCCGCGGGCCGCGCGGTCCCGTGCGTTCCCTCGCGCGTGGCCGCACCCCGGAGCGAAGACGCCCCACATACGCCGGAGGGCCCGCAGCACGCGTGCTGCGGGCCCTCCGGCGTATCCGGTCCCGGGGCGGCCGTCACGGGCCCCGAGAACGCCGCCGGGGGGGGGCGGGCGGCCGCGGGGGCGCCCCCCCCCCGGGCC
>NZ_JBFAWW010000029.1:0-95901 GCF_040680495.1 Streptomyces sp. NPDC052036 | reverse complement strand
GTCCGCGTACGCCCAGTACGCGGACGCCCCTCCGCCTTTCGATGCACCGCACCAGACGCCGCGGCCCCCGCCCTTCGGGCGGACGACGCTACTTTCGAAACACGCCCTCGTCCGCCCCGGCACCGCTGTGTCCGGCAACGTTCAGCGGGCGGCCGTGGCCGGAGGCGCGCTCGTCGTGCTCGGTTCCGCGGGGCGTGTCCCGCCCCTGCCGGTGACCTTGACGAAGCGCGAGAATGGCGACGCGGGGGCAGTGCGCAGGGGATCGTGGAGGTGCTGGTGGGAGTGCGGGCCCGGATCTCGGACGAGCTCAAGGCGACCGTGCACGGCGGGGACCTCAAACTGGAACGGTACGAGGGTCCGGCCGGTGATCCCGGGCTGCTCGGGATCACCCCGGGCGATCCGGCCTGGCGGGTGCACGGACATCCGACCGGCATGCTGACCGGCGGGTTCGCCGCGCTGATGCTCCAGTCACTGCACCCTCTGGCCATGGCCGGGGTCCAGCAGTACTCGGATTTCCGGTCCGACCCGGTCGGCCGGCTCATCGGCACCGCGCGGTTCGTCACGACGACGACCTTCGGGTCCGTGTCGGCCGCGCACGAGGCCATCGCCCTGGTCCGCCGGATCCACACCCGGGTGAACGGCACCGCCCCGGACGGCCGGCCGTACCGCGCGGACGACCCCGAGCTGCTGACCTGGGTGCACACCGCGGAGGTGAGCAGCTTCCTGGCCGGCTACCAGACGTACGCACCACGGCCGGCCCGGCTCACACCCGACGAGTGCGACGCGTACTACCGTCAGGTCGTCCCGGTCGCCGAGGCGCTGGGCGCGGAGAAGGTGCCCGGCAGCGTACGGGAGGTCGAGCGCTACCTGGCCCGGATACGCCCCCGACTGTGTGCCACACCGGCCGCGCTGGACTCCGTGCGGTTTCTGCGCGGCTTCGGCCGTACGGGACGGGAGCGGCTGGTCGTGGGCGTGCTGATGAACGCCTCCGTCGGGCTCCTTCCCGACTGGGCACAGGCCGAACTCCGTATGCACCGTCCGGCGGCGGTCCGCCGCTGCTGGGATCGGCCGACGGCCACACTGGTCGGCCGCACGCTCGAGTGGGCGCGCGGTCCGTCCGAGATCCTTGCCGCCGCGCAGCGCCGTACGACCGCGCCGCCGGTGGACGAGTGACAAAGCGCGCGGACCGGGTGCCCGGCCGCCTCTGCACGGCCCGGCTCTGGCCGGGCCGGATCATGGCGTGCTACGAAGGGGCATGCCTGTACACGAGCGAAGCCACGGCCACGAGGGCCACGAGGGATACGACGCCGTGATCGTCGGCGGGGGCCACAACGGGCTGGTCGCCGCCGCCTATCTGGCCCGGGCCGGACGTTCCGTGCTGGTGCTCGAACGGCTGGACCACACCGGGGGCGCCGCCGTGTCCACCCGGCCGTTCGCCGGGGTCGACGCCCGGCTGTCGCGCTACTCGTACCTGGTCAGCCTGTTGCCGCGGAAGATCGTCCGGGATCTGGACCTGGACTTCCGGGTGCGCGGGCGCACCGTGTCCTCGTACACCCCCGTCGAACGCGGCGGGCGCCCCACCGGCCTTCTCGTCGGCGGCGGAGACCGGCGCACCCGGGAGGCGTTCGCCCGGCTGACCGGATCCGACCGTGAGTACGAGGCCTGGCAGCGCTTCTACGGGATGACCGGACAGGTTGCCGAGCGGGTGTTCCCCACGCTCACCGAGCCGCTGCCCACCCGGGACGAACTGCGCCGTCGTATCGACGACGAGGAGGCGTGGCGGGTGCTGTTCGAGGAACCGATCGGCGCCGCCGTGGAGCGGTACTTCGCCGACGACCTGGTCCGCGGGGTCGTGCTGACCGACGCGCTCATCGGCACCTTCGCCGACGCCCACGAGCCCTCGCTGCGGCAGAACCGTTGCTTCGTCTACCACGTGATCGGCGGCGGTACGGGCGCCTGGGACGTCCCGGTCGGCGGCATGGGCGCGCTGACCGACGCGCTGGCCGCGACCGCGCGGGCCGCCGGCGTGGTGATCGCCACCGGGCACGAGGTGGTCGGCATCGAGAGCGACGGGCGCACCGCGGAGGTCGCGTTCCGCACCGCGGACGGCGACGGCACGGTCTTTGCCCGGCACGTCCTGGTGAACGCGTCGCCGCAGGAGTTGGCCCGGCTCACCGGCGACACTCCGCCCGCCCCGGCCGAGGGTGCCCAGCTCAAGGTGAACATGCTGCTCAAGCGACTGCCCGCGCTGCGCGACCCGGAGGTCGATCCGCGCGAGGCCTTCTCGGGGACCTTCCATATCGCCGAGGGATACGAGCAGTTGGCCACCGCGCACGCCCAGGCGGCCGCGGGCGCGCTGCCCGCCGCGCCGCCCTCGGAGATCTACTGCCACTCGCTCACCGACCCGACCATCCTCGGCCCCGAGCTCGTCGAGCGGGGCTACCAGACCCTCACTCTCTTCGGTCTGCACACCCCCGCGCGGCTCTTCGAGCGCGACAACGACGGTGTGCGGGAGGAGTTGCTGAAGTCGACGCTCGCCCAACTGGACGCCCAGCTTGCCGAGCCCCTGGAGGACTGTCTGGCCAGGGACGCGGACGGACGCCCCTGCATCGAGGCGAGGACGCCGCTCGACCTGGAACGGGATCTGCGGCTGCCCGGCGGCAACATCTTCCACCGCGAGCTGGCCTGGCCGTACGCCCAGGAGGGCACGGGACGCTGGGGCGTGGAGACCCGCCATGCCAACGTCCTGCTGTGCGGCGCGGGCGCGGTGCGCGGCGGCGGGGTGAGCGGGGTGCCGGGGCACAACGCGGCGATGGCGGTCCTCGAAGACCTCGGGGGCGGCGCACGGGGGCAGATCTGACAGAGATCTGACGGAGTATCAGAAACAGTCTTCCCTCCTTCCGGTGGCTGCGGCATCCTGCGCCCATGCAGACGGAGCTGAGCAAGCAACTCGGCGTGGAACACGCCCTCTTCGGCTTCACGCCGTTCCCCGCAGTCGCCGCCGCCGTCAGCAGGGCGGGCGGCTTCGGAGTGCTCGGCGCGGTCCGCTACACCGCCCCCGACGAACTGAAGCGCGACCTCGACTGGATCGAGGCCCACGTGGACGGCCGGCCCTACGGCCTCGACGTGGTCATGCCCGCGAAGAAGGTCGAAGGTGTCACGGAGGCCGACGTCGAGGCGATGATCCCGGAAGGGCACCGCCAGTTCGTCAAGAACACCCTCGCCGCGTACGGGGTGCCGGAACTCACCGAGGGCGAGGCCTCCGGGTGGCGGATCACCGGCTGGATGGAGCAAGTGGCCCGCACCCAGCTCGATGTCGCCTTCGACTACCCGATCAAGCTGCTCGCCAACGCCCTCGGTTCCCCGCCCGCCGACGTCGTCGCCCGCGCCCACGACAAGGGGGTCCTGGTCGCCGCCCTCGCCGGCAGTGCCCGGCACGCCCGCAAGCACCGGGACTGCGGCATCGACATCGTCGTCGCCCAGGGATACGAGGCGGGCGGCCA
This sequence comes from Streptomyces sp. NPDC052036, assembly GCF_040680495.1. Lineage (NCBI taxonomy): Bacteria > Bacillati > Actinomycetota > Actinomycetes > Kitasatosporales > Streptomycetaceae > Streptomyces > Streptomyces sp. NPDC052036. The sequence goes on along the minus strand of NZ_JBFAWW010000029.1, from coordinate 92,398 downwards.
CACCGGAGAGATCGCCACGATGGTGCTCACTCCCGAGGTCGTCGAGGCGGTCGACCCGCTGCCGGTCCTGGCGGCGGGCGGTATCGGCAGCGGAGAACAGGCGGCCGCCGCGCTCGCGCTCGGCGCGCAGGGGGTCTGGCTGGGGTCGGTCTGGCTGACCACCACGGAGGCCGAACTCCCCTCGCCCGTCCTCGTCCGCAAGCTCCTCGCCGCGGGTTCAGGCGACACGGTCCGCTCACGGGCGCTGACCGGAAAACCGGCCCGGCAGCTGCGTACCGCGTGGACCGACGCCTGGGACGCCCCCGACGGGCCCGGCGCCCTGCCCATGCCGTTGCAGGGACTGCTCGTGGCCGAGGCGGTCACTCGCATCCAGAAGTACGGGGTGGAGCCCCTGCTCGGCACGCCGGTCGGTCAGATCGTCGGCCGGATGACCGGCGAACGCAGCGTCCAGGCCGTCGTCGACGACCTCACCCGCGGATTCGAGCGGGCCGTCGACCGTATCAACCGGATCGCCGGAAGGAGCCAGCAATGAGCCAGACCGCCCCCGGTTTCTGGGCCCAGGCAGCGGCGGACCCCGAGCGTGTCGTTCTCGTCGCCCCCGACGGGGAGGAGTGGACCGCCTGGCGGCTGCTGGCCTCGGCTCACCAGCTGGTGCACGGACTGCGCGCCGCGGGACTCGAACGCGGCGACTCCTTCGCCATCGTGCTGCCCAACAGTGTCGAGTTCCTCACCGCCTATCTGGCCGCCACCGAGGCCGGGCTCTATCTGGTGCCCGTCAACCACCACCTCGTCGGGCCCGAGATCGCCTGGATCGTCGCCGACTCCGGCGCCAAGGTGCTGATCGCACACGAACGGTTCGCCGACGCGGCCCGCCGTGCCGCCGACCAGGCGGAGCTGCCGGCCGGCCGCCGGTACGCGGTCGGCGAGGCGGAAGGCTTCCGGCCGTACGCCGAACTCCTCGCCGGACAGCCCGACTCGGCGCCCGAGGGACGCACCCTCGGCTGGGTCATGAACTACACCTCGGGCACCACGGGCCGCCCGCGCGGCATCCGCCGGCCGCTGCCCGGCAAACCCCCCGAGGAGGCCTACCTCGGAGGCTTCCTCGGCATCTTCGGCATCAGGCCCTACGACGACAACGTCCACCTCGTCTGCTCGCCGCTCTACCACACGGCCGTACTCCAGTTCGCGGGCGCGTCCCTGCACCTCGGGCACCGGCTGGTGGTGATGGACCGGTGGACGCCTCAGGAGATGCTCCGTCTCATCGACACCCACGCGTGCACACACACGCATATGGTGCCGACCCAGTTCCACCGCCTTCTCGCCCTCCCCGACGCGGTGAAGGAGCGCTACGACGTCTCCTCCATGCGGCACGCCATCCACGGCGCCGCGCCCTGCCCCGACCATGTGAAGCGGGCGATGATCGAGTGGTGGGGCGACTGCGTCGAGGAGTACTACGCGGCGAGCGAGGGCGGCGGCGCCTTCGCGACCGCCGAGGACTGGCTCAAGAAGCCGGGCACCGTCGGCAAGGCGTGGCCCATCAGCGAACTGGCGATCTTCGACGACGACGGGAACCGGCTGCCTCCCGGTGAACTCGGCACCGTCTACATGAAGATGAGCACCGGCGGGTTCTCGTACCACAAGGACGAGACCAAGACGAGGAAGAACCGGATCGGCGACTTCTTCACCGTCGGCGACCTCGGCTGTCTCGACGAGGACGGCTATCTCTTCCTGCGCGACCGCAAGATCGACCTGATCATCTCCGGCGGGGTCAACATCTATCCGGCCGAGATCGAGGCCGCCCTGCTGGGACACCCCGCGGTGGCCGACGCCGCCGCCTTCGGGATCCCGCACGACGACTGGGGCGAGGAGGTGAAGGCGGTCGTCGAACCCGCTCCCGGCCGTCAGCCGGGCCCCGCCCTCGCCGCGGACCTGCTCGACCACTGCGCCCGGCGACTCGCCGGCTACAAGCGGCCCAAGAGTGTCGACTTCATCGAGTCGATGCCCCGCGACCCCAACGGCAAGCTGTACAAGCGCCGGCTGCGCGCACCCTACTGGGAGGACCGCGCCCGCCCGTTGTGAGCCGGGGTCAGGCCTCCGGGGCGGCGACGATGCGCCACTGACCGACCTCCCGGTAGTCCGAGTCGTGGACGGCCGCGCCGTCGCCGGGCTTCAGGGCGTAGTGGCCGAGGTTGCCGCCCCAGTACCGCAGGATGCGCCCCAATTCCCGTACGGCTTCCTCCGTGGACCACCCGTCAGCCATGTCGACGTCGAGCTGAAACCTCATGTGCCCCGCCTTCCCCTCATGAACGTGTTCGGCCCGGCCCGTCCGGGCGCGATCCGCGGTATCAATTGTTTCATTCAAGTGCTACAAGGGACTTCGACGTCCCTCACCGCAGGTCGTCTCCGCTGAATGCCGGAAAAGTCTCAACCGAGGGTGAGGCGCCGGGTCCTTTTCCGGACCAAGGAAACGGTCAAGGCCGGGTGAGTTTGGCGGCCACGGCATCGAGGACCCAGTCCAGGCCGGTCGCGAAGGATGCCTCGGCGTCCACGTCCGTGCCGTCGTACACGGCCCTGGCCAGCGCCGGGAAGCGGCCCGTGGCCAACATCCTCGTCACATGCGGGCCGGAGGCACGCTGCCAGTCGCGCTTGGACAGGCCCGTGGCGCGCTCGGCCCGCAGGTTCGCGATCTCGCGCCTGATCGCACCGGTGAAGTAGGCGCTGACGGTCTCCACAGCGCGCATGACGGTGTCGACGTCGGCGAGGCCGTCGAGGGCGGCCAGCGTGGCCTCGGTCACGGCGAGACCGTTCGGGCCCAGGGTCGGGCGGCCGCCGAGCAGGTCGGCCAGCCATTCGTGACGGAGAGCGGCCTGCCTGGTGCGATGGGCGAGGATCCGCAGCGCCTCCCGCCAGTCACCGGGCTGCTCCTCGGGGAGAATCTCGGCGTGGACCTCGTCCACCATGAGGTCGAACAGCTCCTGCTTGGTGGAGATGTATCCGTACAGCCGCATGGGGCCGGCGTTCAGCCGGGCGGCGACCTTGCGCAACGACACCGCCTCCAGCCCGCCCTCGTCGGCCAGCGCGATGGCGGCGGCGACGATCCGCTCCCGGTCGAGCGGCACGGGGCGAGTCGGCGGCTCCGGCCGGTCCCACACAGTCATGGTCACACCGTTCTGTTGCGATGCAGCGCAATGGAGAAATACAGTGTATCGCCATGAGACATCGTATCGCCGTGGTCGGGAGCGGCCCCGCCGGCCTTACCTTCGCCCGCGTCCTGCACCGCCATGGCCACCCCGTCGCCGTCCTCGAACGCGATCCCGCCCCCGACGCCCGCCCCCCGGGCGGCACGCTGGACCTGCACGAAGGGTTGGGCCAGCTCGCGCTGGACAAGGCGGGGCTGCTGGCGGAGTTCCAGGCGCTGTCTCGTTCCGAGGGGCAGGCCATGCGCATCCTGGACGCGGACGGGACCGTCCTGCGCGACTGGCGGCCCCGTCCTGATGACCGGGCCAATCCCGAGATCGACCGCGGGCACCTCCGTGACCTGCTGCTCGGCCCTCTCGCGGTCCAGTGGGGCCGGGGCGTGACGCAGGTGGCGCCGGGGACCCGGGATGGCGTACGGGTCCATTTCGCGGACGGGCGACAGGAGACGTTCGACCTCGTGGTCGGCGCGGACGGCGCCTGGTCCCGGGTCCGCCCGGCCCTCTCGTCGGTGACGCCGCACTACACCGGCGTCACCTCGATCGAGACCTCCCTCGACGACGTCGACAGCCGCCACCCTGACCTCGCCCGGTTGATCGGCGACGGTTCCATGGCTGTGTACGGCGTGAACCGAAGCCTCGTCGCCCAGCGCAACAGCGGCGGCCACGTGAAGGTGTACACCAAATTCCGCGCGCCGCTGGACTGGCACACGAACCTGGACCTGGGCGACGTCGAGGCCGTGCGATCGAGCCTGCTGGCTCTGTTCGACGGCTGGGCCGCTCCCGTCCTCGACCTCCTCCGCAACGGCACCGCTTTCGTCCACCGCCCCTTCTACGTCCTGCCCGTGTCCCACACCTGGACCCACGTCTCCGGGGTGACGCTCCTGGGCGACGCCGCCCATCTGATGCCCCCGCTGGGGGCGGGCGCGAACCTCGCGATGCTGGAGGGCGCCGAACTCGCCGAGTCCATCGCCACCGGCCCTGGAGATCTGGACGAGGCCGTCCGCGCCTTCGAGGAACAGATGTGGGCACGGGCCGGCAGATGGGCGAAGATCACGACGGCCGGTCTGGAACGCCTCGTGAGCCCGGACCCCGCCGAAGCCCTCGCCCTCTTCGACCAAGTCCAGCCATCCTGACTGCCAAGTGCGGCGAATCCAGATGAACGCCTCCGGGCTGGCCGGCAGCCGCTGCTCGGCGAGCGTGCCCTTGCGCGCGACCCGCACGAACTGGTCACCCCGGTCGAGATCGACCCCGCGCACGCCCAGCGGTTCCGCGGCGCGGGCGCCGTTGCCGACGGCCAGGGCCAGGAAACGATTTCGCCGCGCCCCTGGTCATCTGCGGTGCGACCGAAAAGCCGTGGACGGTGCGGGCCGGGTAGAACACGGTGACCATCACTTCCCGAACGGGGATCACGGGGTCCCACGGGTCGCGCCTGGACCGGTCGACCAGATACAGCGTGGCGACACCGGTCCGGTGCGGGCCGGTCGGCGCCGGCAACCGCAGGGTCCGGCCGTTCACGGCCGAGGCCGGAGCGATGCCACCACCGCCCGCGAGCAGCAGCGCAGTTGCCAGCACGGCTGACTTGGTGACGGTCCACCTTGGAATCATGGCTCTGCCCTATGCCTCGTGATCGACGCCCTTGCGCCTTCCGGTGGCGCTTGAGTGAATGACGGGGGCGTGCCCCGAATGCTGACGTCCAAGGGGCGTGCGGGCGATGGTTCAGGCCCAGTCCGAAACGATGGCGAAGCACCGCTGGGGAGAGCAGTGATTCGGATTCACTTGACGGCCGCCAACTTGGCCCGGGTCCGGTTCGCGCCCCGTCCGGCCCCGCTGCAAGAGCTGAACGCTGCACTGATGATGATGTGCCACCCCCACGACGAGTTGCTCTTCGGCCGCTGGAGACGACGGCTGCTTCATTCCCTGCCGGTCACCGTTCTGCCGCTGGCGGATCTGGCCCCTGCGGCGGAGGCCCCCTGCTTCATCGACGAGTTCAGCGACACCCTGAAGGACGGATTGGAGAGCGTCCGAGCTTCAAGCCCGGACCTGGTCCGCTCCGAAATCGAGCGGGTGTATGCCAAGCGCACGTCCCTGGCTCCGCTGTGGATCCGCGATCTGCACCGAGGCGACGCCGATGCGTGGCAGCCCCTCCTCCGCGCCCAGCACCCGGCGTTCGAGACGGTCGTGCGACCCGTGTGGTCCCTGGTGCGACCTGCATCACGCGGAGTTCACCCGCCATGCGCTGACCGTGGCCGAGCGCGGCATCGGCGCCGCCCCGGCCCAGCTCGTCCCCGGCACCCGGCTTCACGAGGGCGGCTGGGAACTCAAGGCGCCCGGCGAGCGGGACATCACACTGCGCGGACACGGCGTGGTCCTCATGCCCACCTTCCACTGGACCGGCCATCCCCTCATCTCCCACCGACCCGACAGCCCCCTGTTCCTGACCTACTCCGCCGGTCCCGGTCTGCCGCTCCCGCCGACCGGGGCCGGCGGCACGGACGACGCGCTGGCCGGGGTGCTCGGGCGAACCCGCCACGACATATTGCTCCTGCTCGCAGAGGAACACTCCACGAGTGCGTTCGACAGCCGACAGCGGGGGAGGGGCATGGGGAACCGGCTGCGCGTCAGTGATCTGGCGCGAGCGGCAGGGATCTCGGTCCAGCAGGTCCGCAGCTATGTGGAGACAGGGGTGCTGCCTCCGGTCGAACGCACCCCGAGCGGCTACCGCGTCTTCACCGACGTACACGCCGAAGCCCTCGCCACCGCAAGGCAGTTGGCCGCGGGCCACGGCTGGGGGACCACCCGTCTCGTCCTGAGTGCCGTACACACCGCAGACCTGGAGACCGCACTGGCCGCGCTGGACGCGAGCCATGCCCTGCTGCACCGGGAGCGCGGCGAACTGGCGGCGGTCCGCGACGCCCTGAAGTCCGTCGTGACGGACCACACCATCCACCCGGGCACCGGGCACCGCCGGCTGCGTATCGGCCAGGTCGCCCGCGCCGTGGGCGTCAAACCACCGGTACTCAGGCTCTGGGAGAGCCGCGGTCTGCTGCGACCGGAGCGGGAGCCCTCCACCGGATACCGCCTCTACCCCCGCTCCGAGCAGATCGCCGCACACATCGTCGCGCTGCTGCGCCGGGCCCACCACCCGCTCGACACCATCGACGCGGTCCTGGAGGAACTGCGCACGAGCGGCAGCCCCGACCGCGTCCTCGAAGAACTGACCCACCGCGAACGGGACCTTTACCGCCGCAGCCTCCACCGGTTGCAGGCGTCCGCGGCCCTGCATGCCTATCTGCGGTACCTCGGGCTCGCCCATGACGCCCCCTGACGCCCCCGACGACAGGCTTGACCCGCGTCGCGTGCCGCCACGAGGATCGCGGCAGCAGCAAGTCAGGACGAAGGGGCGGTACATGACGGCGGGACGAAGCGTCACGGTCGACGGCACACTGCGGCGCAGCGCCCGGCGGACCCCCGAGCGGGTCGCGATCCGCTACGACGACCGGTCGTGGACCTACGCCGAACTCGACGACGCCGTCTCCCGGGCCGCCCGGGTCCTGCGCGAGAGCGGACTCGCCCCCGGGGACCGGGTCGGCGCCTACGGTCACAACTCCGACGCGTACCTGATCGGCTTCCTGGCCTGTGCCCGCGCCGGACTGGTGCATGTGCCGGTGAACCAGAACCTCACCGGCGACGACCTCGCCCACCTCGTCGAGCAGTCCGGCTGCGCCCTCGTCCTCGCCGATCCCGGCCTCGCCGGAAACCTTCCCGAAGGCGTGCGCGTGCAGCCGCTGCGGGACGCGGACGACTCCCTGCTCGACCGCCTCGCGGAGACCGAGCCGTACGACGGCGAGGAACCGCGCGGCGAGGACCTGGTGCAGCTGCTCTACACGTCCGGCACGACCGCGCTCCCCAAGGGCGCGATGATGACGCACCGGGCACTGGTGCACGAGTACCTCAGCGCGATCACCGCACTCGACCTGAGCGCGGGCGACCGGCCCGTGCACGCGCTGCCGCTCTACCACTCGGCGCAGATGCACGTCTTCCTGCTGCCCTCTCTCGCCGTCGGGGCGACGAACATCATCCTGGACGCGCCCGACGGCGACCGGCTCTTCGACCTGATCGAGACGGGCCACGCGGACAGCCTGTTCGCGCCGCCCACCGTGTGGATCGGTCTCGCGGGCCGCCGCGACTTCGCCACGCGCGACCTGAGCGGGCTGCGCAAGGCGTACTACGGCGCCTCGATCATGCCCGTACCCGTCCTGGAGCGGCTTCGGGAGCGGCTGCCGAAGCTCGCGTTCTACAACTGCTTCGGGCAGAGCGAGATCGGCCCGCTGGCCATGGTCCTCGCGCCCCATGAGCACAAGGGGCGGATGGACTCCTGCGGGCGCCCCGTGCTGTTCGTGGAGGCGAAGCTCGTCGACGAGTCCGGCAAGGACGTGCCCGACGGGGAGCGGGGCGAGATCGTCTACCGGTCACCGCAGTTGTGCGAGGGGTACTGGGACAAGCCCGAGGAGACCAGCGAGGCCTTCCGTGACGGCTGGTTCCACTCCGGCGATCTCGCGGTGCGGGACGCCGACGGCTACTTCACGATCGTCGACCGGGTCAAGGACATCATCAACTCCGGTGGCGTGCTGATCGCCTCGCGGCAGGTCGAGGACGCGCTGTACACCCATGAGCGGGTCGCCGAGGTCGCGGTGATCGGCCTGCCCGACGAGCGGTGGATCGAGGCCGTCACCGCGGTCGTCGTGCCGCGCGGCGAGGTGACCGAGAGCGAACTCCTCGCGCATGTGCGCGAGCAGCTCGCCTCCTTCAAGGCCCCCAAGCGGGTGCTGTTCGTGGACGAGCTGCCCCGCAACGCGAGCGGGAAGATCCTCAAGCGGGTGCTGCGGGACCGCTTCGCACGCGCCTGAGAGGGATCAGCGCCGCCGCAGATCCACGATCCGCCGGATCTTGCCCACCGACCGCTCCAGCGACTCCGGCTCGACGATCTCCACGCCGACCGAGACGCCGATCCCGTCCTTCACGGCCGTGGCGATGGCGAGCGCCGCCGCGTCGCGCTGTTCGGGGGTGGCACCGGCCCGGGCCTCGGCCCGCACCGTCAGCGCGTCGAGCCGCCCCTCGCGGGTGAGCCGGAGCTGGAAGTGCGGCGCCACCCCGGGGGTGCGCAGCACGATCTCCTCGATCTGGGTGGGGAAGAGGTTGACCCCGCGCAGGATGACCATGTCATCGCTGCGGCCGGTGATCTTCTCCATGCGGCGGAAGGGCCGGGCCGTGCCGGGCAGCAGGCGCGTCAGGTCCCGGGTCCGATAGCGGATGACGGGCATGGCCTCCTTGGTGAGGGAGGTGAACACCAGCTCGCCCTCCTCGCCGTCGGGCAGCACCTCGCCGGTGAGGGGGTCGACGATCTCGGGGTAGAAGTGGTCCTCCCACACATGCAGGCCGTCCTTGGTCTCGACGCACTCCTGCGCCACGCCAGGTCCGATCACCTCCGACAGCCCGTAGATGTCTACGGCGTCGATCGCGAACCGCTCCTCGATCTCGCGCCGCATCTCCTCGGTCCATGGCTCGGCGCCGAAGATCCCGACCCGTAGGGAGGTGGTGCGCGGGTCGACGCCCTGGCGCTCGAACTCGTCGAGGAGGGTCAGCATGTACGACGGGGTCACCATGATGACGCCCGGCCTCAGATCCTGGATCAGCTGTACCTGGCGCGCCGTCATGCCGCCGGACGCGGGGATCACCGTACAGCCGAGACGTTCGGCGCCGTAGTGGGCGCCGAGGCCGCCGGTGAACAGGCCGTAGCCGTACGCCACGTGCACCGTGTCGCCGGGGCGTCCGCCCGCCGCGCGGATCGACCGGGCCACCATGTCCGCCCACAGCGAGAGGTCGCCGTCGGTGTACCCGACGACGGTGGGGTGCCCGGTGGTGCCGCTGGAGGCGTGGAGCCGCCGGATCCGTTCGCGGGGCACGGCGAACATCCCGTACGGGTAGTTCTCCCGCAGGTCGGTCTTCGCGGTGAACGGGAACCGGGCGAGATCGGCGAGCGTCCGGCAGTCGTCCGGGTGGACGCCTGCCTTGTCGAAGGCGTCCCGGTAGAAGGGGACGTGCGCGTACGCGTGCCGCAGCGAGGCCCGCAACCGCTCCAGCTGCAGGTCCCGCAGCGCTTCCGGATCGAGCCGTTCCCCCGCGTCCAGCAGGTCGTGCGCGTTCGCCATGAGGGCGTCTCCCTCGCCAATCACACCATTCCGGGCGACCGATCATTCGGTCGGATCTTGTGGGGATCAGTAATCCAGCTCGTCGGCCCGAAGGCAAGGGGCCGGTTGGAACTTTCCGGCGGCACGTCCGTGTCGGGAAACATACTCCGGAACCGCATTGCCCCCGGGCTCGCCCGCCACCATGATCGGTACATGTCGACCTTCGATGCGTACGACGGGACCAGACTCACGTACCACCTGCGCGGACAGGGCGAGCCGCTCGTCGTGCTGCCCGGTGGGCCCATGCGGGCGTCCGCCTATTTCGGGGACCTCGGCGGACTCGCCGCCCGGCGCCGGCTGGTGCTGCTCGATCTGCGCGGGACCGGTGACTCCGCGACGCCGGCGGATCCCGGGACGTACCGGTGCGACCGGCTCGTCGACGACGTGGAGGCGCTCCGCACGCATCTCGGGCTGGAGCGCATCGACATCCTCGCGCACTCGGCGGGCGGGAGCCTCGCTCTGCGCTACGCGGCGCGGTACCCCGAGCGCGTCTCCCGACTGGCCCTGATCACCGCGATCCCGTGGGCCCTGGGGATGCGCGCCACCCCCGAGCAGCGGCTCGCGGCGGCCCGGCTGCGCAAGGACGAGCCCTGGTTCGAGGACGCTTTCCCGGCGTTCCGGGCCTGGCTGGCAGCAGAGGGCGAGTACGACCCCGCCTTCGTGCCGTTCTTCTACGGGCGCTGGGACGCGGTGGCCCAGGCCCACGCGGCAGCCGACGTGGAGCAGACCAACGAGGCGGCGGCCGACGTCTACCACTCCGAGGGCGCCTACGATCCGCCCGCGACCGGAGCGGCACTCGCCGGTCTGACCGCGCCGGTCCTCGTGTACGCGGGCGAGGTCGACGGCGGTCCCACGCCCGAACTGGCCCGCCGGGTGGCCGGCTTCGTCCCGAACGCCGAGTTCTTCGTCCAGCCCGCCGGGGGCCACTACCCGTGGCTGGACGATCCGGAGCGGTTCACCGCCCGGGTCGGCGACTTCTTCAGCCGATGACGCGTGACGCGTGACGGGTGACGGGTGACGCGTGACGGATGACAGGCGCGAATCCCGCGGAGGCGGCCGGGCGCCGCTGCCGCCGGAGCCCGGCCGCGGGGGCTCAGCCGGCCTCCGCCGCCACCTCCCTGGCCCAGCGGTAGTCCGCCTTCCCGCTGGGCGAACGGCGGACGGTGTCGGTGAGCACCAGCTGACGGGGGACCTTGTAGCCCGCCAGACGTGACCGGCAGTGGGCCTGGACGTCCTCCAGGGACAGCCGCGGCGCCCCCTCGCGCAGTTGCACCACCGCCGCCACACGGTTGCCCCAGGTCGCGTCCGGCACCCCCGCGACCAGTGCGTCGTAGACGTCCGGATGCGCCTTGAGGGTCTGTTCGACCTCCTCCGGATACACCTTCTCGCCGCCGGTGTTGATGCACTGCGAGCCGCGCCCGAGGACCGTGACGACGCCCTCGTCGTCGACCGTCGCCATGTCGCCGAGCAGCACCCACCGCTCGCCGTCCTTCCGGAAGAACGTCTCCGCGGTCTTCGCCGGGTCGTTGTAGTAGCCGAGGGGCACATGTCCCCGCTGGGCGATACGGCCCGGCTGTCCCGCCGCGACCGGTTCCCGGGTGACCGGATCCACCACCCGCGTACGGGAGTTGACCCGGACCCTGAAGCCCCTCTCCGGGCCCGAGTCGCCGGTCGCGGTGCCGTTGAAGCCCGACTCCGAGGATCCGAAGTTGTTGAGCAGGAGCGCGTTCGGCACGAGTTCCTGGAACCGCGCGCGCACGGTGTCCGACATGATCGCCCCGGATGACGACACACTGAACAGCGACGAGCAGTCCGTCCCCTTCATGGGCCCGCTCAGCGCGTCGATCAGCGGCCGCAGCATCGCGTCCCCCACCAGCGAGATACTGCTGACCCTCTCCCTCTCCACGGTCCGCAGGACCTCCACCGGGACGAACTTGCGGTGCAGCACGACCCGCTGGCCGAAGTTGAAACCGATGAACGCCGTGAGCGTGGAGGTGCCGTGCATCAGCGGGGGAGTCGGGAAGAAGGTGATGCCCTCCCCGCCGGCCTTGACCCGCTCGGCCAGCTCCGCCGGTCTCCGCACCGGCTCCCCGGTCGGAGCACCGCCGCCGAGCCCGGAGAAGAACAGGTCCTCCTGCCGCCACATCACCCCCTTCGGCATCCCGGTCGTGCCGCCGGTGTAGATGATGAACTGGTCGTCTCCCGATCGGGGCGGGAACCCGCGCTCCGGCGATCCGGCTGCCTCGGCCTCGGTGAACTCCAGGGCGGACAGCGGGGCGGCACCCGGCGCCGCGGCCCCCACCCGCAGTATCCGCCGCAGCCCCGGGACCTGGGGCAGTGCCGCCGCCACCCGGTCGGTGAACTCCGCGTCGAAGGCCAGCGCCACCAGGTCGGCGTCCCGGTAGAGATAGACCAACTCCTCTTCCACATAGCGGTAGTTGACATTGACTGGCACGATGCGCGCCTTCAGGCAGCCCAGCACCGTCTGCAGGTACTCCACCCCGTTGTACAGATGCAGCCCGAGGTGCTCCCCGGGCCGTATCCCGGCGTCGAGCAGATGGTGCCCGATACGGTTGGCCGCCGCGTCCAGGTCCGCGTAGGTGAGCCGGCGCTCCGCTCCCGTGCCCGGGTGGTCGACGTAGAGGAGCGCCTCACGGTGCGGGACCACGTCGACGACCGACTCGAACAGGTCGGCAAGGTTGTACTCCACCGCTCCTCCTGTCCCCGGCGACGCTCGGCGAGGTAGGTCGCGTCCGTCGGTTCGCCGGTCATCAGAGCAAAGGCGGACGCACCTGTGAAGGCCCGTGGCCAAGAAATCTGACTGAGTGTCAGAAAAGGCTTGTCCTCACCGCGCGCCTCCTGCAACCTGTTCTCGTTCCGGAGACGGGAGGAAAGCGATGAGCGGGACGGAACACCTCACCGTGCAGCGCGAAGGCGCCACACTCGTGCTCACGCTCAACAGGCCGGAGGCCAAGAACGCGCTCTCGTTGCCGATGCTGGTGGGGCTCTACGACGGCTGGATCGAGGCCGACGGGGACGACCGGGTCCGCTCGATCGTGCTCACCGGAGCCGGCGGCTCCTTCTGTGCCGGCATGGACCTCAAGGCCCTGGCCGGCCGGGGGACGGAGGGACAGCGGTACCGGGACCGGCTCACCGCCGACCCGGATCTGCACTGGAAGGCGATGCTGCGCCACCACCGCCCCCGCAAACCGGTCGTCGCCGCCGTCGAGGGCCCCTGCGTCGCGGGCGGCACCGAGATCCTCCAGGGGACCGACATCCGGGTGGCCGGCGAGTCCGCGACCTTCGGGCTCTTCGAGGTCAGGCGCGGGCTGTTCCCCATCGGCGGCTCCACGGTCCGCCTTCCCCGCCAGATCCCCCGCACCCACGCCCTGGAGATGCTGCTGACCGGGCGCCCGTACTCGGCGTCCGAGGCCGCCGCCATCGGACTGGTCGGCCATGTCGTGCCCGAGGGCAGCGCCCTGGAGAGGGCCCTGGAGATCGCCGAGCGGATCAACGCCTGCGGGCCCCTCGCCGTCGAGGCCGTCAAGGCGTCCGTCTACGAGGCCGCCGAGCTGACGGAGACCGAGGGGCTCGCCGCCGAACTCAAGCGCGGATGGCCGGTCTTCGACACCGAGGACGCCAAGGAGGGCGCCCGCGCCTTCGCGGAGAAACGCCCGCCCGTCTACAGGCGCGCCTGACCGGCGGCAGACCCCAGCGGCAACCCAAGGAGACCCCCGGATGCCCTCAGCCCTCAAAGCCCCCCTCGTCGTCGAGTTCCCCTTCACTCGCTCCCTCGGCCCGGTACAGAGCGCCTTCCTCACCGGACTGCGGGAACGCGTCGTGCTCGGAGTGCGGACCGACGACGGCCGCACCCTGGTGCCACCGGTCGAGTACGACCCCGTCACCGCCGCGGAACTCCGTGACCTCGTCCAGGTCGCCCCCACCGGCACCGTCACCACCTGGGCCTGGAACCACGCGCCACGCCGCGGCCAGCCCCTCGACACCCCCTTCGCCTGGGTCCTGGTCCGGCTCGACGGGGCCGACACCGCCCTCCTGCACGCCCTGGACGCCCCCGGACCCGACGCCGTCCGCACCGGAATGAGGGTCCGCATCCGCTGGGCCGCCGAACGCCACGGCGCCATCACCGACATCACCTGCTTCGAGCCGTACGACGGCGACCCCGCCGAACCGGCCGGTCACCCCGGCACGTTCGAGAACCCCGTGACCGGCATCGTCGCCCCCGCCCGCCTCGACTACACCTACTCGCCCGGCCGCGCCCAGTCCGCCTACCTCGACGCCCTGTCCGGACAGCGCACCGTCGGCGAACGCTGCCCCTCCTGCCGCAAGGTGTACGTCCCGCCGAGGGGCGCCTGCCCCACCTGCGGCGTCGCCACCGCCGAACAGGTCGAAGTGGGGCCCCGCGGCACCGTCACCACCTTCTGCGTCGTCAACATCAAAGCGAAGAACCTCGACATCGAGGTGCCCTACGTCTACGCCCACATCGCGCTCGACGGCGCCGACCTCGCGCTGCACGGACGCATCGGCGGCATCCCCTACGACCAGGTCCGCATGGGCCTGCGCGTCGAGCCCGTATGGACCGAAGGGGCCCGTCACCCCGACCACTACCGGCCGACCGGCGAACCCGACGCGGACTACGACACCTACAAGGAGCTGCTGTGACACGCGAAGGCACCCCGAACCACCGGGAGATCGCCGTGGTCGCCTTCGCCCAGACCGACCACCGGCGCACCAGCGACGAGCTCTCCGAGGTGGAGATGCTCATGCCGGTCCTGCACGACGTCCTCGACCGGACCGGCCTGAAGACCGCCGACATCGACTTCACCTGCTCCGGCTCCAGTGACTATCTCGCGGGCCGCGCCTTCTCCTTCACGCTCGCCCTCGACGGAGTGGGAGCCTGGCCGCCCGTCTCCGAGTCCCATGTCGAGATGGACGGCGCGTGGGCGCTGTACGAGGCCTGGACCGAACTGCTCACGGGCGACGCCGACACCGCGCTCGTCTACGCGTACGGCAAGTCGTCGCCCGGATCCGTACGCGACGTCCTCACCCGTCAGCTCGACCCCTACTACCTGGCACCGCTGTGGCCGGACTCGGTGGCGCTCGCCGCCCTGCAGACCCAGGCGCTCATCGACGCGGGCGAGACCGACGAGACCGCACTCGCCCGGATCGCCGCCCGCGACCGCCGGGCCGCCACCGCCAACCCGCACGCCCAGCTGAGGGGTTCGGTGCCGCACGGGGACCCGGTCGTACGGCCCCTGCGCACCGGGGACTGCCCTCCGATCGGCGACGGCGCCGCCGCCGTGATCCTCGCGGCGGGCGAACGCGCCCGCGAGCTGTGCCGACGGCCCGCGTGGATCCGGGGCATCGACCACCGCGTCGAGGCCCATGCGCCCGGGGCGCGCGACCTGACCGACTCGCCGTCCGCACGACTCGCCGCCGAGCGGGCCGGCGCCTTCGAACGTCCCGTCGACACCGCCGAGTTGCACGCCCCGTTCACCGCCCAGCAGGTCATCCTGCGCATGGCACTGCGGCTCGGGCCGGACGTCACGGTCAACCCCTCGGGGGGAGCACTCGCCGCCAACCCGATGATGGCCGCCGGGCTGATCCGCATCGGCGAAGCCGCCGCCCGCATTCACCGCGGCGAATCCGACCGAGCCCTCGCCCACGCCACCTCCGGCCCGTGCCTGCAACAGAACCTGGTCGCCGTACTCGAAGGAGACCCGCGATGAGCAAGGAGCCCGTGGCCGTCACCGGCATCGGCCAGACCCGGCATGTCGCGGCGCGCCGAGACGTGTCGATCGCCGGGCTTGTCCGGGAGGCGGCCCGACGGGCCCTGGACGACGCCGAGTTGACCTGGTCCGACATCGACGCCGTGGTCATCGGGAAGGCCCCCGACTTCTTTGAGGGCGTCATGATGCCGGAGCTGTACCTCGCCGACGCCCTCGGCGCGGTCGGCAAGCCCATCCTGCGGGTGCACACGGCCGGATCGGTCGGCGGCTCCACCACGCTCGTCGCCGCGAAGCTCGTCGCGGCCCGCGTGCACGGCACAGTGCTGACCCTCGCGTACGAGAAGCAGTCCGAGTCCAACGCCATGTGGGGCCTGTCCCTGCCGATCCCCTTCCAGCAGCCGCTGCTGGCCGGCGCCGGCGGATTCTTCGCCCCGCATGTGCGTGCGTACATGCGACGCAGCGGCGCCCCCGACACCATCGGCTCCCTCGTCGCCTACAAGGACCGGCGCAACGCACTGAAGAACCCCTACGCACACCTCCACGAGCACGACATCACCCTGGAGAAGGTGCAGTCCTCGCCCATGCTGTGGGACCCGATCCGCTACTCGGAGACCTGCCCGTCCTCCGACGGTGCCTGCGCCATGGTGCTCACCGACCGCGCCGGAGCGGCCCGTTCGCCCCGGCCCCCCGCGTGGATGCTCGGCGGCGCGATGCGCAGCGAGCCGACCCTCTTCGCGGGCAAGGACTTCGTGTCACCGCAGGCCGGCAAGGACTGCGCCGCCGACGTCTACCGGCAGGCGGGCATCACCGACCCACGCCGGGACATCGACGCGGTGGAGATGTACGTGCCGTTCTCCTGGTACGAGCCGATGTGGCTGGAGAACCTCGGTTTCGCCGAGGAGGGCGAGGGCTGGAAGCTCACCGAGTCGGGCGTCACCGAACTCGACGGGGACCTGCCCGTCAACATGTCCGGCGGGGTCCTCTCCACCAATCCCATCGGGGCCTCCGGCATGATCCGCTTCGCCGAGGCGGCCCTCCAGGTGCGCGGCCAGGCCGGAGAACACCAGGTGGAGGGGGTGCACCGGGTGCTCGGGCACGCCTACGGCGGGGGGTCGCAGTTCTTCTCCATGTGGCTGGTCGGCGACCGGCCGCCCACCTCCTGAGGCCATCCCTCCACACGCTCTGTCGGCAGGGGGACACGATCGCTAGGCTGGCCGCGGACGACGAATCGGGAGGAGCACGGACGTGGCCGAAAGCACCACCCAGCAGCAGCCGCTCGCGGGCTGGGACAAGCCGGAGCTGGATCTGACCAACGCCGACTGGCACTCCAGCAGCCGTGGGCAAGGAGATGTCCAGATCGCCTTCGTCGAGGGCTTCATCGCGATGCGCAACAGCGGCAGTCCCGAGAGCCCGTCCCTGATCTTCACCCCGGCGGAGTGGGGTGCGTTCGTGTCAGGGGCGCGAGAGGGAGAGTTCGACCTCACCTGAGGGCCGCCACCGACGGCAGCCGCCACCCGGTCCGCAATTCACGGACACGCGGCCGTGGAAACCGTCCCGGGGCCGCCCTGTGCGCCAGGCTGGCCCCGGAACGATCACAGCTGTGTGCCGGAGGCGAGATTCCATGAGCACCCTGCCGGTCGTCGCGGCCGTCGACGGGTCGGACGACAGCCTGCGCGCCCTGGACTGGGCACTGACCGCGGCCCGACTGCGCGAGACGACGCTGCGCGTGGTCCACGTACGGCAGTACGCGCCCTGGGGGCAGCCCGATGTGCTCGTGGCGGGTCCCCCGGAGCCGGCCCAGGACCCTGCACTCGACCAGGCGCGGAGCCTTGTCGAGCGCCGGGCCGAGCGGCCGGTCGTGGAGTACGCGGCCCCGGAGGGCCCTCCGGTCGCGGTCCTGCCCGAACTGGGCGCCGACGCCCAGTTGATGGTGCTCGGCTCACGCGGTCGCGGAGGCTTCGCCAGCCTGCTGCTCGGCTCCAACAGCCTCGCGGCGGCCCGCGACGCCGCCTGCCCGGTGGTCGTCGTGCCCCGCCCGGGACGCGAGGTGCACGAGGGCCCGTCCGTGGCCCCGGGGCCACGGGTGGTCGTCGGCCTGCACATCGACAGCCCCGCCGAGGCCACCCTCGCCTTCGCCTTCGCGGAGGCGGACCGCCGAAGCGCCCGCTTGCAGGTGATCGCCGTGTACCCGTGGCCCCCGGTGCAGCTCTGGCCGGCGCCCGGTGAACTCATGCCCCCGGCCGTCGATGAGAACGCCGTCGAGGACGAGATCCGGACCCAGGCCATGGGCCTCCTCGCCGTCCACCGCGAGCGGCACCCGGACGTCCATGTCGATCTGTCGACCCCGCCCGGGGACGCGGCGGGCCATCTCGTGGCGGCTTCCAAGGACGCGGAACTCGTCGTCGTGGGCCGCCACCGCCGCCGGGTCCTGGCGCCCGCCCGCATGCTCGGCTCGGTGACCCAGGCGGTCCTGCTGCACGCGGCGTGCCCGGTCGCGGTGATCCCGCTCTCGGCGGACGCCGCCCACACCGACGGCTGACCGCACGAACCGCTCACCGCGCAGAACCGGTCACAACGGCCTGCTCACCCTGCCCGAGCTTGTGTCGGCGGAGCCGGTCAACGGACGGCGACGACGGGAGCCTTACGACAAAGACGCTGCCTCTTCGTCGATCACGTCGCCTCCCTCACCATGCCGACCGAGACCGTCGTTCCCCGAACATCGGCCGACCTAGCCACCACCTGTCGCGGTACGCGGCGGCAGATGACCGGCTCTCCGCGCGGCCGGACCCAGGGCCCGGCTCTTCGCCCGGGCACGTACCATTGCGGCATGTCCTTCCTCCGCCGCCGCAGCGCCACCCCCGCCGGGCCCGACTTCGACGTACTGGCCATGGACCCGGGTGACTGGCCGGGCAACCTCGGTGCCGGCCTGCTGCCCGCCCCCGACGGCAGCTGCCAGGGCGTCTTCCTGCGCTACGACCTGTTCGGCGGCCGCGGCACCGCGATGATCATCGGCAATCTGCCGGAGGGCTCCCCGGCACGCGACGTGGCCGAGGGCGAGATCCCCTTCGAGGCGACCCAGCTCCTGGTCGCGCTGGGGAACGACGAGGAGGTCACCGTCGTCGGGACCGAGGACATCCCCGTGATGCAGGGGGACAACCTCCTCATCGTGCGCCGCCTCAAGCTCTCCGAGAGCCGGATCTCCTGCGTCCAGTTCGACCGCAGCGACAACGTCCTCGTGACCATCGCGGCCTGGGACCGCCCGATCACCGACGACCTGTACACGCTGCTGAAGCCACTGCCCGCGGAGCTGTTCCGGCAGGACTGATCGACAACCGATGGGCCGGACCCGCAGGCGGCGGGTCCGGCCCATCGGCGTCCGACGGCCGTGCCCGGCGGCTACGCGCCCGAGCGCTCCACCTGGACGTCCGCCGCCCGGACGAACTCCACCCGGTGACCGAACTGGACCTCGTAGTACATGTCCTTGCCGACCACGACCCGATGCGAGTCCGGGGCGAAGGTGACCGAGTAGTAGTACTCGCCCGGCACCCTGTCGCCGATCACATGCCGCTGGCCGGACGGCAGGCGATACGGCAGCGGTGACACCGACTGCACCGGCACCCCCGCCGGGTACGCCTCCTTCTCCGGGTACGCCCGGCCGTAGACCGGGATGTCCGCGAGGCCGGCCCTGGGCGTCACCACGAGGCCGGACGTGTTCACCGCGGTCCGCTGCCCCTTCGGATTGTGGAACCAGGCCTTCTGCCCCAGGTACCAGATCGCCGTCCAGTCCCCGTCACGGCCGGCGACCGCGTACCGCTGGCCGGTCGAGACCCGTGAGCCCACGTCGTTCACATCGATCGTCGAGTCGTTCCCCTGGGGATACAGCCCGATGTCCTTGATCAGCGGCGCGGTCTCGTCCGGCGCGCTGTACAGGCGCACTTCGCTGGAACCGTGCGCCGCGCACGGCGTGCCGGGGGTGGTGCAACCCGTGTAGACGGGCTCGTTCGCGGTGTAGTCCGGCAGGATGGTGACCAGGCCGCCCCGGGGGCCGGCCGTGGTGTGGAACGGCCTGCCGAGCAGCTCGAAGTAGTGCCGCCAGTCCCAGTACGGACCCGGATCCGTGTGCATGCCCGGGATCGTCGAGGTCGTCGGGCCCGGAACGTTGTCGTGCCCGAGGATGTGCTGCCGGTCCAGCGGGATGCCGTACTTCTCGGCGAGATACCGCACCAGCCGGGCGGACGCACGGTACATAGCCTCGGTGTACCAGGCGTCCGGGGCGGCGAGGAAGCCCTCGTGCTCGATGCCGACCGACGTGGCGTTGACGTACCAGTTCCCCGCGTGCCAGGCCACGTCCCGCGCCTTCACATGCTGGGCGATCAACCCGTCCGTGGAGCGCACGGTGTAGTTCCAGGACACATACGTGGGGTCCTGGATCAGCTTCATCACACCATCCCACTGGCCTTCGGTGTCATGGATGACGATGTACTTGATGCTCTGGGACACCGGCCGGTCGCCCAGATCGTGGTTGCCGTAGTCGTTGTCGCCGAACTGCTCGTACGGTGCCGGGATCCACTCGCAGGAGACGAGCCTCGGGCACTCGGTCTCGCCGGTGTCGGCCGTGTGCAGTCCGGTCCGTCCCAGCTGGGTGGTGTCGGGGGCGAGGTTCGGCCGTGCGGCGAGCGTGACGCTCTGGCCCGTGTCCGTGGTGCGCCGCTCGCCGGTGCGCAGCACGGAGAAGACGTCGTCCGCGTACGCCGCCGCCGTGGCCCGGTCTTCCGCGGACGAGAACTCGGCCACCGCGCCGTACCAGTCCGCCGGATCGTCGCTGAGCGGCTCGCCCAACTGCTTCTGCGCCGCGGCCAGCAGCGCGGCACCGCCCGCGATGTTCGCGGCCGGGTCGGTGCGCAGCCAGGCGGCCGGGATGCCGGTCAGCTCGGCGGCCCTGGACAGGGTCTTGAGCCGGGCCGGCAGGTCGGCGTCCGGGGGCACCTTCGTCGTCGGCAGCAGCGCGGCGCGGGCCTGGTCGCCCCGGGCGTCCTCCGTACCCTCGCTGTGGTGTGCGGCCTGGGCGAGCGCGGTGCGGGCATCGGTCAGATGCATAGGGCCGTAGCCCCCCGAGACGCTGGGCGCGCCGCCGTGGGTGTCCCAGCGGGACTGCAGATAGGAGACGCCGAGAAGCACACTGCGTGGTACGTGGTACGTGTCGGCCGCGGCGGCGAACGCGCCCTGCAGTCCGGCCGGGGCAGCGGGGCCGGGGGCCGGGGCGGCGCCCAGCAGCGGCAGCAGCAGCGCCGCGGAGGCGACGGCGCCCGCCGTCCTCAGGGCGCGTCTGTGCCAGGCGGGGGAGTGACGGTCTGTGACGGAACCTCGCAATGCAGCCTCCTGGGACGGTCGGGCGCTCTGGGGCGTGCCGGGGCCGAACGTGCGTCAGTGGTACCGGCTCTCCGACGTTCCGTCAATCACGCCCGGACAAAGGCGATTTCCCATGTCAGCGGCAGTGGCAAGAGGTTTCCTCGGGGTGGTGACGCGGCCTGCGGGGCGTCAGTGGAGTGGACCAATGACCCGAACGGTGCACACCCGGGAGGCGGCAGGACCGTCCGGGAACGACAAAGGTCCGCGGTACCGCGCTGTCGCGCACGCACCGCGGACCGTCATCCCCCTCAGCGAGTGCCGACCGCCGCTCGTACGGCCCGGCGGGCCAACTGGCAGTCGTCGTGCAGCCGCCTCAGCAGCAGCCGCTGCTCCTCGCCGGACGGCGCGGCACCCTGGGGGGCCACTCCCGGTGCCGCCGGGGCCGTGTCGTGCATCGAACGCTGCACGGCCGTCTCGTAGGTACGGATCTCCCGGGTCAGGACCAGCATCAGGTTCACCAGGAAGGCGTCGCGCGAGGCCGGACCCGCCGACTGCGCGATCTGGCTGATCTGGCGCCGGGCCACGGGGGCGTCACCGAGGACCGCCCACAACGTCGCCAGGTCGTACCCGGGCAGGTACCAGCCCGCGTGCTCCCAGTCCACCAGCACCGGGCCCGCCGGTGAGAGCAGCATGTTCGACAGCAGCGCGTCGCCGTGACAGAACTGGCCCATGCCCTGCCGGCCCGCCGTGTGGGCGATGTCGTGCAGCAGCTTCTGCAGGTCGCCCATGTCCCGGTCCGTGAGCAGCCCCAGTTCATGGAAGCGCGCGATGCGCTCCGGGTAGTCGAGCGGGGCGTCGAACGTGCCGGCCGGGGGACGCCACGCGTTCAGCCGGCAGATCGCGCCGAGCGCCGTGCGGATGTCCGTGCGCGGCGGTGCCTCCACGGGGTGCCGCTGCAACGCCGCCACCCGGCCCGCCATCCGCTCGATCACCAGGGTGCAGTTGTCCGGGTCCGCTGCGATCAGGCGCGGCACCCGTACCGGGGGCCGGTGCCTGACGAACGCCCGGTACGACGCTATCTCGTGGCGGATACGCTCGGACCAGATGGGTGAGTGGTCCAGTAAACACTTGGCGACCGCCGTACTGCGCCCGGTCGTGCCGATGAGGAGCACGGACCGCCCGCTACGGCGCAGCACCTGGACCGGAGCGAACTCCGGGCAGATGCGGTGCACCGAAGCGATCGCCGTGCGCAGCTGGGCGCCCTGGGGGCCGGACAAGTCGATTCTGCCGCTGAGCGGCTGGGCGCCGACGCCCGGAACGCGGCGCGTACGGCCGGCACCGAGCACCGGGGCCGGGGGCCGCGCGGGTTCGAGATAAGGACCGCCGCCACCCGGGCGGGGGCGCAGCGGCCGGGGCGGGGCGGACACGGAGGACGATGCTGCGTACATGGGTGATACAGATCCCTTCGTGTGCCTGCGAATTCCGCGCCACCCGGCTCGGCCGTCGTGGGTGCACCCTGGGGAATGTCCCTGCGGCGACCGGGTCGGGGTGGCGCGTTCCTACCTGACACCCGTCGCCCCGTGGCACACCATCTGGCGCACCCTGGCGAACCCTGGCGAATAGTCCACAAGCAACTGACGGGGGGCTACTGTCAACTCAGCCGAGAACCTGGGGGCTTGACGTGAGCGGACAACCCAACACCCGCCTGTCGGACCTGTTCGGCCTGGCCGGCTGGTCCAAGGGCGAACTCGCGAGGATGGTCAACCGGCAGGCGGCGGCCATGGGCCACCCCCAGCTGGCGACCGACACCTCACGGGTGCGGCGTTGGATCGACATGGGAGAGATCCCGCGCGATCCGGTTCCGCGGGTGCTGGCGGCGCTGTTCACCGAGCGACTCGGCCGTGTCGTGACCATCGAGGACCTCGGTCTGGTCCGGCACGGGCGCGTGGGGAGACGGCGTGACGACGGGCATGCGCAGCACCCCGACGGAGTTCCGTGGGCGCCCGAGCGGACAGCTGCGGTCCTCACCGAATTCACGGGAATGGACCTCATGCTCAACCGACGCGGCTTGGTAAGCGCGGGCGCCGCGCTCGCCGCAGGATCCGCACTCAGCAGCGCCATGCACGACTGGCTGCACACCGACCCGGCCCTCGTGGCCGACGCCCCCCGCTACGACGATCCCCTGCACGCCGACCCCGCTGGGTTCGACCGCTACGAGGCCGCCCCCATCGGATCGCAGGAGGTCGAGGAACTGGAGCGCTCGGTCGAGGTGTTCCGCGCCTGGGACGCCTCCCGCGGCGGCGGGTTGCAGCGCAAGGCCGTCGTGGGGCAGCTCAACGAGGTGGGAGGCATGCTCTCCTACCACCACCCCGACCATCTGCAGCGGCGCCTGTGGGGCGTCGCCGCCAATCTCGCCGTCCTCGCGGGCTGGATGTCCCACGACATCGGACTGGAGCCCACGGCCCAGAAGTACTTCGTCATCGCCGCCCACGCGGCCCGTGAGGGCGGCGACCGGCCCCGCGCCGGGGAGGCGCTCTCCCGCGCCGCCCGCCAGATGGTGCACCTCGGCCGGCCCGACGACGCACTCGACCTGATGCAGCTCGCCAAGTCCGGCTCCGGCGACGAGGTGCTGCCGCGCACCCAGGCCATGCTCTGCACCATCGAGGCCTGGGCACAGGCGTCCATGGGCAAGGGGCAGGCCATGCGGCGCACCCTTGGCGAGGCGGAGGACCTGTTCGTCTCCGACAAGGGAGATGTGCCCCCGCCGAGCTGGATGCAGATGTTCGACGAGGCGGATCTGCACGGAATGCAGGCCCTCGCCTACCGCACCCTCGCCGAACACGAGCCGGGGGCAGCCCTGATCGCCCAGCGGCACGCCAAGGAGGCGCTGGAGCTGCGGGGGACCGGCCGGGAGCGGTCGAAGATCTTCGACCACATCTCGCTCGCGTCCGCCTGCTTCATCGCCGACGACCCGGAACAGGCCGACCGCTACGCACGGCTGGCCCTGACATCGATGGGCGCGAACTCCTCGCTGCGTACCTGGGACCGACTGCGTGAGATGTACCGGCTCACAGGGCAGTACGCCAGCTACCCGAAGATCCAGGATCTGCGTGAGGAGATCAAACTGGCGCTTCCGAAGGGGCTGTCGAAGCCCAGGAGCGGCAACAGCACCCCGGCATGAGGCGGTTGGTGCCGGACCTGAGGTCCCGCACGTCTTCGCTGTCCTTGTGCGTGCGTGACGAACTCGTGTGTCTCGTCCCTCAGGAGACGACCCTGGCGACGAGCAGACAGGCGTCGTCCACGCGCTCGCTCTCGCCGAACTCCTCCACGACGGTCCGTACGCAGTCCTGGGCCGTGCGGGCGCCGCCGAGGCGCGGGGCCAGGTCGAGCAGCGTTTGGACGGCAGCCGTGTCACCGTGCCGCGGGACCAGCCCGTCGGTGTGCAGGAGCAGCAGGTCGCCTGCCCGGAGGGTCACTTCGGCCTGCCCGTAGGCGGCTGACGAGGTCGCCCCGAGCAGCACGCCGTCCGGTGCTGCGAGCACGCGCCCCGTCCCGCCGCGGTACAGCAGCGGGGCGGGGTGTCCTGCCTGCGCCCAGCTCAGGGTGCGGGTGGCGGGCCGGTAGCGGCAGCAGACCGCGCTGCCGAGGGCCGGCTGGGCGGAGGCGTCGAGCAGCTGGTTGAGCCAGCCCATCAGACGGCCCGGCTCGGCCCCCGTGACGGCCATACCGCGCAGGGCACCGATCAGCGTCGCCATGCCGGAGGCCACGGTCACCCCGTGTCCGGTGAGGTCGCCGATGCTGAGCAGGGTGTCCCCGCCGGGCAGTTCCAGCGCGTCGTACCAGTCGCCGCCGATCGGTCGGCTCGCGGAGGACGGCAGCCGGCGGGCGGCCAGATCCAGTGTGCCGGGACCCTGCTGCGAGAGCCGCAGGGAGCCGCGCCAGGGCGGCAGCACGGCTTCCTGGAGCTCGACCGCGAGCTGGTGCTCGGTGTGCGCGCGCCGTTGCAGCGAGTCACGGGACTCGTGCACGGTGTGCTGAGTGCGGCGCAGTGAGCTGACGTCCCGCAGTACGGCCCACATCGAGGCGGTGCTGCCGTCGGCGTCGAGCACGGGCTCGCCCATCATGTGCACGGTGCGGACCTCGCCGCCGGGACGCCCGATCCGGAACTCCCCGTCGATGGGCTTGCCGTCGACCAGACAGTCCGTGACCATCGCCGTCAGCAGCGGCCGGTCCTCCTCGTGCACCAGTGAGGGCAGCTCGTCGAGGGTCAGCGCGGGGGCCGCGGGGTCGCGGCCCAGGATCCGGTACAGCTCGCCGGACCAACTGACCTCGTCCGTCAGGAGGTTCCACTCCGCGCTGCCGACCCGGCTGAGCAGCGAGCCCCCCGGTGCGGCGGGCGGGGCCGCCGGGGTGGGGTCCGCGGGGCGGTCGTCGGCGGGCACAGCCGGGGGGCCGTCCCGCAGCTGGCCCAAGTGCTCGTCCAGGTCCCTGAGTTGGTGCAGCGCGAGATCGCACAGTGCGCGCTGCCATCGGCCTTCGGGATCCGATCCGTCCTCGGACGCCTCCTGTCGTACGGCGTCCACCTCTCCGCGCAGCTGCCGTGTCTGCGAGATGAGCGCATCCACCGTGCCGCGCTGGGGCGACCCGGCGGCTGGGCGGTCCGCGGAGAGGTGGGGTGGCATGACGCGCTCCGATACGGGACGGTTCGACCAAGGGTTACGGAAGGACCACTACGACTGTTGCACAGCCCGCGACGCCCTGTAAGGGATTTGGCAAGACACGATACGGTGGTGCTTCTGGCATATGTCAGCGGCCTGGCGGAGCGCTGCGGCGGGCCGACGGGTGCGGATGCCCGGACCGGCCAAGTCGGCTGTGACACAAGGGATTTGAGGGGCCCGAGGGGCGGACGTTCCCTCGTTCAAGCGTGCGCTCGTTGGGCATATGTGCGACTAGTGGGGGCGGTTGCCGTCCTCCCCGTACAGCCCCGGCCGTGGGGCGAGATCCACGGTCTGCCGCACACCCTCGTGCAGCGCCCGGACCCCTGCCTCGGCCACCGCCGAGGCCGCGTACCCGTCCCACACGGACGGCCCGGAGACCCGACCCTGCCGGGTGGCGTCGACCCAGGACCGCACCTCCCGGTCGTAGGCGTCCGCGAACCGTACGAGATAGTCCTGCGCGACCTCCTCGTACGCCGTCCCCGCACGGGTCACGACCATCGAGTGTCCGTCGCCGATCCGGGCGCTGCCGTCCTCGCAGACCGCCTCGCAGCGCACCTGGTACCCGAAGCCGCAGTTGACGAAGACCTCCACGTCGACCAGGGCGCCGCCCGAGGTCTCGAACACGACGAACTGGGGGTCGATGAGGTCCTCCGGGGCGTTCCCGGACGGCCGCGGACGCAGCACCGACACCGCGGTCAGCTCCTGGCCCAGCAGCCAGCGGGCCGCGTCGATCTCGTGCGACACCGAGCTGTTGATCAGCATGTCCGTGGTGAAGTGCGACGGCGAGGACACATTGCGATGCGTGCAGTGCAGCATCAGCGTCCGGCCCAGCCGTCCGCTGTCCAGCAGGGACTTCAGGCGCACGTACTCGGCGTCGTACCGCCGCATGAACCCCACCTGCGCGAGCCGTCGCCCGAGCCGGGCCTCCGCCTCCACCACGCGCAGCGCCCCGGCCGCGTCCGGCGCCAGCGGCTTCTCGCACAGCACCGGCAGGCCGCGCGCGAAGGCCGCGAGCAGCGCCTCCTCGTGCGCCGCTCCGGGCGAGGCGACCAGCACGGCCTCGACACCGGGCGCGTCGAGCGCCGCCTGCGGTTCGGAGTACACCAATACGCCGTCGATACCGCCCGTGGCCTGCTTGGCGCGGTCCGTGTCGGGATCCGCCACGGACACCACCCTGGCCCCGCTCACGCCATGGCTCAGACGACGTATGTGGTCGGCACCCATGTGCCCCGCACCCAGTACCGCCACGCCCAGCAGGTCGCCCATGTGCCGCTCTCCCCTTCCGTGGATCACCCCCGGCAGGGTAGACCCCGGAAGGGACCAGCCTCAGTAGCGGAGCACCCCGGCGATGCCCTGTGCGTCACCGAGGGCGCCGTCGGGGACGAAGCGGACCTCGGCGCCGGTGTCCAGACAGCGCTCGACGATCTCGTCCACGATGTCCTCGCGGGCGTCGAGGTCCCCGCGCTCGGCCGGTACGAGGTGGTCGCCGGCGTCGTCACGGACCGTCACACGGTAGTTCTCCTCGACGGCGAGCAGCCGGATCCGGCCGTCCGACGCGTTCCGCCAGACCTCGTCCACACCGGCCGCGAACGCCTTGCGGCCGCGCGCCGCCTCCAGCTCCCGGCGGACCCTTTCGACGTTCCTGCGGGCCTCGGCGGCGATCACCGGCTGTACCGCCTGCCACACGGCCTCGGGGGTGCCGTGCGCGAGACCGCCGTGCGGCACCTGGACCCCCTCCCTGGCGACGCCGCCGGACTCGTCGAGCACGGACAGTGCCGCCTGCTCGCCGCTGATGTACAGCGGCCGCGGGTCCTGGCGCAGGAGCCTGCCCATCGCGAGGTCCGCCTCGCGCAGGAAATGGCGGGTGTCCTCGTCGCGGAAGGTGCTCGGGGTGTCACCGATCTGCATCCGGCGTTCGGCGTCGAAGTTCTCCCGGCCCCTGATCAGCGGGAAGCCGCCCGTGCGGGCCTCGGTGACATGACCGGCTCCGCCGTTCCACAGCGTGACCCGGTCCGGGGAGACCGCCAGTACCCAGAACGGCCGCTCCGCGGCGTTCGCGGCCACCAGGTTGCGGGTGAGGAAGGTGTCGGACAGCACCACCCGCTCGGGCACCGAACGGCCCACTGCCCACACCTGGTGCTCACCCGGCGCGGCGAAGATCACGACGCCGTCCTCGGTGTACGTCAGATCGATCTCACCGAGCGCCTGGTCGAGCTGGGTCTCGACGTCGATCCGGCGCTCGCGCGTGACCGCGGGATCGGACTCCAACTGCTTCTTCGCGTCGGCCAGCGCGTTGCGCAGCCGCACGCGGTCCTGGGCGTTGTCCGGCTCGCGGCGGTGCGTCGGCGCGAGGACCGACACCGCGGGGTAGGGTCGCGGCCGGCGCAGTTCCGCGAGGGTCGAGGGACTGAGCGCTTCCATATCAGCACCTTAGGACCGATTCGCGTGTAGGGCATTCGGGGCAATCGGGCCGACGGGTTCACCGCCATGGCGTACGGCGAGGCCGGCGCCCGGTCGTGGAGGGATTGGGAAACTCTTTGTCCATGGCCAGGACCTGACCGTTCCGGCCCGAGGCGAAGCCGGTCGGCGGGTCCGCACAGGGCAAAACGGGGCAGGAACGGTCGAGTGGCCGGGGCCCGTCGGGTTGCGGACGAGTTGACCGCGTCCCCTGTGTGGCAGACGCTCGACATATAGCTGCTCCATGCACCTGGTTTGCCCGGGAGCGGTCCGGACCCTGAGGAAGTCGCAGGTGAACGGGCTGGTCCCGGGCGACAGGAAGCGGGAGGTCACACATGTGCGGCATCACCGGCTGGGTCTCCTACGACCGCGATCTGCGGACCGAGGGCGCGACCTTGGATGCGATGACGGAGACGATGGCCTGCCGCGGTCCCGACGCCCGCGACACCTGGACCGAGGGACCCGCCGCCCTCGGACACCGTAGGCTCGCGATCATCGACCTGCCCGGCGGACGCCAGCCGATGTCCGCAGACACCCCGGGCGGCACGGTCGTGCTCGTCTACTCGGGAGAGGCCTACAACTTCACCGAGCTGCGTCGCGAACTGACCGGGCGGGGCCACCATTTCGGCACCGACTCCGACACCGAGGTGGTCCTGCGCGGCTACCTCGAATGGGGCGACGCCCTCGCCGAACGCCTCAACGGCATGTACGCCTTCGCCGTCTGGGACGGCCGCAACGACACCCTCGTGATGATCCGCGACCGCATGGGCATCAAGCCGCTCTACTACTACCCGACCTCCGACGGCGTCCTCTTCGGCTCGGAACCGAAGGCGATCCTCGCCAACCCGCTGGCCCCGGCCCGGGTCCGCCTCGGCGGGCTGCGCGAACTGTTCACCATGGTCAAGACGCCCGGGCACGCCGTCTGGGACGGCATGCACGAGGTCGAGCCCGGCACGGTCGTCACCGTCGACCGCAACGGCCCCCGGCGGCGCGTGTACTGGCAGCTCGAGACCCGCCCCCACACCGACGACCGCGCCGCCTCCGTCGCCAAGGTGCGCTCGCTGCTCGACGACATCGTGCGCCGCCAGTTGGTCGCCGACGTGCCCCGGTGCACCCTGCTGTCGGGAGGACTCGACTCCTCCGCGATGACCGCGCTGGCCGCACGGCAGTTGGCTGTGCAGGGCGAGAAGGTGCGTAGTTTCGCGGTGGACTTCGTCGGTCAGACCGAGCACTTCGTCGCCGACGAGCTGCGCCGCACGCCCGACGCGCCGTTCGTGCACGACGTGGCGCAGGCCTGCGGGACCGACCACCAGGACATCGTCCTCGACGTGGAAGCCCTCGCCGACCTCGACGTGCGCGCGGCGGTCATCCGCGCCCGGGACCTTCCGACGGGGTTCGGCGACATGGACACCTCGCTCCTGCTGCTGTTCCGCGCGATCCGTGAGCGCTCCACGGTCGCGCTGTCGGGGGAGTCCGCCGACGAGGTCTTCGGCGGCTATCTCCAGTTCTTCGACGAGGAGGCCCGCGCCGCCGAGACCTTCCCCTGGCTCGTGCCCTCCGCCCTGCGACTGGGCAGGGACGAAGAGATCCTGCGCCCCGAGGTGACGGAGGTCCTGAATCTGGACTCCTACATCGCGGACGGGTACCGCACGGCGGTCTCGGCTGTGGCGCGCCTCGACGGCGAGAGCGACTTCGAGTACCGGATGCGGCGGATCTGTCATCTCCATCTGACCCGCTTCGTACGCATCCTGCTCGACCGCAAGGACCGTACGAGCATGGCGGTCGGCCTGGAGGTACGGGTGCCGTACTGCGACCACCGGCTCGTGGAATACGTGTACAACACCCCTTGGTCGCTGAAGTCGTTCGACGGCCGGGAGAAGAGCCTGCTCCGGGAGGCCACCCGGGACCTGCTCCCGAGGTCCGTCTACGACCGGGTCAAGAGCCCCTACCCCTCCACCCAGGACCCCCGGTACGCGGTCGCCCTCCAGGAACAGGCCAAGGCTCTCCTCGCCCGCCCTGGCCACCCGGTCTTCGACCTGGTCGACCGGGAACGGGTCCGGGAAGCGACCGAGCGCGTCACACCGCAGATCACCCAGAACTCGCGCCGCGGCCTCGAACGCACCCTGGACCTCGCGTTGTGGCTCGACCTCTACACGCCCGAGGTGTCCCTGACCTGACGCCTCGGGGCGCACGGACGGCGCGTGCGGTGAGTCCTGGGGTTCGACACCGGGCCACTCGAAGGGGTGAAAGGCAGATAAGCCATAACTCGGATTGGTTCCTCTGCGTTTTATCGGGTGCGGGCGAGTGCTCGCGACCATGTCTGGAAGGCAGAGAACCTATGAAACGGGTTACCCGAAATGGTTTGATCGCCGCGGCCGCCGCCTCAGGGGCGCTGGCCACGGCGCTGCCGGCGCACGCGGACTCCGCGGCGCACGGCACCGATGCGGGTTCGCCCGGACTGATCTCCGGCAACAGCATTCAGTTCCCGGTGCACGTGCCGGTCAACGTGTGCGGCAACACCGTGAACGTCCTGGGACTCCTCGACCCGGCCGCGGGCAACGCCTGTGTGAACCGGGACATGCACCGCGCACGCCCGCGCCACGGGATCGGGACCGCCTCCGGTGCCGCCTCCTCGTACGGCAGGGCGAAGGGCTCGGGGGGCCTGCTCGCGGGCAACGAGGTGCAGGTGCCGGTTCACCTCCCGGTGAACATCAGCGGCAACTCGGTGAATGTGGTCGGTCTGGGCGACAAGGCTGTCGGCAACACGTCCGTCAACTCCTCGCCCGGCCGGCCCCACCCCGCCCCGCGGCCGGTCGCGCCGCCGAGGGCGCACACTCCCGCACCGGTCGTGGCCCGGCCCGTCCCGCAGTCGACGGCGATGCTCGCCCACACGGGCGCGGAGGCACCCCTGCCCGGGCTCGCGGGAGGTGCGGCCCTGGTGCTCGGAGGAACGATCCTCTACCGCCGCTTCCGTGTGAGGGCGGCCCGCTGAGCCG
Source organism: Streptomyces sp. NPDC052036 (assembly GCF_040680495.1). NCBI lineage: Bacteria > Bacillati > Actinomycetota > Actinomycetes > Kitasatosporales > Streptomycetaceae > Streptomyces > Streptomyces sp. NPDC052036. The sequence continues at coordinate 61,686 of NZ_JBFAWW010000029.1, read as the reverse complement.
GCCTCCGCAGGCCGAGGAGGGCCCCGCCGGACGAGCAATCCGCGGGGCCCTCGTCCGGAGTGAGGGCCGGAGGAGTCGACGGTTCGTCATAAGCCGGCCCGCGGCAGGCAGATCGTTCTCGGCCACAGGGGGAGTCGACATGGCGTAGGACCCCGGGATCGGGAAGGATGCTGCGGGTCCGGTGCGGCCGATCCCCGCACCGATCGCCACCCCCCGACGGAACGGAGCGCAACGATGACCTCTGCGGGCCCCCGAGCCCTTGTCGTCACCCGGGCCACGCTCGACGACTGGCCGGTGATCAGCGGCTGGGCGGCGGACGAGGGCTGGAACCCGGGACTGTCCGACGGCCCGGCCTTCTTCGCCCAGGACCCCGGGGGTTTCTTCATCGGACGGCTCGGCGAGGAGCCCGTCTCGGCCGTCTCCGTGGTCACCTACGGCGCCGACTACGCCTTCCTGGGCTGCTATCTCGTACGCCCCGATCTGCGCGGCCGGGGCCTTGGGCTGGCCACCTGGGAGGCGGGGCTCGCCCATGCGGGCGGGCGTACGATCGGCCTGGACGGTGTCGTCGCCCAGCAGGACAACTACCGCCGCTCCGGATTCGCGTTCGCCCACCGCACCGTGCGGTACACCGGACCCGCCCCCACGGGTGAGGCGGCGTCCGGAGTGCGCCCGGCCGAGAAGACGGACCTCGACGCCGTGACGGCGTACGACAGCGCCTGCTACCCGGCCGACCGGCCCCGCTTCCTGGAGCACTGGCTCACCGCGCCCGGCCACCGGGTCCTCGTCCGCGGCGAGGGCGACCGGCTGACCGGTTACGCCGTGCTCCGCCCGGCCCGCGACGCCTTGCGCATCGGTCCGCTGTTCGCCGACACCGCGGAGGACGCCGACGCCCTGTTCGCCGCGTTGAGCGCCGAGGCCGCCGGCCGGGAGATCGCCATCGACGTCCCCGAACCCAACACCGCGGCCGTCGCGCTGGCCGAACGCGCGGGCCTCACCCCGTCCTTCGAGACGGCCCGGATGTACACCGGCCCGGTCAGGCCGTTCGCGAGCGAGCGTGTGTACGGGGTGACCACCCTGGAACTCGGCTGACGCGTCAAGGCCTCAGTCGCCAGGCTGCTGCGAGCAAGCCTGGCGGCCGGGTGCGGGGGAAGCCCGCGGAACCCGGCCGCCACGGCCTGTCGCCCGCAACGGAATCCGGCGTGACGGAACGCGTCAGCGCCGCGCCTTCGCCCGGTCCAGGGCCGCGACGCCCAGTGCCGCCAGCCCGATCTGGATGAGCCACTCGATCCAGTCCACGCCCTTGGTGTTCGCCACGCCGAACGCGGCGGCTATCCCGGAGCCGATGAAGGCCGCCACGATGCCGACGACGATGGTCCACAGCACGCCGATGTGCTGGCGGCCGGGCACGACGAGGCGCCCCAGGACGCCGATGACGAGCCCGATGACGATTGCGCTGATAATCCCCGAGATCTCCATCTTCGCCCCTTATCGTGAAGGTCTCCGCACTCCTCCAATGTGCCCGCTGGGCGCGGCAACAGTCCGTTCTGTTTCCACCTCCGGTCAACGTTCAACCTCCGGTCAACGCCGGGTCAATCCTCGCCCTGCCGGAGCAGCATTCTTCTGTTCCGCCCCTGCTTTGCCATGTACGGTTCAACAGTCGGTCGCGTGGGCGGCGTAGGAAGGATTTCTACGCGCGCAGACCGCGGTCATGGTTCTACGCGCGAAGACCCGTGGCACCCGCACCCCGCTCCGCCCGAGCTCGCCTCACCCCCACTCTCCCCAACTCCCCTCACCTCACGGAGGTCTGCCGGATGCTCCGATCCACCAAGGCCCGACACAGAATCACCACGGCCCTCGCCGTGTTCGGCCTGCTCACCACGGGCGCCGCCGTCCAGGCGACCACGGCGGCCACACCGGCCCACGCCGCCACCCCGCACCGCGTCCTGTTCGACAACGCGCACGCGGAGACGGCCGGAAACGCCGACTGGATCATCTCCACCAGCCAGCCCGACCCCCTCGGCCAGGACTCCTCCCCGTCCGCCGAGACGGACTGGACCGGAGCCCTCTCGTCCTGGGGCGTCGCCCTGCAGAAGACGGGCGACTACAGCCTGAAGACGCTGCCCTCGGGCTCCAGCCTGAGCTACGGCGGCTCGTCCTCGACCGACCTGTCGAACTTCGACACGCTCGTCCTGCCGGAGCCGAACACGCTGTTCACGACGGCCGAGAAGACGGCCATCATGAACTTCGTCAAGAACGGCGGCGGACTGTTCATGATCTCCGACCACACCGGCTCCGACCGCAACAACGACGGTGCCGACGCGGTCAAGATCCTGAACGACCTGATGACCAACAACAGCGTCGACTCCACCGACCCGTTCGGCTTCTCCATCGACTCGCTGAACATCTCCTCCGGCTACCCGGCCGCCATCAGCGACAGCACCGACCCGGTGCTGCACGGCTCCTTCGGCACCGTCACCAAGAGCCTCATCGCCAACGGCACCACCGCCACGCTCAAGCCCTCCGACAACTCCTCCGTCAAGGGCCTGGTCTACCGCAGCGGTTACTCCGGCAACACCGGTGCCTTCTTCCTGACCAGCACCTTCGGCAGCGGCCGCGTCGCCTTCTGGGGTGACAGCTCGCCGATCGACGACGGGACCGGCCAGTCCGGCAACACGCTCTACGACGGCTGGAACGACTCCGGCGCCACCAACGCGGCCCTGGCCCTCAACGCCACCGCATGGCTCGCGGGCGGGAGCGGCAGCACCGGGGGCGGAGGCGGGGGCGGCGGCACCGGCTCCTGCACCGCCGCCCAGCTCCTCGGCAACAACGGCTTCGAGTCCGGTGCCACCACCTGGAGCGCCGACAGCGGCGTCATCACCAACTCCAGCAGCGAGTCGCCCCGTACGGGCTCGTACTACGCCTGGCTCGACGGCTACGGCTCCGCGCACACCGACACCCTGTCCCAGTCGGTGACCATCCCCTCGGGCTGCACCTCCGCCGCCTTCACCTTCTATCTGCACATCGACACGGCGGAGACCACCACCAGCACGGCGTACGACACGCTGAAGGTCCAGGTCCTCAACAGCTCCGGGACCGTGCTGGGCACCCCGGCGACGTACTCCAACCTCAATGCCGGCAGCGGCTACACCCAGCGCAGCCTCAACCTCGCGAGCTACGCCGGGCAGACCGTGACCCTCAAGTTCACCGGTACCGAGGGCTCCAGCCTCCAGACGTCGTTCGTCATCGACGACACGGCGCTCAATGTGAGCTGACCCGCTGGACAGGGGTGGGCCTACGGGCCCACCCCTGTCCGCCTTCCGCTCCGGGTCCCACGGCCGGTACCGTCCGCTCCGGAGTGTTCCAACCCGAGACGCGCACGCCGGGCGTCGAGCCGTGCAGATCGGCCGTTCGATACGTCGCGGTCAGCGTCGTCGATTCGCCCGGCCACAGGCTCACCTCGTTGTCCGACCAGCGGACCGGCAGCACGGGCCTGCCCGCCGAGTCCACCAGGTGTGCGTCCGTGAGCAGCGCGGGCGTCCTGCCCGTTCCCGAGTTGCGCAGGGTGACCGTGGTCGTCGAGGTGCCGTTCGGACCGGTGCTCGTGGACGCCGTGGCCGCCACCGGCACCTGCGCCATCGAGCTCAGTCCCGTCAGATCGGCGTAGCTCGTCGTCGGCGTGTGGTACCAGTCGGTGCGGGACCAGTCGAGCGTGTCGGGCTTGGTGGACAGCCAGTAGACATTGCGGCTGACCTCCTTGCCCGTCGAGTCGGTCAGGACCAGCCGGGCCAAGTAGGCGGTCGTCAGGCCGCTCACCGACGAGGGCAGAGTGAGCGCGGTGGTGTGCGCGCCGTCCCCCGCGACGCTCACTCCGCTCGCCGTCCGGTCGTACTTCTGCGTTCCGTCCGGAGTGAACAGCGTGACCCGGGCGGTCAGCCCGGACACGGACGCGTGCCGGTTGTTCACCACCACGACCGAGCGGTTGTCATACGCGTACTGGACATGCAGTGGCTCATTGGCCTTCTTGGCCCCGAAGTAGGCCCCGCCCTGGTCGAGCCAACGGTCCATCAGCTGCCAGTGCAGCGAGGTCCAGCCGCTGTTGAACATCCAGTAGACGACGCCGGTCGACGGCTTGGCGGCGTCGGTGGCGTTGCGCTCGTACGCCTCGTACTGCGCCCGTACGTTCTCGTACTGCGCGAGCTGCGCCTTGCGTACGTAGTCCGTGAGACCGGTCGGCGGGCCGTACCGTCCGGCGAGCGCGTCGTCGTAGAGCTTGAGCGTGCTGAAGGTCGACGACGGCGAGCGGTGGTACTGCTTGGCGCTCGCGTCCTTCCAGAGGGTGTCCAGCTCCGCCGGGGTCATCATGCGGCGCAGGGTGTCGAGGGTCGGGATGTCGGGGCCCGCGCCGGTCTCGGAGTTGAAGCCGGTGGCGCCGCCCTCGCGCTTGGCGTACCAGTAGTCCGGCGGGATCCAGTCGTAGGGGCCCGTCATCTTCATTCCGGAACTGCCCAGCTGCGGCGAGGAGTTGTCCGAGGCGGCCGCGACCACCGGATCGGGCCAGTCGGCGGACTTCAGGGCGTCCAGATAGTTCTTCTCGATGGTGGCGTCGGGTGCGAAGTCGCTGCCGATGAGGAACGAGACGACGCTCGGATGGTCGCGCAGCCGGGCGGCCTCGGCGGCCATCGACGCCTTGGCGACAGGGTAGTCGGCGGCGGTCCACTTCTCGCCCGGCTCGTCGCCGTTGACGTTGCCCTCCCACTTGTCGCAGCACTCCCAGCCGGGCAGCGTGAGGATGCCGTAGCGGTCCGCGAGGTCGAAGAACTCGTCGGGCTCGATGTGCCCTTCGAGGCGGATGGTGTTGAGCCCCAGATCGAGGGCGTACTTGAGGCGGTCCTCGACGTAGGTGCGGTCCCAGCGCAGGAACTCGTCCGGTGACCAGCCGCCGCCCTTGATGAGCAGCCTGCGGCCGTTGATGCTGTACCGCCGTGCGCCGTCGGAGTTGAGCGGCGCCTTCACGTCCCGGATGCCGAAGGTCTCATGGGCGGTGTCCGAGGTGGTGCCCGAGACGGACGCCGTGAGGTCCAGCGCGTACAGCGGCTGGCCGCCCATACCGGCGGGCCACCACACCTTCGGTGACATCAGATGCAGGCTGGGAACGTCGGACGGAGTGAACGTGACCGTCTTGGACTCCTGGGCGGCGAGCGGTACGTCCCTGGTGAAGGAGACCGAGCCGACGGTCCCGGAGAGCCGGGCGGTGACCGGTGCGTCCGAGTCGTTGCGGGCCAGTGCCTTGACCGTCAGGTCCGCGGAGGCGAGCGAGGGCATGTCGAGCCGGGTGACGACGTGGACGTCGCGCAGCGCGACCGGGCCGCCGCGGCGCACCAGCACATCGCGGACGATGCCCATGTTCTGGTCGGGTGGCGGCTGCAGCCAGTCGATCCAGCCCATGGTCAGGTTCTTGTCCGGGTCGTTGGGCCGGATGCGGAAGGCCACGGTGTTGGTGCCCTGCCGGACCAGCGAGGTCACATCCAGTTCGTGGTGGGTGTACGCGCCCGTCACATCGGCGGCCCGGGCGACCTGCCGCCCGTTGACGTAGACGTCCGCGGCCGAGATCACCCCGCTGAAGTCCAAAGACGTGCGCTCGGACGGATCGGCGACCGTGAAGTCCGAGCGGTACCACCAGGGGACCTGGAAGTCGGCCTTCGGGATCTTCTGCTGGTTGACCGAGTAGAACGGGTCGGCGTACACGCCGTCCGCGAGCAGCGCGGCGAGAACCGTGGAGCGGGAGTCGGCCGGGTACCAGCCGGTCGCCGGATAGCCGGGGGAGGAGACCGCGTCCGCAGGGTCCGCGACCTTGGCCGTCGACTGGATGGCGTAGCCGGACAGTGCGGTCGCGCTGCCGGGCGCGGAGGAGACCCGGGTGACCCGGGGGCGCGAGGCGGCGCGCTCGGTGGGGGGCCCGGCCCACGCACTGGTCGTCAGGGTGCCCAGCAGACCCAGGGCGACGACGGCCGGGGCGAGACGGCGTGCGGTGCCGGGACGAGGCGGGGCGGCGGGGCGGTGGAACACAGGGTCCTCCAGCCTCTTCGTAAAGTTAGGAAACTTTACTAACGCGGCCTCACGCTAGGGTGCCGGATGCACGCTGTCAATCGCCGTTGCGGACGGGGGAGTTGGTCAGGACGCCGTCGACCGGCGCTCGAAGACCACGTCCCGTGCCGTGCCCAGAGCGGTCGCCAGCGCCCCCAGCAGCACGGCGTCCTCGCCCAGCCGGCTCGGCACAATCTTCGGGCGGAGCGGGGTGAGGGCGCGCAGCGTGTCGCGCACGGGGCGCAGCAGCAGATCGACGCTGTGGCCCACCCCGCCGCCGAGCACCACCAGGTCGGGGTCGAGCACGGCCGCCGCGGCCGCCACCGTGTGCGCGATGCGCTCGCCCTCCAGCTCCACCGCCCGGGTCGCGGCGGGGTGGCCCTGCCGGGCCGCGTCGAACACCGCCTTCGCGGTGAGCTGTCCGGTCATTCCGAACGCCCGCGCCGACTCGACGACGGCCACGCCCGACACCGCGTCCTCCAGCGTCTGCGGCTTCTGCCGTCCCGGCCACGGCAGGAACCCGATCTCCCCGGCCCCGCCGTGCGCACCGGTGAACAGCCGCCCTTCGCTGACGACTCCCATGCCGAGGCCGGTACCGATCAGGATGTACGCGAACAGCCGGCTGCCCGTGCCGACGCCATAGGCGTACTCCCCGAGTGCGGCCAGGTTCGCGTCGTTGTGGACCTCCAGGGGGATGCCCAGTTCCTCCCGCATCAGGTCGAACAGCCCGGCTCGCCCCCAGCCCGGCAGATGCATCGCGTACCGCACCCGGCGCCGCTCCTCGTCGTACACGCCCGGCGTCCCGACCACGGCGTGCGCCACCTCCTCGATCCGCGTCCCGGAGCCGGCGATCACCTGCCGTGCGGTGTCGACGACCAGGTCGGCCAGCGCTCCCGAGGTGCGGGCCCGGTTGCGCACGTCCGACCGGGCCACCACCTCGCCGGCGAGGTCGGCGACCGCGATCCGCAGCCAGCCGCGGCCGATGTCGATGCCGAGCGCGTACCCGGCGGAGGGATCCGGGGCGTACAGCACGGCCATCCGGCCGCGCTCGGGCGTGTGCGTACCGGCCTCGCGGACCAGTCCCGCCTCCTCCAGTGCGGCCAGCGCACTGGAGACCGTCGGCTTCGACAGGCCCGTCTCCCGGGCGAGCTGGGCGCGCGAGGCGGCTCCGGCGGTGCGCAGCCGGTCCAGGAGCAACCGCTCGTTGGTGCTGCGCAGCCGTCGGCGGTTCCAGGGCTGTTCCGGCCGCTCTACGGCGTCGCTGGCGGGCATCGCACCATTCTCACGCATTCATGACACGCTCTTGACGCCTCTAGTAAGACTCCTTAACTATATCGGCCAGTCAGCCTCGCCGGGCGAGTCAAGGGGAGCCCAGCGCCGGCCGGACACCCGCCGCCCTTGATCCGCGGGCCGCCCCGCGCGGTCGGTCCGCAGTCCGTGCACCCCACTCCCCGAGTCCCGCTTTCAGGAGGTCCCGTGTCCGGTAGCCCGCCACCAGGAGGCGGCTTCGTCCGCCGAGTCGGCCTGTTCCAGGCGACCGCGATCAATATGAGCCAGATGTGCGGCATCGGGCCGTTCGTCACCATCCCGTTGATGGTCGCCGCGTTCGGCGGCCCGCAGGCGGTCATCGGCTTTGTCGCGGGCGCCCTGCTGGCGCTCGCCGACGGGCTCGTCTGGGCCGAGCTGGGCGCGGCGATGCCCGGCTCCGGCGGCAGCTATGTCTATCTGCGCCAGGCCTTCCAGTACCGCACGGGCCGGCTGATGCCGTTCCTGTTCGTGTGGACCGCGATGCTGTTCATCCCGCTGATCATGTCCACCGGCGTGGTGGGCTTCGTGCAGTACCTGGGCTATCTGGCCCCGCATCTCGGTCGCACCGCCGGTGATCTGGTCGGGCTCGGCGTGATCGCGCTCGTGGTCCTTCTGCTGTGGCGGGGCATCGAGAACATCGCCCGCATCACTGCGGTGATGTGGGCCGTCATGATCACCTCCGTACTGCTGGTGATCGTCGCCGCGGCCTCGGACTTCAGTGCCCACCAGGCCTTCACCTATCCGGCGCACGCCTTCGAGCTGACGAGCGGTCACTTCTGGCTCGGCTTCGCGGGGGGCCTGACCATCGGCATCTACGACTACCTGGGGTACAACACCACCGCCTACATGGGCGCGGAGATCAAGGACCCGGGCCGTACGCTGCCGCGCTCGATCATCTTCTCCATCGTCGGCATCATGGCCATCTATCTGCTGCTGCAGATCGGCACGCTCGGCGTCGTCGACTGGCACCGTATGACCGACCCGAACGACATCGCCTCCACGTCGGTGGCGTCGGCGGTGCTGGAGAAGACCTGGGGCAAGGGTGCGGCGGACACGGTCACGGTCCTCATCCTGATCACGGCGTTCGCGTCCGTGTTCACGGGCCTGCTGGGCGGTTCCCGGGTGCCGTACGACGCGGCCCGCGACCGGGTCTTCTTCCGCCCCTACGCCAAGCTGCATCCCCGGCACCGCTTTCCTGTGCTGGGTCTGGGCACCATGGGCGTGATCACGGCGATCGGCTTCCTGATCGGCCGTCACACGGACCTGGCCACCCTGATCCAGCTGCTGACCACGGTGATGGTGCTCGTCCAGGCGCTGGCGCAGATCGCGGCCGTGACGGTACTGCGCAGACGGCAGCCGGGGCTGCGCCGCCCGTACCGGATGTGGCTGTACCCCGTGCCGAGCCTCCTCGCCCTCGTCGGCTGGCTGGTCATCTACGGCTACGCGGACAAGAACTCCCCGGGCCGCCATCCCATCGAGTGGTCGCTGGGCTGGCTGGCGCTGGGGTGTGTGGCGTTCCTCGTGTGGGCCCGGCTGGAGAAGGTCTGGCCGTTCGGGCCGAAGGAGATCGTGGAGGAGTACCTCGCGGCCCCGAAGGCGGAACCCGCGAGCGCGTAGTCCTCGGGCGGGATCTGTGGGCCGGTGCGCTGCCGCGGACCGGCCCACGTGCTTGTGGTGTGCGCGGTGCTCGGTGACGCGCGGGTACGGCTACGGGCGCGGAGTGGCCTTCATGGCCGCGCCCGTGCACAGCATGCCCAGCACCACGGCGAGAGCGCCGATGACGATGTTGTTGACGACGACTCCCGTGTCCGGGGCCCTGCCGACGATCCACGGCGAGATGATCATCCAGGCGCCCAGTGCGCACATGGCCCAGCTCAGACCGTACATACGCGCCGGCATGATGGTGAACCCGAGAGCCAGCAGAACGATCGCTATCCCCATGATGAGGTTGTGTGTCACCAGTGGGGGCTGGCTCGTCGTGTAGTGGAGTATCCACGGGGACGCGGCACAGTACAGACCGAGCAGGAACACCGGTCCGTCCATGAGCGCCACATCGCGGCCGCCCAGTACACGGGCGTAGCGGTCCCGCATCTCATGGACGTCGGGGTGGGTCGTGATGTCCCCTCTGGTGTGCGAGACGTCAGCCATCACTCGTCTCCTTCCACTTCGCAGGCACGACCGCGTCTGGTGCGGTATGCGGTGAAGGGCTGCGTACGCAATATTGTGCTCTTATTTTTTCTTTATGTGTAGATATGGCCGCGTCAGCTCTCCCGCTCGGCACGCGTCAGTTCGGCCGTGAACTGGGACCCCGCCAGCAGCGAGAGATGGGACATCCACAGCCACACGAGGAAGACGACCACGCCCGCCAGGGACCCATAAAGCCTGCTGTAGGCGCCGAGCCCGTCGGCGTACGCCGTGAAGGACACGGAGGCGGCCAGCCACAGTGCCGCCGCCAGCACCCCGCCCGGCACCGCATGACGCAGGGTGCGGGCCTGCGGCGGACCGGTCCGGAAGAGAACCAGTACCAGGAGCGCCACCAGGGCCATCAGCGCGGGCCAGCGCAGCAGGACCCAGACGGTCTCACTCGCCTCGCCGAGCCCCGCCCACCGGCCCAGCGCCCGCACCAGCGGGCCGCTCAGGACGAGCAGCAGCGCACTGCCGAACAGCAGGGGCAGCAGCGTCACGGCCGTCAGCAGGATCCGGTGCGCCTTGCGCAAGGCGGGGCGATTGTCCGCGACACCGTGCTGGTCGTGCAGCGCGCGTCGGAACACGGCCAGATAGCTGGAGGCCGACCACAGCGCGCTCGCCCCGCCGCCGACGGCCACCGTCAGCGCGGCGGACCGTTCCCCGGCCAGGCGGCGCAGCGTACTGTGCAGAGCCGCCCCCGCCTCCGCCGGCGCCCAGGCCGTGACCCGCATGATCAGAGCGTCCGTGAGATGCGGGCTGACCGCCCCGATCAGGGAGAACGTCATGAGGAACGTGGGCAGCAGGGCGAGGATGGCGTAGTACGTCAGGGCCGCCGCCCAGTCCGACACATCGTCCCGCCACATCGCCACCGGTGTGCGCCGCAGGGCCGTCCACAACACCGGCCACGAGCGGCCGGCCCGGGTGAACGCATGCTGGGGAACGTCCGGCGTGTCCGGGCCGGCCGGCGCGCCGACCCGCCGCAGCCGTGGCCGTCTCCTGGGGGATACCGACGCCTGCCCTTCCACCACTGCCCTTCCCGTCGAGCCGCGTCGCGCGCGACCATGCGTACCCTCGCCCGGCCCGCATATGCGGGGGCCGGGTGGCGGACCCGTCTGTCACCCATTCCCTGACCCGCACACGAAAGGCCATGCTGTCACCCGGTCGAAGGAGGCCCGGCCCGGGGTTCGACGGGCTGTCCGAGCCTGGCCCGGCTGGTCGTCAGATGCCGCCGGGCGGTGGCTCGTTCGGGTCTGCCGAGCCGGTCTGCCCGTTCCGGCCGCGGGCGGAGCCGTTCAGTCGTGGCCGCGCGCGTGCTTGAAGCGGGCCAGGCCTTCGGCGAGGTCGACGATCGGGTCCGGGTAGGCGTCGTAGACGGCGCGCTCCGGGCCGCGCAGTTTCCACGGCTCGTGCACCAGCGGCGCGTCGAGCCCGGCCAGTTCGGGCACCCAGCGGCGCACATACGCCCCGTCCGGGTCATGGCGCTTGGCCTGGGCGATCGGATTGAGGACCCGGTTCGGCCGGGTGTCCGTGCCGGTTCCGGCCACCCACTGCCAGTTCAGCTGGTTGTTGGCGAGGTCGCCGTCGACCAGCAGCCGCAGGAAGTGACGGGCGCCGACCCGCCAGTCCACGTACAGGGTCTTGGTCAGGAAGCTCGCGGTCAGCAGCCGGGCGCGGTTGTGCATCCACCCCTCGTGCAGCAGCTGGCGCATCGCCGCGTCGATCACCGGGTATCCGGTACGGCCCTCCCGCCACGCCTCGACATCCGCGTGTGCCGCGCGCTCCGAACGCCAGCGGTCGTGCTTCGTGCGGTAGTCGCGGGTGGCCGCGTCCGGCCGCGCCGCCAGCACCTGACGGTGGAAGTCCCGCCACGCCAGTTGCCGTACGAAGGCGTCGGCGCCGGGGCCGCCTGCCTGCCGGGCCCGGTGGACGAGCTCGACGGGGGAAAGCGTGCCGAAGTGCAGATGCGGCGAGAGACGGGACGTGGCATCGCCCGCCAGGTCGTCGTGGCGGTCCCCGTACGCGGTCACACCGCCGCGCAGCCAGGCCGCGAGCCGCTTTCTGCCCTCGCTCTCGCCGCCCGGGGCGAGCCCCGGGGAGAGCTCCGGAACCTCTGCCCGTACCGGGAGTTCCTCGGACCCGACGGCGTCCGGCACCCCGACCGTGCGGGGCGCGCCCAGGGTCTCGCGCAACCGCTGCCCGGACCACCGCCGGAAGTACGGCGTGAAGACGGCGAAGTGGTCCGAGGCGGCCGGGGTGACCTCGCCGGGCGGCACGGCGGTGGTCACGGCGTCGTGGACGCGCAGCCGGCGCCCCGCCGCCTCCAGGGCCCGCCGCAGCCCCGTCTCGCGCCGGTGGGCGTAGGCGCTGGCATCGGCCGCCATATGCACCACGTCGGCGTCCGTCTCGGCTGCCACCCGGCACACCTCGTCGACGACGTCTCCCGAACGGACGACGAGACGGCCGCCCCGGGCCCGTAGACCCGCGTCGAGGTCCCGCAGGCAGTCGGCGAGGAACGCCAGCCGGTTCGGCGCGGCGAACCCGGCGGCGGCCACCGCCCGGTCGCGCACGAACAGAGGCACCACCTGCCGGGAGTCGTCGAGGGCGGCCCGCAGCGGCGGATGGTCGTACAGGCGCAGATCGGAGGTGAACAGGACGACCGAGACGTTCATGGCGCGCACTCCGGGACGCGAGAGGGTGGGCTGTGAGCTGCTCTTCCGGGAGAGCCCGGTGGACGTGGGTGTCAGCGGGTGGTGGCGCCGTCCTCGGTGTCGACGGCGGGGGTCCGGGCCGCTGCCTTCGCGATGTTGCGGGCCATGCCGCCGAAGACGACGGCGTGGAAGGGGGAGACGCTCCACCAGTAGGCGTGCCCGAGGAGCCCGTGCGGATGGAACAGGGCCCGCTGCCGGTACCGGGTACGGCCCTGCTCGTCCCGCTCGACGTACATCTCCAGCCAGGCCAGCCCCGGCAGCCGCATCTCGGCCCGAAGCCGCAGCAGATACCCCGGCTCGATCTCCTCGACCCGCCAGAAGTCCAGCGAGTCCCCGGCCCGCAGCCGCTCGGCGTCGCGGCGCCCCCGGCGCAGCCCCACACCGCCGGCCAGCCGGTCCAGCCACCCCCGTGCCGCCCAGGCGAGAGGGAAGGAGTACCAGCCGTTGTCACCTCCGATGCCCTCGATGACCCGCCACAGTGCCTCGCGGGAGGCGTCGACCGTGCGTTCCCGGCGATCCGTGTAGAGGCTGCCACCGGCCCAGTCCGGATCGGTCGGCAGCGGGTCGCTCGGCGCGCCGGGCGGCGACGCGGACGACCAACGGGTCGTGACCTGGGCGTCGCGGACCCGTTGCAGAGCCAGCCGGACCGCCTCGTCGAACCCGATCGGATGCCCCGGCGGGACGGGCACACAGCGGTCGATGTCGTGCTCGCCGCAGACGACCTCGTGGCGCAGCGACTCGGTGAGCGGCCGGGCGATGGACCCGGGCACGGGCGTGACCAGTGCGACCCAGAGACTGGACAGGCCGGGGGTGAGGACCGGGACGGGCACGATGACCCGGGGCGGAAGACCCGCGATCGCCGCGTACCGGACCATCATCTCCTGGTACGTCAGCACGTCCGGCCCTCCGATGTCGAAGGCGCGGTTGACGTCGTCCGGCATACGCGCGCTGCCGACCAGCAGACGCAGCACGTCCCGCACCGCGATGGGCTGGATCCGGGTGCGCACCCAGCGCGGTGTGACCATCGCGGGCAGACGCTCGGTGAGATAGCGCAGCATCTCGAAGGAGGCCGAGCCCGAGCCGATGATCACGGCGGCCCGCAGCACGGTGGTCGGGACTCCTGAGTCCAGCAGGATGTGGCCCACCTCGGACCGCGAGCGCAGATGCGGGGACAGCTGCCGCTCAGGGACGCCCGCGGGTGTCAGACCGCCGAGGTAGACGATGCGCCGTACGCCCGCGGCCCGGGCTTGTTCCCCGAAGATCCGTGCGGCCGTGCGGTCCGTTTCCTCGAAGCCGCTGCCCGTGCCGAGGGCGTGCACCAGGTAGTACGCGACGTCGACGCCGCGCATGGCCGCCGCGACCGACTCCGCCCGGGTGACGTCTCCGGCCACCACCTCGACCTCGCCCGCCCAGGGGTGGTCGCGCAGCTTGTCCGGCGAGCGGGCCAGACAGCGCACCCGGTGGCCTGCGGCGAGCAGTTCCGGCACGAGCCGGCCGCCGATGTATCCCGTGGCGCCGGTCACGAGGCAGCTCAGCCCCGGTCCGGCCTCATCGCCGTTCATCGTTCCTCAGTCCTCGACCCTAGATCCTCAATCCTCGGCCCTCGGGCCTTCGTCGTCCATGTCCTTCGGCGATCCCTCCCCCGTTCGGGGGTACGCCGGATGCGCCGGGGAGTACCGCGAGGTCATCGGGGCAGGAGGGAGGCCCTCCTCGGGGTCTGGCGGCGCCAGGAACCTGGTTTCCCTGAGGCGGACATGTCGGCGCCTGTCGAGGGCAGGCGAACAGGAGGAAAAAAGAACTGCTGGTTCGAGTCGACGGTCGATGCGGGTCGATGCCGGTCGACGCTGGAGGTGTCTGCCGCTATGGGCGCGAAGGTATTGGAGCGGTTTCCCGCGGGTGCTCCGCGCGGAGCATGGCCGGCGGAGGAGTACGCGGCGGCGCGCCGTGCCGAGGGCGAGCCCGCGAAGGTCGTCATGGATCTGAAGTCGGACGCGTTCCTCGTGGTGGTCCCGACGCGGGACGACGACTGACCGCAGGGCTACTGGGAGCCGCACGTCTTCTCTCCCGGCGTCGTACGGCTTCTCTCCCGGCGTTGTACGGCCAGGGGGCGCTCTGCTCGGCTCCCGCGTCCTGCGGACGAACGCCTCGTACGGACGCCGCTCTGGGGACGGACACGGGTCGGCCGATGAGCATGCCGCCGCGCTCCAGCGGGTTGCCGTCAGGGCGTGCGCGCCGGCTGACTCGGCGCTGCCGCGGACGGCGGCCCTGGATCCCGTTGATGTGCGCCCTGCTGCCCCTGGTCGTCCCAGGCCCTCCGCTGGGCCGCGGTCGTGTGGTCGCCGGCCGCGGACGCCATGTCACCCTCCTGCACGCGTGAAAGTGGCGACCCTTTCATCGGCTGAAAAGACTGGCGTTCCGGCCCCAGGATCCGGGGGTGCGCAGTCTCGGGCGGCACGTATAGGGAGAGACATGGCACGCAGGGCACACCGTCGGCTCCGCATCACTGCGACAGCGGGAGTCGTGGCGCTGGGACTGATCGTCGGCCAAGCAGCGGAGCAGCGAACAGCCGACTCGGCCCGCTCACCGATGGCTCACGAAGGCGCACACGCGGCGTTCTCCCAGGAGATGGACGAGAGCATGAAGTCCATGACGAAGGCCATGGCCGACTCCTCCATGACCGGCGATCCTGATCACGACTTCGCGGCCCTGATGGTGCCCCACCATCAGGGCGCCATAGCCATGGCCAAGGCGGTTCTCGAGCATGGCAAGGACCCCGTCCTGCGCAGACTGGCGCAGGAGATCATCGTTACGCAGCAGCAGGAGATCGGGGTGATGGAGAACCGGCTGTCGGCGAAGCCCGCGGCCCCGCGCAACGCGCCCCCCGCCGTGACACACCCGCGCAAGCGGAAAGCGGGGCCGCAGACCGACCCGGGTACGGGGCCGGTGATCCCGATATCCAGCCAGGATCGCGTCTACACCTCCGACCAGACGTCCAACACCGTGTCCGTGATCGATCCGGCCGCCAATCGCCTCTTGGGGGTGATCCGCCTGGGCGATCCGGTGCCGGGATCGCTCAGCCCGCTGTACCGGAACCAGTTGCTCGTCCATGGCGGGGGCTTCTCCCCGGACCACCGGACACTGGCCACCGTCTCCATCGGCTCCAACTCGGTTACCCTCATCGACACGGAGACCAACAAGGTCAAGGGCGTCGTGTACGTCGGCCGGTCCCCGCACGAGGCGTTCTTCACGCCCGACGGCAAGGAGTTGTGGGCCACTGTCCGGGGCGAGAACTACGTTTCCGTGATCGACCCCGTGCAGATGCGGGAGAAGCGCCGCGTCGCCACGGCCAACGGACCGGGCATGGTGCTGTTCCGTCCGGACGGCAAGTACGCCTTCGTGCCCTCCAGCTTCACCCCCGAGGTCGACGTCGTGGACACTGGGACCTACCGGGTCGTGGCGCGGGTGCCGCAGGCCAGTCCCTTCTCGCCCAACCTGGCGGTGAGCCGGGACGGCACCGAGGTGTGGTTCACGCTCAAGGACAGCGGCAAGACCCAGGTCATGAGCGCCCGGCCGCCTTTTCGGATCCTCTCCACGATCGACAGCGGGCCCATCAGCAACCATGTCACCCTCGTCGACAACACCGCCGGCAAGTTCGCCTACGTGACGGTGGGCGGCGAGAACGTCATCAAGGTCTACCGACGCGGCAGCACCCCGGCCCTGGTGGCCACCGTCCCCACCGGCGATCTCCCGCACGGGATCTGGGGCTCCGGTGACGGCACGCGCGTCTACGTGGGGCTGGAGAACCAGGACGCGGTCGTGGCCGTCGACACGCTCAAGAACAGGGTCATCGCGACCATCCCTGTGGGCCAGCAGCCGCAGCAGTTGCTCTACGTGCCGCGTGCCGTGCCGCACGGCAAGGGCACCGCCCATCTCGAGCCGCTCGGGGTCGCGGGCAAGGCAGGCCATCTCACGCTCTCCGCGCCGAAGGGCGAGAACGGCCATGCCCACGCCACGGTGTCGGTCAACGCACTCGGTGCCCTGGACCTCCTCCAAGTCGCGGCCACCGGCCTGAAGCCCGGTGAGAAATACCTGCTGTTGCTCACCGAGCACCGCACCGCCCCCTTCGGCCGCGAGCAGGCGCTCACCATGTTCACCGCCAACGCCGCGGGCGCGCAGGTCAGTCAGGCGATCGGGCTCATGCGTGAAGTGCTCACCCCGCCAGAGTCCTCGAAATCGGCACCGGCCCGGCGCTATCTCATCATCACGCCGGCGAGCGGTGGCACCCCCGTGGCCCTTCAAGACGAATCCCAGCCCATGCCTTCCTCGGAGGGTCCATCCCCGGACCCGGCCCCCATCGCGGGCGGTACCCAGCGCTGACGTCATGTCCTTCCGATCGCAGCCCCGACCGGCGCGCGCACACCCTTCGTGACCCACGCCGGCCCCGTGACTTCGACTTCAAGGTGAAAGGTGCTCCTTGACTGTCCGAGTCTGCGGCTGCCACGATCGACGGCATGACGATGCGACTGGACCTCACGCGACGACGCCATGTCGACCTCGCGCGTGTCTCCAGCGCCTGCTGTTGCACCGCGGCCTGATCGCCCTCCGGTCCGCCGCGTTCTCCCGGCACATGTCCGCGCGTTGACGCGCACGTGACCCACGACGCTCCTGGCGCCCGTACGGACGCGTGCGCGTGCTCCGTCCTTCGAAGTCGGCGCGCCGCCGTCACGTCGTAGCCCGCCGAACCGCGTCAGGGCCTGCCGCAGCCGCAGTGCATCCGCGCCCTGCGCGTGGTCCGGACCGAGGCCCTCGCCGAACCAGCCGGTGACTTCTGCCGGTTGCGCGATCGTGGACGTGCGCTGCCCCTCGTCGGGGAACGGACGGCCTGCGGCGGCAGCGACCGCGGCGGCGACACCGACCCCGGCGCCGACAGCGAGCCCGTCCCGGCGCACGCCTGATCGGCCCCCTGACCGCCCGCCCGCCCGACCGACCGCTCCCTCCCTCCCGAAAGAGGACCGCATGGCCACCGTCCTGTCCGTCTCCGGCAGTCCCTCCGTCTCCTCCCGCACCAACCGCCTGCTGCGCCACCTCGACCAGCGGCTGATCGCCCAGGGACACCAGGTGGTGCCGCTCGACGTCCGTACGATTCCCGCAGAGGCCCTGCTCGGCGCGGACTTCCGGCATCCGGCCATCGTCGAGGCCACCGAGTTGTTCGCTCAGGCCGACGGCGTCGTCGTCGGCACCCCCGTCTACAAGGCGTCGTACTCCGGCGTCCTCAAGGCGCTGCTCGATCTGCTTCCGCAGTACGCCCTCACCGGCAAGACCGTGCTGCCGCTCGCCACCGGCGGCAGCACCGCGCATGTGCTGGCCATCGACTACGCCCTCCGCCCCGTCCTTAACTCCATGGGCGCGGCGCACATAGTGCAGGGCTGGTTCACCTTGGACAAGGACATCACCGTGCACGAGGACGGCTCCCTCACCGTCGCACCGGGCGCGGGTGATGCGCTGACCCAGGTGGTCGACCAGTTCTCGGCGGCGCTCGGCTCCACCCCGCTGCTGGCCGCGGCGGGCTGAGCGGCATGCCGGGCCTTGTCCGTCCGCCGAGCCGAAGAGGTCCGTGACAGCGGGGGAGCCGGGCCGGCCGGAGGGGTCAGGGAAGTTCGGAGAGATGGCCGAGGTGGGCGTGGCGCACCTCGGCCGTCTGTCCCTGCACGAGCAGGAACATCGCCTCCCGGGCCAGTCGCTGGGCCCGGCTGCCGAGGGCCATGGACCGGCCGCCCCCGGCCACGAGCGCGGCGGTCGTCGCGGTCCGCATCAGATCGTGGGCCCGCAACTTCCATGCGAGCCGTTCCTCGATGCGTTCGTGCGGCACAGGGTGGTCCCACAGGACGTAGGCCTCCCGCCGTGCCTCGTC
This sequence comes from Streptomyces sp. NPDC052036, assembly GCF_040680495.1. Taxonomy (NCBI): domain Bacteria; kingdom Bacillati; phylum Actinomycetota; class Actinomycetes; order Kitasatosporales; family Streptomycetaceae; genus Streptomyces; species Streptomyces sp. NPDC052036. Next base: position 43,488 of record NZ_JBFAWW010000029.1, on the reverse strand, counting down.
GAGACGGCCCCGCAGCGAACGTGCCGTCTCCTGCGCCTCCGGGTTGGCGTCCAGCAGATCGAGCGCCGCGTACGCCACCCCGAAGACGGCCGGGGAGGCGTTGGTGTTCCGGGGCCGGTCGACCAGGGCGAACTTCTCCCGAGGTGTGCGCAGTACGACTGAATCCCGGGACAGCCACAGGCCGTTCACATCCAGCGAGACCGTGTGCGCGGCGGTGAGCGCCGCGAGCCGCATAGGCGCCGTGGGGCGCAGCCCCGGCTGCTCTCGCGCCTCGGTGAAGGCGAAGACCACCTCGCCCGCCTCGGAGACGCCCGCGAGCAGCATCACGTCGTTCAGCGTCCACCCCGTGTACCACGGCACGGTCCCGTCGAAGCGCCAGCCGCCTCGCTCGGGCGTGGCCCGCACCGGGACCCGGGGGAAGGCACGGACGTGGGCATAGGCGATCCCGGACAGCAACTCGCCCCAGGCCAACGGGCCGAGCAGCCGCTCCCGCACGGGCAGTTCCGTCGACGCCAGCAGTTTGACCGGTGTGTAGTGCTGCGTCAGCACGAACCACGTCGAACAGCAGGCGCCGGCCAGGATCTCCGCGGTCTCCCGGGCCACCGCGGCGGGCGCTGCCGCCCCGCCGTACTCCGTCGGCGCGTTCACCCCGAGCAGCCCCGAGCCCTTGAGCGCCTTGACATGGCTCGCGGGTACGCCCTCCTGGTCGACGCGCTCCGCCTGCGGTCCGAGGAGATCGGCGGCCAGCTGACGGGCACGGACGACGAGCGGGTGCGCTGCGGTGGTCATGAGAGGCATTCTCCGTCAGCGGTCTCGCGGACCTGGTGCGATCCCGCCGAACGGGGGAACCGGCCAGGGCCAGGGCACCTGCGGGACCGGCAGGGCGGGGCATCCGCGGCTCTCCGGCCGCAACGAGCCGCCGGGTGTACCCAGCCTCGGTCGACTGGTCTAAACCCTTGACTGGTGTACATCAACGCGGTTGAGTGTGCCTCCGCAACCCCCCACCGCGGCCGCCCCCACGCCGTGGCCGGCCAGACCGGCGCGTGCGCGCAAGGGCCGCCTCGCTGCGCCCTTGCCGGGAGCGGCCGTGCCCGGGTTCGCGGAGCTTCACCCGGCGGCAACCTTCCCTGTCGGCGCCCGACCGCCGGGGCTGCTGTCATGAACCTGACTTTGCCTCGTCGAATGAAGGGCTCTGCCATGCGAACCCCCCACGCCCTGCTCGCGGCGGCCACCGCGCTGGCCGCCGCGGTTGTGGCACCCCCGTCCCCTGCGGCCGCCGCGGTCCCCGCCGCCGGTGCCTACTACGTGCAGAGCGCCACGACCGGGCTCAACGCGGCCGACAACGGGGGAGCCGTCGAACAGCACAACCCGAAGGGCAACGAGGACCACCAGCAGTGGAGCCTCAAGGCCGCCGGACCCTCGTACGTCCTCGAAAGCGCCGACACCGCGGGCAGTTGCCTCGGCCGCTCCGGCGACCAGGCGCGCACGGTCGCCTGTACGAGTGCCGACGCGGCCTGGGAGATCGCTCCGGCCGGCGGCGACCAGTACACGCTCAAGGCCCCCGGGACCGAACGCTATCTGACGGTCGCCGCCAAGCCCTCCGGCGCCAACTACCCTGCTCAGCTGGCCATCGGGCCCTCGGGCGGCCTCGCCTCCTGGTACCTCACACCGGTCACGTCTCCCACGGGCCCCATGCCGTCCCCGGACCAGCGCACCCTGGACCAGGTCACGTTCCTCACCGCGCACAACGCGTACGCCAACGGCGTCGACGGCGGCTTCGCCCCGCCGTTCGTGAACCTGGTGCCCAACCAGACCCGCGGTATCAACCAGCAACTCGCCGACGGTGTACGCGGGTTCATGCTGGACATCCACCAGACGCCCGACGGGGCCATCCTCTGTCACGACAGCTGCACCCTGGTCAGCAAGCCGGTCGCGCTGTGGGTGGACGTCCAGCGCATCGTGGACTTCCTGAAGGCGCACCCCGATCAGTTCATCACCGTCTTCCTGGAGGACTACGCCGACCCGGGCGTGCTGCGCAGCGAACTGGCCCGGGTGAACGGCCTGTCGGACGTCCTCTACCGGCCGGACCAGACCGGTGTGCGGCAGAACGGCTGGCCGAAGATGGCCGATCTGATTGCGGCGAACCACCGGTTGCTGATCTTCACCGACCACAGCCGCTCCTCCGACGAGGCCGCCGGACTCACCCGCGACAGCTTCGGCGTGATGTACCAGAAGGACTGGACGGTGGAGAACTACTGGTCCATGGGCTCGGGCATCGGATCCTCCGACTGGTCCTGCTACAGCCGTTGGTATGACGCGAACACCACCATCCCCCTCACCCGCACCGAACCGGCCTTTCGCCCGCTGTTCGTCATGAACCACTTCCGTGACGCGACGATCGCCTCCACGGCCCAGACCGACAACACCAAGCTGACCGACCGCGCCCAGCGGTTCTGCCAGCCCGCCGCCCGCAAAAAGCCCAACTACCTCGCGGTCGACCGCTACGACCTCGGGAACCCGGCCTCCGCCGTGAACACCCTGAACACCTACACCTATCCGTAAAGCGCTCCCCAAAAGCGCCTGCGCGGGCCCGAACGGTGTGCGCATCATCCACGGATGACCTCACAGACGATCACCGCGGACGCCGCGGGCACCTGGAAACTGGGCGACCTGCCCGTCAACCGCATCGGTTTCGGCGCGATGCGGCTGACGGGCAGCGCCGCCTTCCATCTGGGGACGCCGAGCGATCGTGAGCGGTCGATCGCCGTGCTGCGGAGGGCGGTCGAACTCGGCATCGATCACATCGACACGGCCGCCTTCTACTTCTCGTCGCTGCGTTCCGCCAACGAGCTGATCAACAGTGCGCTGGCGCCTTACGCCGACGACCTTGTCATCGTCACCAAGGTCGGCCCCCACCGTGACTGCTCGGGGGAGTGGGGCACCTCGGCGCGGCCGGACCAACTGCGCGGACATGTCGAGGAGAACCTGCGCCAACTCGGCCGCGACCACCTGGACGTGGTCAACCTGCGCCGGATGCGAAGCTGGGACTCGATCGCCGAACACTTCGGCGCGCTGGCCCAACTGCGCGACGCCGGGATGATCCGGCACCTGGGCATCTCGGGCGTCGAACCACGCCATCTCGCGGAGGCGCAGGCGATCGCGCCCGTGGTGTGCGTACAGAACCAGTACGGGCTCCATGCGCCGGACCCGGACGGGGACGAACTTCTGCGGCTCTGCGGTGAGCAGGGCATCGCGTTCGTGCCGTTCTACGCGGTCGCCGGGAACGGCGGCGCCCATGGGGCGGCCCACGACGAGGAGGACGAGGTCCTCGCCGTCGCACGGGCGCACAGGGCCACGCCCGCCCAGATCCGGCTGGCGTGGACGCTCCGGCAGGGTCCCCATGTGCTGGCCATCCCGGGCACCGGTGACCCGGACCATCTCGCGGAGAACGTGGCGGCGGGCGCGCTGCGACTGACGGACGACGACGTCACCCGCCTCGACGCGCTGCGTCGGCGGGGCTGAGGCATCAGGATGTCGAGGACGAGACCGGATCCGCCGCGCCGCTCAGGGTGCGCGGGGCGAACCGGGCGGTGGCGTAGAGGCACACGCCCAGCCAGCACGCGGCGAACAGCCAGCCGCCCAGGACGTCGGAGAACCAGTGGACGCCCAGATACACCCGGGTGAGGCCGACGAGTATGCCCCAGGAGAGAACGGTCACCAGGAGCGCCGTTCTGGCTCGTGGCGCGCGGGCCAGGATCGCGAGAGCCAGCAGGCCTGCCGTGATCGCGGCCGTCGTCGTATGACCCGAGGGGAAGGACCAGCCCGACGCCTGGGTGACCCAGTCACGCGTGGCCGGGCGAGGGCGTGCCACCAGGGTCATCACCCCGTACCGCAGTGTCTGGCCCGCGGCCAGGCAGGCGACCGCGGCGGCCACGCACAGGACCCGTCGGCGCGGGGTGCGTCCGGCCAGCAGACCGGCCAGGGCGGCGAGCAGGTACGGGACGGCTCCCGTGCCCGTGAACGTCACGGCCCGCGCCACCGCGACCACCGCGTCAGGGCGGTGGCCCACCGACCACGCCAGCAGGTCGGCGTCGCCGAACAGCGGGGAACCACCCCGTCCCCGCACGGTCAGCGCCAGCAGTACGAACGCCGCGAGGGCGCCCAGCGCCGTCGAACCGGCGAGGTCCGCGGTGTCGGCCCGCTTCACGCCGCCGCCCGGGGGACGTCGGGCGTGCGCCGCGATGCGGTGCACGGTACTGCGCCCATGTTCGTGGACCCCTCTCATAATGGACGTGCGGTACGGCCCTGGCCGGACCCACGAGGACTACACTTCTGTAGACGGTCTACAGAAATGTAGACGACCACGGGGTGAGGAAGGTTCCCATGACCGAAGCGAGGGACGAGCGCCGCCCGGCGGGCGAACTGGAAGCCGGCGTCATGGCCGCCCTGTGGGCCGCGGGCATGCCCCAGACCCCCGGCGAGGTGCAGGTGAGTCTGGGTGCCGGTCTCGCCCGTACTACGGTGACGACGATCCTCTCCCGGCTGCACGAGAAGGGCGTGGTCGACCGCAGGCGCCAGGGTCGCGGCTACGCCTACTTCCCCGTCCAGGACGCCCACGGCCTGACCGCCCGGCGGATGCACACCGAACTGGCCCGCGACAGCGACCGGCACACCGTGCTTGCCCGCTTCGTCGCCCAGCTCAGTGAGGACGACGAGCGCATCCTGCGGGATCTGCTGGAATCGGGTGAGCAGTGACCTTCCTGCTGCTCATCCCGCTCGCGCTGCCGTTCGTGACGGCACCCCTGGGCCGGCGCGCGCTCCAGCGGCTTGCCCCGGCGACCGCGCTGTGGCTGGTGACCGGCGCCACGGTCGTCCTCGCGTGCTGCTCCCTGACCGCGCTGGGCGCCTTCGTCCTCACCGGGCTGCTCAAGCTGCCGCTGTTCGCCGCGTTCGGGGACCTGGTCCGCCCGCTGCGCACCCCCTCGAACCTGGTCGTCGTGCCGGCGGCGGCGTTCTCCGTGGGCGCGCTCGCCGTGAGCCTGTGGACCGTGTGCCGCACTGTGACGCATCAGGCACAGGCCTTCCGTGCCGCCACCAGCGAGGCGGACCGCCGCTCCACCGCCGGTGACCTGTGCGTCATCGACTCCCCGCGCCCGGACGCGTACGCCCTGCCCGGACGCCCGCACCGCATCGTGGTCACCACCGGGATGCTGCGCAGTCTCAGCCCGGACGAGCGGGAAGCGCTGTTCGCCCACGAGCGCGCCCACAACGCGGCCGGACACCACTACTTCCTCGCACTCGCCGAGCTCGCCGCGGTCTGTCACCCGGGGCTGCGGCCCATGGGTGCGGTCATCCGGCTCGCCGCCGAGCGCGCGGCCGACGAGGTCGCCGCCACGGTGGTCGGGAACCGGCGGCTGACCGCCCAGGCGATCGGCCGGGCCGCGCTCGCCGCCCGGGCCGCCCAGGGGGAGCGGCCGTCCTTCGCCCCCGCGGCGACCACCGGGCCCGTGCCGCAGCGTGTCGCCGCGCTGCTGGCGGCCCCGCGGGCGCCGCACCGGACCGCCCGCTGGATCGCCGCCCTCCTCATCGCCTGCGCCGCCGTCTCCGCCTGCGCCTCGGCGACCGGGATCATCGGCTTCCACCACGCGGTCGAGGTCGCCCAGGGCGAAGAGGGCGACTGACCCGCCGGGGCGGCCTCCCGCCCCGAGGGGTGCCTTCCCCCCGAAGGGTGCCTTCCCGACCCGGCGGGCGCGCCTGCCCTCCCCGGAGTGCGACCCGCGCCTTGCCCGTGCCCGAGCCCGGCCGCTTGACGGGATGCCGTACGCTACGTGTTACGTATAACGCGGCAACACCGTGATGCCGTGACGCCGCACCCCCGGAAGGCCCGATGAGACGCATTGCCCTGGTCACCCTCGTCGTCGACGACTACGACGAGGCGATCCGCTTCTACACCGAGGCCCTGGGGTTCCGGCTCGCGGCCGACGAGCCGCGGCCCGACGGCTCCCGGTGGGTCGTAGTCGAGCCCGGCCTCGCGGACCACGGCACCGGTCTGCTCCTCGCCCGGGCCAAGAACGACGCCCAGCGCGGCCGGATCGGCGACCAGACCGGCGGGCGCGTGGGCTTCTTCCTGCACACGGACGACTTCGCCCGCGACCACGCCCGGATGACCGCCGCCGGCGTGACCTTCCTGGAAGAGCCGCGGCACGAACCGTACGGAAGTGTCGCCGTCTTCCAGGACCTGTACGGCAACCGCTGGGACCTGCTCCAGCCCGCTGACTGACCCTCTTCCCACCGCTCCGAACCGCCTGCTCAAGGAAAGACCCGCCATGACTGCTACGCGCGTAGACGCCGAAGTGATCCGCCGCCTGCCCAAGGCCGTCCTGCACGACCACCTCGACGGCGGCCTGCGCCCCGCCACCGTCGTCGAACTCGCGGCAGCGGTCGGCCACGCCCTGCCCACCACCGACCCCGACGAGCTCGCCGCCTGGTACTTCGAGGCCGCCAACTCCGGTGACCTGGTCCGCTACATAGCCACCTTCGAGCACACCCTCGCCGTGATGCAGTCCCGCGAGGGCCTGCTGCGCGTCGCCGAGGAGTACGTCCTGGACCTCGCCGCCGACGGCGTCGTCTACGCCGAGGTGCGCTACGCCCCCGAGCTGAACACCCAGGGCGGGCTGTCGATGAGCGAGGTCGTGGAGGCCGTCCAGGAGGGCCTCGCCGCCGGTATGGCCAAGGCCGCCACCGCCGGTACGCCCGTCCGGGTCGGCACCCTGCTCTGCGGCATGCGCATGTTCGACCGCGTCCGCGAGGCCGCCGATCTGGCCGTGGCCTACCGTGACGCCGGAGTCGTCGGCTTCGACATCGCCGGTGCCGAGGACGGCTTCCCGCCCGCCGACCACCTGGCCGCGTTCGAGCACCTGCGCGGCGAGAGCGTCCCGTTCACCATCCACGCGGGTGAGGCGCACGGTCTGCCCAGCATCCACCAGGCCCTGCAGGTGTGCGGCGCCCAGCGCATCGGCCACGGTGTGCGCATCACCGAGGACATCGTCGACGGCAAGCTCGGCCGGCTTGCGAGCTGGGTGCGGGACCGCCGTGTCGCGCTGGAGATGTGCCCGACCTCCAACCTCCAGACCGGCGCCGCCACCTCGATCGCCGAGCACCCGATCACCGTTCTGAAGGACCTGGGCTTCCGGGTCACCCTCAACACCGACAACCGTCTGGTCTCGGGCACGACGATGACCCGCGAGATGTCCCTGCTGGTCGAGGAGGCGGGCTGGAGCGTCGAGGACCTGCGCACGGTCACGGTGAACGCCCTCAAGAGCGCGTTCATCCCGTTCGACGAGCGCAATGCCCTCATCCGCGACGTGGTCCTGCCCGGCTACGAGGCCGCGCTCTGAAGCAGCCCTCCCACATAGGCGGCCTGTCCGACGTGCTGCAGTGCGTCGGACAGGACGCTGACGAGGCGTACGCCCAGAGTGACCGGCGGATCCCAGCCGTCGTCCACGACGCGCTCCAGGTCCTTGGCGGCCAGTTGCCGCAGGGCCCCGAGGGTCTGCTCGTGCACGGCGTCGTGGTATCCGGTCAGCAGGTCGCCGGAGTCGACCCGGACCTTGGCGACCTTCGCCGGGCTGTGGCCGTACCCGGTGTCGCGGCGCGGCAGATCGAGCCCGAAGCGCTTCTCCCAGTCCTGTGACAGCCATACCTCGTCGAGGTCGAAGGCGTCTGCGACATGGTCGTCCTGGACCCGGGTGAGGTGCCAGATCAGCCAGGCGATGGAGTTGGTCTCCGCGGTGGGCCGGGCGTTGAGGTCGTCCGGCCCCAGACCGTCGACGGCGGCATGGACTTCTTCCTGGATGCGGCTGTACGCGTCGATGAGGATGTCCTTCGCATGCATGGGTCCACCATCGCGCATCGTGCCCGCGGGCGTACGGCGAACCCGCCCGGCGAGCCGCTCGGTCCGTCCGGGGCACACCGCGTGCGCCACGGCCCCGGAGTGTGCCCCGCGTGCGTCGCGCGCCGGTCAGCCGGCCGGAGGCGTGTCCGGCGGGTCCGCCGGGTCCGTCGCGAGCAGGCTCATCAGCGCCCGCGCCGCCGGGCTGCTGGCCTCGTGCGGTGGCAGCATCGCGACTGTCTCGTACTCGGCGTCGACCTTGACGGGGAGCGAGACCAGCGTCGATGCCTCGGGCTTGGCCCCGAAGTGGCGCGGGACGACGGCGACACCGAGTCCCTCGTGGACCAGCTCCAGCAGGCTGTGCACGTCATTGACCTCCAGCGTCACGGTCCGCTGGACCCCTGCCTCCGCGAACACCGCGTCGGTGGTGCGGCGCGGTCCCCAGTCGGGGTGGAAGTCGACGAACGCCTCGCCTCCCAGATCCTCGGGGGTCACGGGGCCGCCCGTGGCCAGCGGATGCGAGGGATGACACAGCACGGTCATCGACTCGCTGGTCAGCGGGACGGACCGCAGCTGATCGGTGTCCGCCTGGGTGCGCACCGCGAACGCCAGGTCCAGCCGGCCCGCGGCGACCTCCTCGGCCAGCGCGCCCGATCCCGCCTGCCGCAGCCGGATCTCCACGTCGGGGTGGCGCCGCCGGAACGCGGCGAGCAGCCGGGCGACGGCCACCCCGGCGATGCACTGCTCGGTCCCCAGCGAGAGCGTGCCGCGCAGCACACCCTGCACGGCCGCCACCGCCTCGCGGGCCGCGCGCACCTGGGCCAGGATCCGCTCGGCCTCGACCAGCAGCGCACGGCCCGCCTCCGTGAGGGTGACACTGCGGGTGGTGCGCACGAACAGCGGGGCCTGCAACTCCCGCTCCAGTGCGCGGACCGAGGCCGACAGCCCCGACTGGGACACCATCAGTCGTTCCGCTGCCCGGGTGAAGTGCCGGTCCTCGGCGACCGCGACGAAGTGCTGGAGATGACGCAATTCCATGATTGAGAAGCCTAAGCGCTGAATCCTATCCGATTCCTCTGTTGGACCGCTGTACGGCGGTCGGGCGAGAGTGGACCGCGTTGTCAGTGAGCGTCCCTCTGGAGTGCACGTTGTACACGGCAGATTCCTTCCGTTACGAGGCCATGCCCTACCGCCGCACCGGACACAGCGGTCTGAGCCTGCCCGCGCTGTCCCTCGGCCTGTGGCACAACTTCGGCCCCGACCGCCCGGTGGAGACCCAGCGGCAGATCCTGCGCCGGGCCTTCGACCTCGGCATCACGCACTTCGACCTGGCCAACAATTACGGGCCGCCGCCCGGGGCCGCCGAGTCCGCCCTCGGCGACGCCCTGCGGGCGGACTTCGGCCCCTACCGCGACGAGCTGGTCATCTCCACCAAGGCCGGCTATCTCATGTGGCCGGGGCCGTACGGCGAATGGGGCTCGCGGAAGTATCTGCTGTCCTCGCTCGACCAGAGCCTGACGCGGACGGGCCTCGACCACGTCGACATCTTCTACTCGCACCGCTACGACCCCGAGACCCCGCTCGAGGAGACGATGGGTGCCCTGCACTCGGCGGTCCAGCAGGGCAAGGCGCTCTACGTCGGCGTCTCCAACTACTCGCCGGAGCAGACCCGTGAGGCCGCACGCATTCTGCGCGAACTCGGCACCCCGCTGCTGATCCACCAGCCGCGCTACTCGATGCTCGACCGCCGCCCCGAGGAGGGGCTCCTGGACACCCTCGACGAGCTCCAGGTCGGCTCCATCGCCTACTCACCGCTGGAGCAGGGACTGCTGACCGGCCGCTATCTCGACGGCGTCCCGGAGGGCTCCCGGGCCGCGAGCGACAGCCCGTTCCTGAAGGCAGACCAGGTCACCGAGGACCTGGTGCGGCAGCTGCGCGCGCTCGACGACATCGCCGGCTCCCGCGGCCAGTCACTGGCGCAGATGGCCCTGGCCTGGGTGCTGCGCGGCGGCCGGGTGACGTCGGCGCTGGTCGGCGCGAGCAGCGCGCGGCAGCTGGAGGACAGCGTGGCGGCGATCCGCAACCTGGACTTCGACGCGGAGGAGCTGGCGCGGATCGACGCGGCGATCAAGCTGCAAGGCGCTCACTGACGTCCCAGAGGCGGGCGGCCGCCTTCGGGTCGACCGCGTAGGGGAGCACGCCGGGGATCTCCGCGTTGACACGCCAGGCGGCCTCGTCCGCCTCGGCCACCAGCGGGCTGATGTCGCAGTTCTCGCAGTAGACCCCGCCCAGGCCGTCGAGCTGGGGGCTGGTCGCGCACCAGACGCTGGTGGCCGCCCCCTGGGCGACCGTCTTCAGCTGCCGGGCGGGGTCCCGTACGGGGCGACCTTCGTCGTCCATGGCGCCGGCCGCCCGGAGCACATCGTCGGAGAGGTGCTTGGCGAGCCCGGTGTCGATGATGGTGCCGGGGTGCACGGAGAAGGCCCGCACGCCTTCCGCCCGGCCGCGCCGGTCCAGCTCCACGGCGAACAGGGCGTTCGCGGTCTTCGACTGGCCGTAGGCGACGAAGGGCTCATAGGGCCGGTGGTCGAACTGCAGGTCCTCGAAGACGACGGGGGAGAAGCGGATGCCCCGGGAGGACACCGCGACCACCCGCGCCCCGTGGGCCGCGACCAGCGCGGGCCACAGCCGGGAGACCAGCTGGAAGTGACCGAGGTGGTTGGTGGCGAACTGCGCCTCGTAGCCGCGCGCGTCCCGGGTCAGCGGGGTGGCCATGATGCCGGCGCTGTTCACCAGGATGTGCAGCGGACGGCCGGAGGCCAGGAAGGCGGCTGCAAAGGCGTCGATCGAGGCGGGGTCGATCAGGTCCATCGGCTCGACCTCGACGCCGTCGACGGCACGGAGCGCGGCCCGGGCCCGCTCGACGTCCCGCGCGGGTACGACGACCTCGGCGCCCGCGGCCCGCAGCACCCGGGTCGTCTCCAGGCCGATGCCGGAGTAGCCGCCCGTGACGACGGCGACCTTTCCGGTCAGGTCGATCCCCGTGATGACCTCATCGGCGGTGGAGGCGGCGTCGAAGCCGGAGCGGACGGGCTGCTGTGCGGTGGTCATGGTGCGTGTCTCCTTGTGAATCCCTGGGTGTCCCCGGCGGGGCGCCGACGCGCCTTCCCTCTCCGGTCGGGCCCTCGGTGTCCCGGCGGGGGTGGTTCGCGGGCTGTCCGGACCACCGTAGGACGAGAGATCCGTACGATGAATGCTGGAGAATCCGCATTACTTGCGCGATAGTTCAGGTGTGTCCCTGGATCCTCTGTCCGACGCCCTCGCCGTCGCCGATGCCCGCTGTGTCTTCTCCGGCGGCTTCACGGCCGGGGGTGACTGGGCCATCAGGCTCCGCGGGCGGGACAAGCTCAAGGTCAATGCCGTGGTGCGGGGGCACTGCCTGCTGGTCCGCGAGGACGGCGGCGAGCCCCTTCGGGTGGAGGCGGGCGACATCGTCGTCTCCGACGGCAGACGCTCCTACGTGCTGTGCAGCGCCCCGGGCGTCGCGCCGCTGGACTCGAAACAGGTGGAGGTGGACCCGGGCGACCGCATGGCGCACCTCGGCGACGGCGAGGCCTTTTTGTGCGTGTCCGGTCATATCGACCTCAGCAGGGACAGCGGCGACCTGCTGCGCCGGGCCCTGCCCGAGATGATCCATGTGCGGGCCGCCACCGTCGAGGCCCCGGTGCTCGGCTGGTTGATCGGGCAGCTGCTGGGGGAGATGGCGGCGGGCCGCGCGGGCTCCGGGTTCGCCTCGGACCAGATCGCCCAGTTGCTCTTCCTCCAGGTGCTGCGGGTCTGTCTGGTGGATGCGCAGACGCTCCCGGCCGGCTGGCTGCGGGCGCTCGCCGACGAGCGTCTCGCCCCGGCACTGCGCCTGATGCACGGCGACCCGTCGCGCCCCTGGCAGCTCGACGAACTGGCCCGGGCCGCCGCCATGTCCCGGACCACCTTCGCCCTGCGCTTCAAGGAGGCGGCCGGAGTGCCGCCCCTGACATATCTCCTCAACTGGCGGATGAGCCTGGCCGCGCGGGCCCTGCGCGAGGACGACACCCCCGTGGGGGCCCTCGCCCAGTCCGTCGGCTACACCTCGGAGAGCGCCTTCAGCAACGCCTTCAAGCGCACCGTGGGCCTCGCGCCGAAGCGCTACCGGGACGCGGCACGGGGCTGACCCGGCGAAGCGCTACCGGGGACGCGATACGGGGCTGACCCGCCGAAGCGTGAGGGCGTACGCGGACGCGAGCCGACGGCCTCGGGGCGGGTGACGAAGACGCGGCCGAGTACCCGCGTACTCCCTGTCCAACCATCCCCAACCACCCCGATGGGCCGGGTGATCCTTGTGTTGTGGTGCGACGCGACCTGGCCAAGACTGGGCAAGTACGGGCAATTCGACTACGGCGTGCGACGCGGCCGTGTCGCACGCCGGACGGGCGGTCAACCGTGACGATCTCACCCTTCGGGTCAGGTGACCCCTTCTCCGATCTCTTCAACCGCTTCTTCGGCATGAGCCCGGCGACCTCCCCGCCTGCCGTGCAACGCGTCCCCATCGGACGGCTCCTCAGCGACTCCGCGCACGAGCTGCTGGGCGCCGCCGGCAGCCGGGCGGCGGAGGACGGGTCTGATCTCGACGCCGTCCATCTTCTGTGGGCCGCCACCCAGGTGCCGTCCGCACGCCAGGTCCTGGAGCAGGCCGGCGTGGATCCGGACCGGCTGGCCGCCGATCTCCAGGCGTCGTTGCCCTCCGGGACGGGCGAGGGGGAGCCCGCGCTCACTCCGGCGGCCAAGCGCGCCCTGCTCGCGGCCCACGCCCGGTCCCAGGCGGCCGACGCCTCCTACATCGGCCCGGAGCACATCCTCGCCGCGCTTCTCGATGACCCGCGCTCCCCGCTCGCCCAGACACTCCAGACCGAGGGTGCCTCGCCGGGCGCGCTGAGCGGCGCCGCGCGCGAGAAGCGCGCGGCGGGCGGCCACCCCGACACCCCGACGCTGGACGAGTACGGACGTGACCTCACCGACGAGGCGCGCAGCGGCCGTCTCGATCCCGTGGTCGGCCGGGCCGTCGAGATCGAGCAGACGATCGAGGTTCTCGCCCGGCGTACCAAGAACAACCCTGTCCTCATCGGCGAGCCGGGCGTCGGCAAGACCGCGATCGTCGAGGGGCTGGCCCAGCGCATCGTCGCCGGAGAGGTGCCCAAGGTGCTGAAGGACCGCCGGGTGGTGGCCCTGGACATCGCCGGTCTGGTCGCCGGGGCCCAGTACCGGGGCCAGTTCGAGGAACGGCTGAAGAAGGTCATCGACGAGGTCACCGGCGCCAAGAAGGGGATCATCCTCTTCCTCGACGAACTGCACCAGGTCGTCGGCGCGGGCGCCACCGGCGAAGGGTCCATGGACGCGGGCAACATCCTCAAGCCGGCACTCGCGCGAGGGGACCTGAGCGTCGTCGGTGCCACGACCCTCAACGAGTACCGCAAGCACATCGAGAAGGACGCCGCGCTCGAACGCCGCTTCCAGCCGGTGATGGTGCCCGAGCCGACCGTCGAGGAGACCACGGAGATCCTGCGCGGGCTGCGCGACTCCTACGAGGCCCACCACCAAGTCCGCTACCTGGACGAGGCGTTGGACGCGGCCGCCGCCCTCTCCGACCGCTACATCAGCGACCGGTTCCTGCCCGACAAGGCCATCGACCTCATGGACCAGGCCGGAGCCAGGGTGCAACTGCGCACCATGGACAGCCCCGCCGAGACCGCCGAGTTGGAGGAGCGCCTCGGGCGGCTGAGCCGGGAGAAGGACGAGGCGGTCAGCACCGAGGACTTCGAGCGCGCGAGTGAAATCAAGCGCAGGATCGCGGAGTTGGAGCAGCAGCTCTCGGAGATCACCGGCGGCGCCATGGCGACGCCCCCTCTCGTCACCGTCGACGACATCGCCGAGGTGCTCTCCGCGCGCACCGGCATCCCGGTCTCCCAGCTCACCGAGACCGAGCGTGAGCGGCTCATGAAGCTGGAGGAACTGCTGCACGAGCGCGTCATCGGCCAGGACCAGGCGGTCACGGCCGTGGCCCAGGCCGTGCGGCGCGGCCGGGCCGGCATGGGCGACCCCAACCGCCCCACCGGCAGCTTCCTCTTCCTCGGCCCCACCGGAGTCGGCAAGACGGAACTCGCCAAGGCGCTCGCGGAACTGCTCTTCGGCGACCCCGACCGCATGGTCCGCTTCGACATGAGCGAGTTCCAGGAGAAGCACACCGTCTCCCGGCTCGTGGGCTCCCCGCCCGGCTACGTCGGCTACGAGGAGGCCGGTCAGCTCACCGAGGCGGTGCGCCGCAAGCCGTACAGCGTCGTGCTGTTCGACGAGGTGGAGAAGGCCCACCCGGACATCTTCAACCTGCTGTTGCAGGTCCTGGACGACGGACGGCTGACCGACGCCCAGGGGCGTACGGTCGACTTCCGCAACACCGTCGTCATCATGACCAGCAACATCGCCTCCAAGCACATCCTCGACCACCAGGGCGACGTCGAGGAGATCAGGGACGATCTGATGGCGGAGCTCCAGGCGCACTTCCGCCCCGAGTTCCTCAACCGGATCGACGAAGTGATCATTTTCCATGCGCTGGACCGCGAGAACCTGGTGCAGATCGTCGATCTGCTCCTCGAAGGCACCCGGCGCCGGCTGCACGCGCAGGGCGTGCGGATGGAGGTCACCGACGCGGCCAAGGAGTGGCTCGCCGAACGTGGCCACCAGCCGGAGTTCGGCGCCCGGCCACTGCGCCGCACCATCCAGATGGAACTCGACAACCGGCTGTCGAACATGCTGCTCGACGGCACGCTGAACGCGGGCGACACGGTCGTCGTCGATGTCGCGGAGGACGAGCTGGTGCTCAAGCTCAAGGCGGTGACCGAGGAGGAGAAGGCCGCGCGGGCGGAGTCCGGCGACAAGGCGCCGGGCAGCTCGGAGGGCTCCGGCGAGCAGCCCCCGAGCTGGCCCGGCCCGATCTCCTAGGCGGCGGCCGTCGGCACGCGGTCCAGGAAACCGTGAACCGTGCGGATGCGTCCGTCGTCGGCCAGGGCGATCACGTCGAAGCCGGCGACGGGCGCCGAGCCGTCCGCGTCGCTCACCAGCTCCCAGGCGAAGCGGGCGATGTCGTGGTGCCCGTCGACCGTGCCGAGGAGTCGGAAGGAGAACCCCGGGAACTGCTCGTGCGCTCCTGCGATCACGGCGGTGATCTGCACATGCCCGGCGACGTCGGCCAGCGGGTCGGTGTAGGTCCCGTCCGGACCCCAGGCGGCGGCGACCGCCTTGGCCAGGGTCTGGGGGTCGCGGGCGTTCCACGCCTCGAGGTAGCGGGCGACGGCGGACTCGTGGCGCTGGGTGTCTGCGGACATGGCGGATCAGCCTCCAGGAAGGTCGTAAGCGCTGGTCGGACGTCGGTCTCCGGGGGCGTCGTGTCCGTCGGGGAGCCGATGTCTCCACCATGCCGGGGCGCCCGGCGGGCGTCGATTACCTCCCGGGTAAGGACGCTCTCGGTGCGGTACGGCGGCGCGGGCGCCCGCCGCGGCGGGCCGGGTCACTTCCTTTCGGCCAACGACGGCAGCGCATATGCCAGGAGACTGGCTGAAATGGCATGGTGACAGAGTGTCAGGAGTGGCGATACTCGAGTGACAGGGTGATTCGGCCCACATCCCGGAGCGGAGGATGCGCCGGGGCCGGACCACCCCCGTGCACAGCGCGCGCAGGCAAGGCACCACGGGCCCGCCCGGCACCGAGCACCGCACTGGGGGACGAACGTGCACGACGAATTCCTGTGCCATGTCACCGCATACGGCATCTGCGGCGGTCAGCGAGTCGGCGTGCCCTTAGGAACCTACCGCGCGCCGACCCTCGCCCTCGCACTGTGGTGGATGCGCGACCGTGCCTCCTGGATCGCCGAGCGACTCGACCCGGATCCGGACAGCCCGCACTTCCCCCCGAACTCCGTCGCCCCCGTCGCCGACACGGTCCCCGATGTGCCCAGTGTTCTGCGCGCCTGGTGCGGTGACACCGGCCGACAGGAACAGGTCGCCGACGAACTGGCCGCCGGACGGCTGGTCCGCGTCGCCGTCAGCGACGACACCACCGAGTACGAACTGCTCGCCGAGTCCGTGGACGCCCTGCGGATGCAGCGCTTCGTCCCCGCGCTCTCCACCCCGGCGGCCTGACCGGCCCCGTACGGCCCGCCCCCGACCGGACGCGTACCCGGGCGTACGGCCGGAGCCGCTCCGCGGCCTCAGTCGTCCGGGGCGCCGGTGGAGCCGCTGTCCGGCTCCGCCGTGGCCCTGCGCCGCGGAACCGGAGCGGGCACCTCACCGCGCCCGCCGCCCCGCCGCCGCATGAGCCCGGCCGCCGGGCCGGCGATGAAACCGGCGGCGAGACCCCACAGGGCGGCCAGGCCCAGAGCCGTCCACCACTGCGGCGTCAGCATCAGCACACCGGACAGGCCGCCGCTCAGGTCGCCCACGCCGAGGAGCGACAGCCCGTAGTGCGCCCGGATCCGGCACACCAGGCAGATCATCAGCACCGCCGACACCAGCGCGACGGCCATGCGCGCCGCGTGCCACCACGCCCGCGTCCTTGCCGGGGAGCGCGCCGCCATCAGCCACGCGGCGGCGAGGACGAGCAGGGCGTTCACGACGACAAGCCACCACACGCGGCCGTCGTGCGCGGAGAGCGTGCGCAGATCGAGCGTCGAGACGTCCGGCGTGCGCAGCACCTCGTCGAGCAGATGCGGCGCGGGCAGGCCGAACGGCCCGTCCACCCGGCCGTGCCAGGTCGCCCCCAGTCCGATGGTGAACAGCGGCCACACCAGATTGGGCAGCCCCAGCAGAATCACCGCGAGCGTCTGCGCGGGGTGCCCGCGCGTCGCCGCCACCACCAGCGCGATGACGATGCCCAGGGCGACGTACGCGAGAAGCAGGGCCACCACCGCGTACGCGGCGGGACGCAGGGACTCCTGACGGTGCCGCAGCCGGTCGGGGAGCGGGACCCCGGGCGAGACCAGCAGGGCGACGGCCAACACGCCCGCCAGCCACAGGAGTCCGAACACCACGGTCTGCGGCAGGTCCGTCGTGTAGCCGATCCGGGGAGCGATTCCGAACAACTGTCCGATGTCGCCGATCGTGCCGCCGCCGAGCGGGACCGGGAAGGTCTGGCGAGCCGCCAGCGCCAGGCCGATCAGCGCCGGCAGCCACAGCACGGCGATCCGGGCCGCCCAGCCCGCCAGTTCGGGCGCCCCCGCGACGGCCCGGTGCCGCAGCGGGCGCAGAAAGCCGGCGGCGATCACCAGCGCCCCCGCGAGCGTCACCGACAACGGCATCACTGTGAGCCCGGCCCGGCTGCCGGCCAGCGGGCCCGCGTCCCCCGCGAGCCGCACGCTGCCGCCGACCGCGACGACGACCACGGCCACGACCGCCCGGGGGAAGCCGTTCTCGGGGATGCCGGTACCGCCCGCCGCCCACAGCCCGAGGGCGGCGAGCGCTCCCATGACGACGAGTCCGGCCAGCACCGTCCACACGGCCTGGAGCCAGCCGTACGGGGCGATCGGCGGGCCGTCGGTGCGGACGGCGGCCCGGTCGGAGGAGGTCGGGGCACTCACGCTGCCACGGTAAGCAGCCCCTGCCCGCTCCGCCCGCCGACCTGGGCCGACCGCCTCAGTTCGCCCGCACCACGAGCGCGTAGTCCCCGAGCCCGAGGAGCCGGTCGCCCGCGACCTCGCCCAGGGTGGTGACCACCTTGTCGATCCGGCCGGTGGACGGGTCGAAGACCAGGTCCTGGACCGTGCCGCGCTCCTCGCCCTCCTCGGACAGCACCCGGATCCCCAGCACCTCGTGGCGCGGGCCGGGCGGGCCGGGGTCGGGCGGTCCGTCCGACGCCACGAGCACGGCGTCGGGGCCGACCGCGTGCAGGGCCTTCCAGGCGACGACCGTCTCCTTCCGGCCGCGCGGTCCCGCCACCCGCAGATGGGTGATCCGGCCGGCCGCCGCGTCGAGGGCGAGCGAGGCGAGCGCGCCGATCTCCCGCGCCTCGCCCAGCGTCACCACGGGCAGCCCGCGCGCCTCCGAGAACGTCATCACGGCAGCGGCCCCCTCTCGACACCCTCCGCGACGGGGCCGCCTCGCGACCGGTACGCCTCCACACGGGCCGCGAATCCGGCGAGGTCGTCCGCGACGAACCGGACCGCGTCCGCGGGAACCACCAGAGCCCGCCCCGACACCGCGAGAGTCTCTCCACGCGGCACGAACACCCGGCGCCGACGCCTGCGCGACCCCGCGACCAGCGACTCCCGCGCCTGGAGCCGGAAACCCACCACCCGACCGCTGGTGCCGCCCTCGACCACCACGTCCAGCACGACACCGATCTCCGTGCCCGCGTCCGTCAGCACCCTGGCGCCGAGCACCTGCCCCTGCGCGGCCTCTTTGCGCGCCACCACCGCGGACGACTCGGCCAGCACGTCCTGAGCGCGGATCAGCACGGCGTGCCGGCCCAGCGCGTGCACCGCGCCCCACGGCAGGCTCTTGTGCAGCGGTCCCGCCAGCAGACCGCGGCCGCTGAGCGTGAACCCCGTGATCCGGCCGGCCGGGCCGTCGAAGACCGTGTCCCGCACCTGGGCGACCGCGTCGCCGCCCAGCGTCACCACGGGACGCCCGGACAGTTCGCGCGCCCCCGTCAGCTCGTTCATCGCCCATCCCGCCTTCCGGGCCGGTCGCCCCGGCGGACCGCGATCACCGTGCCCGCCCGCCGGCGCGCCTGTACCCACAGCGACAGCCCGGACAGCAGCGCCACCGCCACCACCACGAGGACCGGCCACTCCCACCAGCTCACGGTCCACCTCCGGTACCCCGGCCCCGGCCGCCGTCGGCCGGGCGCCGTACCATGCGGATGCCCCGGACGCATCCGAAGATGCCCCGCGGTGCCGGCCTCCCCGCAGCCGGTCACCGCGCCCTCGGATCCGCTCCCGGGGGGACTGGAGACCGTATCGCTGGGTACGAGCACTGATGCGGTGTTCCTCCGACGAGGGCGCCGCGTCGTATGAAACCCGGATTTCCGAGAGAGAACCGCATGATGGAGCACATGGACGGAGCGGTGATACCTACTGACTTCGACATGCCCGTTGAGCCGCTGCGGCGGGCGGCGCACTACACAGGGGAGCCGGGGTCCATCGCCGAGGCCAGGGCCTTCGGGGAACTGTTCGTCGATCAGCTCAGGTCCGAGTGGTGTGCCCCGGTCGACCGGCGCGCCGCCGGCGATGTGCTGCTGGTGGTGAGCGAGCTGGTCACCAACGCGCAGCGGCACAGCCACGGCCCGTACATCCTGGAGCTGGAGGGCACCGACACGGCCGTCACGGTCGCCGTCTACGACAGCAGTGCGGCGCTGCCCCGGCGATATCCCAAGGACCCGGGGCGCGTCGGCGGTCACGGTCTGGAGATCGTCCATGCGGTGTCGGCGCAGGTCACGGCCGAGCTGGTGCCGGTGGGCAAGTGCGTACGGGCGCTCGTACGGCTGACCCGCTGAGCCGGCCGCGTCCGCACCCGAGCGGCCGGTGGTGCGGGCCCCCGCCATCGGCCGGAGCCGCCGGTCACCACCGGCCGTCCTGGGTCGCTGTCGACCGCCCCCCGCTCAGACGGCGTCGACCCGGTTCACCTCGTCCAGCATCCCGCTGCGCAACTGCTCGATGATGCGCTTGATGAGGCGCGAGACATGCATCTGGGAGCAGCCGAGCCGCGCGCCGATGTCGGCCTGGGTGGCCTCCTCCACGAAGCGCAGATGGATGATCGTCCGGTCCCGTTCGCTCAGCTTCGCCACCAGCGGGGCAAGGGTGTGGAAGTCCTCGACGAGACGCAGGCCCTCGTCCTCCTCGCCGATGAAGTCGGCGAGCACCGTCTCCCCGTCCTGGTCGTCCCCGGTCAGTGTGGCGTCCAGGGACGACGAGTTGTAGCCGTTGGCAGCGATCCGCGCCTCCATGACCTCGTCCTCGGACAGGTTCATCAGCGCGGCCAGCTCGGCGACGGTCGGCTCCCGGTCCAGGCGGGTGGAGAGTTCCTCGCGCGCCTTCGCCAGCTCCACCCGCAACTCCTGCAGGCGGCGCGGCACATGGACGGCCCAGGTGGTGTCGCGGAAGAACCGCTTGATCTCACCGACGATGTAGGGCACCGCGAAGGAGGTGAACTCCACCTCCCGTGAGATCTCGAACCGGTCGATGGCCTTGATGAGGCCGATCATTCCGACCTGGACGATGTCCTCCATGTCGTCGCCGCGGCCCCGGAACCGTCCGGCCGCGAACCGCACCAGCGACATGTTCATCTCGATGAGGGTGTTGCGCGCGTACTGGTACTCGTGTGTGCCCTCGTCCAGGGTGGTCAGACGGTGGAAGAACTGCCGGGACAGTTGCCGCGCGTCACGAGGAGCCACGGTCCGCGGATCCGTCACGGTCGGCAGGGGCCCCTCACCAGTCCTGGTACGGACGCTGTCGTCGGTGACCGTCGACCAGCTCATGGCGGTGTCCATTACCTTTACCTCTCCCACGAAACTCACTCTTCGGCCTTTTGGTTGTCGGCCTGTTGGGCGTCGTCCATCCGTGTGTGGGCGCGTCTACCCCGAAGTCGGCATCTCATGTGAGTGTTGTCGCCCGTATGGCGTGACGCCGTTCACGCGGCGGGGACCGTCGGACGGCTCGGCGGCCATGTGCCCTATGGCGGCGGTGGGTTCACCCAGGGCGCAACACTGCCCCCTTCCCGTCGCGCTCGCCGTCTCTAGGCTGAGGGGGTGAGCCCTCATGCGCCGAACGAAGCCCGCGTCATCCCGCTCCGCCCGAAGGGCGCGCAACCCCGCACGGGCACAGCGCCCGGCACCGGCACAGCGCCCCGCACCGCGCCGCAGCCGGGACCGGCGCCGCGGACGGCAGCGCCCAAGGAGCCGCTGTGGCGGGACCTCGTCGGGGAGACACTGCGGCGCGAACGACTTGCCCAGGAGCGCACGCTCAAGGACGTCGCGGAAGCGGCGCGCATCTCGATGCCCTATCTGTCCGAGCTGGAGCGCGGCCGCAAGGAGGCGTCCTCCGAGGTCCTCGCGGCCGCTGCCCGGGCGCTCGGGCTCGGTCTCGGGGACCTGCTCTCGCTCGCCCAGGACGAGTTGGCGCGAGGCGCCCGGAACCGGCCGGGCCGGGGCCGTACGTCGCTGACGGCCCGGCCGGGCGGTCGCTACGACGGGCTGTGCCTCGTCGCCTGACCGTCCCGCGGAGTCCGGCTCCCGGCCCGCCGGATCACTCGAACGTGCCTCGCCGGCCGAGAACTTGGTCGGCGAGGCCGTAGGCCACGGCCTCCTCCGCGGTGAAGATCCTGTCCCGGTCCATGTCCGCCCGCAGGGTCGCCACCTCGTGGTGCGTGTGCCGGGCGAGGACCTCCTCCACCTGGGAGCGGATACGGACCATCTCCTTGGCCTTCAGGCTCAGGTCGGAGACCGTTCCCTGCTGCCCGCCGGCCGCGGGCTGGCCGAGCAGCACCCGGGCGTGCCGGAGCACGAACCGCCGGCCGGGGTCGCCGCCGGCCAGCAGCACCGCCGCCGTCGAAGCCGCCTGTCCGACACAGAAGGTGGAGATGGGGGCCCGGACGAACGTCATCGTGTCGTAGATCGCCATCAGTGACGTGAACGACCCGCCCGGGGAGTTGATGTAGACGGCGATCTCCTGCTCCGGGTTCGCGGACTCCAGATGGAGGAGCTGAGCGATGACGACGTTGGCGACACCGTCGTCGATCTCGGTGCCGAGGAAGACGATCCGCTCGGAGAGCAGCCTGCTGAAGACGTCGTAGGACCGCTCGCCCTGCGCGGTCCGCTCCACGACGTAAGGAACCGTGTACGACCCCATGTCACAGCCCCATCCGTCGGCGCGCGGCGGCCGGGCGGACGTCGGCGAGCGACTCCACGACCCGGTCCACCATCCCGTACTGCCGGGCCTGATCGGCCGTGAACCAGCGGTCACGGTCGCCGTCCCGCGCGATGGTCTCCTCGCTCTGCCCGGTGTGCTCGGCGGTGATCCGTTCGATGGCCTGCTTCGTGTACGCCAGGTTCTCCGCCTGGATCTCGATGT
The DNA here is from genome assembly GCF_040680495.1 of Streptomyces sp. NPDC052036. NCBI lineage: Bacteria > Bacillati > Actinomycetota > Actinomycetes > Kitasatosporales > Streptomycetaceae > Streptomyces > Streptomyces sp. NPDC052036. The sequence goes on along the minus strand of NZ_JBFAWW010000029.1, from coordinate 21,448 downwards.
CCGCCGTGGTGCCGCCGATGCCCGCCGAGGGCTGGTGCATCATGATCCGCGCGTTCGGCAGGGCGAAGCGCTTGCCGCGCGTTCCCACGGTCAGCAGGAACTGGCCCATGCTGGCGGCGAATCCCATCGCCAGCGTCGACACGTCGTTGGGGATGAGCCGCATGGTGTCGTAGATGGCGAGCCCGGCGGTGACGGATCCGCCGGGGCTGTTGATGTACAGGCCGATGTCGGTACGCGGGTCCTCCGCGGACAGCAGGAGCAGTTGCGCGCACACCCGGTTCGCCGACACCTCGTCGACCTGCGTGCCCAGGAAGACGATGCGCTGGGCGAGCAGTTGTGCGGCGAGATGGTCGTCGAACCGGCTGGGCGAGGTGTCGCCCTCCTCCGCGCGCGGGAAGAGCGTGGTCAGTGGAGTCATCGGGTCTCCTTGTCGTGGCACGGATGCCGTCGACTCCACTGTTGGCCCGCCGCGACGGGCGGACACCGTTTCTCTGCCCGCCGCAGATTCGCCGAGGGCAGAGAGACAGGTTCAGTTCTTCTCGCGCAGCTGCCGGAAGAAGGCCCGCACGTCGTCCACCAGCAGGTCGGGCTCCTCCATCGCCGCGAAGTGCCCGCCCCGGTCGAACTCCGTCCAGCGCACGATGTTCTCGGTCCGCTCCGCCCGGTGCCGCAGCGGAATCTGTAGCTCGGCCGGGAAGACGGCGACGGCGGTCGGCGCGGTCGACGGCTCGGACGGTGCGGCGGCGCGGCCCGCGGCATGCGCCCGTTCGTAGTAGATACGGGCCGCCGAACCGGCGGTGCCGGTCAGCCAGTACAGCATCACGTCGGTGAGCAGCCGGTCCCGGTCGACGGCCTCCTCGGGCAGCTCCCGCGAGTCGGTCCACTCGCGGAACTTCTCCACGATCCAGGCGAGCTGGCCGACCGGCGAGTCCGTGAGGGCGTAGGCGAGCGTCTGCGGCCGGGTGGAGTGCAGGATCGCGTAGCCCGTGCCCTCCCGCTGCCACTGCTCCCATCGGCGCCAGGAGGTGAGGGTGCGCTCCCGCTCGTGCGGGCTCAGCGCGGCCAGTTCCTCGGTGGTCGGCTCCGTGGTCTGCTGCGCGCCCGGCAGCAGATTGAGATGAACACCGATCACCCGGTCGGGGTGGGCACGGCCCAGTTCCCGGGAGACCGCAGCGCCCCAGTCGCCGCCCTGCGCGCCGAACCGCCGGTAGCCGAGCCGGTCCATCAGCTCGGCCCATGCGTCGGCGATGCGGCCCGCCTCCCAGCCGGTGTCCCGGGTGGGGCCGGAGAAACCGTAGCCGGGAAGGGCCGGCACCACGAGGTGGAAGGCGTCGGCGGGGTCGCCGCCGTGGGCGGCCGGATCGGCGAGCGGCCCGACCACGTCGAGGAACTCCACGATCGAGCCCGGCCAGCCGTGGGTGAGCAGCAGCGGGGTGGCGTCCGGCTCGGGGGAACGGATGTGGGCGAAGTGGATCCGTGCTCCGTCGATCTCCGTGGTGAACTGCGGCCACTCGTTCAGCCGCGCCTCGGCGGCGCGCCAGTCGTAGTCGTGGCGCCAGTACCGTACGAGCTCGCGCAGATAGTCGAGGGGGACCCCGTACGCCCAGCCCACATCCGGCAGCGCGTCGGGCCAACGGGTGCGGTCGAGGCGCTCGTGCAGGTCGTCGAGGTCGCTCTGCGGGATGTCGATGCGGAACGGCTGCGGGGACGCCGCGTTCTCGGAGGTGGTCATGGTGGCGGATCGTAGTCCCGGCCACGGGGTGCACCCCCCGATCACGTGGCCGGGAAAAGCGGTCGGCTCGCCACCGATGAGTCGGGGGCCGAGGATCGGTCTACCGGGAGGATGACGTTCCCACCCGAGGAGGTACCGATGTCCGCCGAGGCATTCACCACCTGTCTGTGGTTCGACGGCCAGGCCGAGGAAGCGGCCGATTTCTATGTGTCCGTCTTCAAGAACTCCCAGCTCGGCCGTGTGGGCCGCTACACCGACGCGGGCCCCGGCCAGGCGGGCTCCGTCATGGCCGTCGAGTTCGTGGCCAACGGCCAGAAGTTCGTCGCGCTGAACGGCGGACCGCAGTTCACGTTCAACGAGGCCGTCTCCTTCCAGATCTTCTGCGACGACCAGGACGAGGTGGACCACTACTGGAACCGGCTCACCGAGGGCGGCGGCGAGCCCGGCCCCTGCGGCTGGCTCAAGGACCGGTACGGCCTGTCCTGGCAGGTCGTACCGGCCAGGCTGATCGAGCTGATCAGCGACCCGGACGCGGCGAAGGCGGCCCGCACCACCCAGGCCATGATGACGATGTCCAAGCTGGACATCGCGGCCCTGGAGAAGGCGTACGCGGGGGAGTAGCGGCCGCGGGCGTACGGAGCCGCGCCGCGCCCTGCCGGGAGTGGCCGCCGCACGCCCCTGAGCTGTCGCCGACGCCCGGGCGTGCTCCGCGCTCCCGGCCGACGCGGGACCCGCGGGGGTCCGCCGTTCGGAGCAGCGACGCGGCCGGTCGGGTGCGTCCCGGATGCCGCCGTCGGCACGGGCCGGTAGCCGTGGAGCATGCGCTTCCTCGGCGAGTTGGACCAGCGGTTGTTCATCCGGGTCGCCGCCGCCCGTGTGCCGGGCGCGGACCCCGCGCTCACCCGGCTGAGCCGCTCGGCGGACCACGGCCGGCTGTGGCTGGGCGCGGCGGCCGGGCTCGTGACGCTCGGCGGTCGCACCGGTCGGCGCGCCGCCCTGCGCGGTGCCGGTTCGCTCGTCCTCGCCTCGCTGACCGTGAACACCTTCGTCAAGTGGTCCGCTCGGCGCCCGCGACCGCTCCTGGACCCCGTGCCGCAGATCCGGCACCTCTTGCGCCAGCCGCGTACGACCTCCTTCCCCTCCGGTCACTCGGCGTCGGCCGCGGCCTTCGCCACGGGGGTCGCCCTCGAATCCGTCCGCTACGGCGCGCTGATCGCCCCGGTGGCCGCCGCGGTCGCCTTCTCGCGGGTCTACGTGGGTGTGCACTACCCGGGGGACGTCCTGGCCGGGACGGCGATCGGCGTCGGCGCGGCGGTGCTGACCTGCCGCTGGTGGCCGCCGCGCCAGGTGAATCCGGAGCGCGAGCGCCCGCCCGCCGCGGCACCCGCCCTGCCCGGCGGCGACGGGCTCGTCGTCTTCGTCAACACCGGCGCCGGGCCCCCGGCCGCCCCGCTGCCGGTCACCACCCTCCTGGCGGAACTCCTGCCAGGGGCGGAACTCGTGGAGTGCGGACCGGACGACGCCTTCGACGCGCTGCTCGACCGGGCGGTCCGCCGAGCCCTCGCGCGAGGCGGCGCGCTGGGCGTCCACGGAGGCGACGGCACCGTCAACGCGGTGGCCCGGTCCGCCGCCCGGCACGGCCTGCCCCTCGCGGTGTTCCCCGGTGGCACCCTCAACCACTTCGCCCTCGATGTGGGTGTCCCGCATGTCGAGGACACGGTGGCCGCGGTGGAACGCGGTGAGGCGGTCGCCGTGGACCTCGGGACCGCCGTTCCCCAGGAAATGAGCACGGACGCGGACCAGGACGCGGACACGGTTCCGGTGGAGTTCCTCAACACCTTCGCCATCGGTCTCTATCCCGAACTGGTCCGGCTGCGCGAGCGCCTGGAGCGGCGGCTGGGCAAATGGCCCGCGGCGACCGTGGCGCTGATCCGGCTTCTGCGCGCCGCCGCGCCCACGGACGTGCGCATCGACGGACGGCGCCGCAGACTCTGGCTGCTCTTCGCGGGCAACTGCCGTTATGTGCCTGACGGTTTCGCGCCCGCCTTCCGCCCGCGGCTCGACGACGGGCTGCTCGATCTGCGGCTCATCGACGGGGACCACCGGCTGGCCCGTACCCGGGTGGTCCTCGCGGCGTTCCTCGGGGCCCTCGGACACTCCCCGGTGTATGTCGCCGAGCGGGTGCCCGAGGTGCGGATCGAGGACCTCAAGGGCACGGACACCTGTGCCTACGACGGTGAAGTCGTCCCGGCTCCGGGGGCGTTGAGGCTGGGCAAGCGGAACCGGGCGTTGGTCGTCTACCGGCCCGCCCTGCCGCGGAGTGAGATCGTCCAGCAGGCGTGGCTCGCCGCCGCCGTCGCCCGGCTCCGCGGACGGGGGAGGGGCCGCCGTCTCCCTGCGGACGGCGGCCCCTCGGCTCACGGGTACTGATCACATGTGGACGACGGGGGCGCCCTCGGCGGCTGGCTGCTGGGTGCCGCCGCGGTAGAGCAGGAACGCGAGGACCGCGCCCACCGCGAACAGGCCCGCCGACCACTCGAAGGCGGTGGTGTAGCTCTCGATGGTCGCCTGTGCCCGGACCAGCCTGCTGGTCGCGTCCTTCCCGGCCAGGTAGTCGGTCGCGGCGCTCGCGGCCAGCGTGTTCAGCAGCGCCGTACCGATGGAACCGCCCACCTGCTGCATCGCGTTGACCGCCGCGGAGGCGACCCCGGCGTCCTCGGCCGCCACCCCGCCGGTGGCGAGTTGCATGGCCGACGGCATCACCAGGCCGAGGCCCACGCCGATCACGATCAGCTGAGGCAGCACCGCGCTCAGATAGTGCGAGCCGAGTCCGATGCCGGTGAGCCAGGCCATGCCGGCCGTGGCGACGGCGAAGCCCAGCGGGATCATGATCTTCGGCCCGATCCGCGGCAGCAGCACCGTGGTACCGAGCTGCGCCGACACCATCAGGGCCCCGACCATCGGCAGGAACGCCACACCGGTCTTCGTCGGGCTGAAGCCGAGGTTCAGCTGAAGGTAGTAGGTGAGGAAGAGGAAGACACCGAACATGCCCGCGCCGGTGATCAGGACCGCGAGATAGGAGGCCGCACGGTCGCGGTCGAGCAGGACGCGCAGCGGCAGCAGCGGGTGCGCGGCCCGGGTCTGCCACCAGGAGAAGGCGGCGAGCAGCACACCGCCCGCGATCAGGAAGCCCCAGGTCTGCGGCGAACCCCAGTGGTGCGTCTCGGCGTTCGAGAAGCCGTAGACGAGGGCGAAGAGACCGCCCGCGACCAGGACGGTGCCCGGCACGTCGAGTTTGGAGTTCGCGGCGTCGCGGTGGTTGCCGAGCAGGATCCAGCCGCCCGCGAAGGCGACGACGGCGATGGCCACGTTCACATAGAGCGTCCAGCGCCAGTCGAGTGCGTCGGTCAGCAGCCCGCCCAGCAGCAGGCCGACCGCGCCGCCCGCGCCCGCGATCGCGCCGTACACACTGAACGCCCGCGCCCGCTCCCGGGCGTCCGTGAACGTGGTGTTCAGCAGCGACAGCGCGGCCGGCGCCAGCAGCGCGCCGAAGACGCCCTGCAGAGCACGGGCGGTGACCAGCATGCCGAAGCCGGTGGAGGCGCCGCCGAGCGCGGAGGCCGCCGCGAAGCCGACGACCCCGACGAGGAAGGCGGGCTTGCGGCCGAACAGGTCCGCGATGCGCCCGCCGAGCAGCAGCAGGGACGCGAACGCCAGCGCGTACGCGGTGACGATCCACTGCCGGTTGGCGTCGGAGAAGCCCAGGTCCGCCTGGGCGGACGGGAGGGTGATGTTCACGATCGTGGCGTCCAGCACCACCATCAGCTGCGCGATCGCGATGACCGCGAGGATCCACCACCGCTTCGGCGAGGCCGTGGGCGGTGTCTCCACGGCGTCCGTCGGGATACCGGTCTTCACCGTCTGGGACATGGCAGAAACCACTCCAGGGAAAGTCGTTCGGGGACAGCCATAAACGAAACTGTTTCGTACACTTCGAGCCTAGACCGCTTCCCGCGAAACGGCAACGTTTCGATGGGCCGGTTCGCGCGGAAGGGCGGGCCTCCGGTGGAGCCCTTCATTCCTTGACGGGAATATAACTGATGGGGCATATTGGAGCGGTGTCCGATGCCTCCCTGTGGTCTGCCCTCGCCGACCCCCACCGACGGGCCATCGTCGCGCTGCTCCTGGAGCGGCCGCGGCCCGTCGGTGAGATCGTCGAGGCGTGCGGTCTCAGCCAGCCGAGCACGTCGAAGCATCTGAAGGTGCTGCGCGACGCGGGCCTGGTGCGTGTACGACAGGACGCGCAGCGCCGCGTGTACGCGCTCGACCCGGCCCCGATCGCCGCACTCGACGCCTGGCTCGACCCCTACCGCAGGCTGTGGAACCGCAGCCTCGACGCGCTGGGGCGGCGCCTCGACGAGACCTCGGACGACCCCGACCGACCCTCCGCGAAGGACTGATCACCATGGCCGCCGACCTCACCGGCACCTATCTCACCCTCGACGACGGCCGCCCCGCCGTCCGCTTCAGCCGGGTCTACGACCACCCGGTCGAGCATGTCTGGCGGCTGGTCACCGACCCCGACGAACTCGTCCGGTGGTTCCCCTCCCGCGCCGAGTTCGAACTGCGTCCCGGCGGCACCGTCCACTTCAGCGGGGACCCCCATATGCCGGAGCCCACCGGCGCGGTCCTGGCCGTCGCCGCGCCCCGGCATCTCTCCTTCACCTGGGGCGGTGACGAACTGCGCTTCGACCTGGAGGAACTGGAGGGCGGACGGACCCGCTTCACCCTCACCAACGTCCTCGGGGAGCAGAACACCGCCGCCCGCAACGGCGCCGGCTGGGAGGTCTGCCTCGCGGCCCTGGACGCCCGGGCCCGCGGAGAGCGCTTCGAAGGCCCGCATGCCGGGGAGACCGCCCCCTGGAAGGACTACTACGAGCGGTACATCCGGGCCGGGATCCCCTCGGGCGCGCCCGTTCCCGGCAGCGACGCCTGACCCTCACGCCATCTGACGTCGTACCAGCTCGTGCAGTCGCCCGCCGGTGTCCGCGAGGAGCTCGGCCGGCGGGCCCTGCTGGGCGACCTTCCCGTCCTCCATCACGATGACCCGGTCCGCGTCCAGCACGGTGGACAACCGGTGGGCGATCACGATCCGGGTCGCGTTCAGGGCCCGGGTCGACTCGATGACCCTGCGCTGGGTCTCGTTGTCCAGCGCGCTCGTCGCCTCGTCGAAGAACAGGATGCGCGGGCGGCGGATCAGGGCCTGCGCGATCATCAGCCGTTGCCGCTGTCCGCCGGAGATCGCGCCGCTGCCCTGGACGATGGTGTGCAGGCCCATCGGCATCCGCTTGATGTCCTCGGCCAGTCCCGCCATCTCCGCCGCGGCCATCGCCTCCTCCGGCGTGTACGGCTCGGTGCCGCAGATGACGTCCAGGATCGAGCCGGTGAACGGCTGCGCGTGCTGGAGCACCACCCCGCACTGCCGGCGTACCGCCGACTGGTCGAGCGCCGCGAGGTCCTGCCCGTCGTACAGCACGCTGCCCGAGGACGGCTTGTCGAAGCCGATCAGCAGGCGCAGCAGCGTCGACTTGCCGCAGCCGCTCGGGCCCACGATCGCCACGAACTCGCCCGGCCGCACGGCGAAGGACACATCGTCGAGGACCAGGGGACCGTCGTCGGCATAGCGGAACGAGAGCCGGCGCGCCTCGATCGCGCCGGACAGCACACCCGGGCGGGTGCTCGCCGTACGCACCTCCGGTGTCGCGTCCAGCACCGGCCTGATCTCCTCGAACAGTGGCAGCGCCGCCACCATCGAGACGAACGCGCCGGTGAGCTGGGTGACCGAGGTCAGCAGCATGGTGACCGAGGTGTTGAAGGTGAGGAAGTCGGCGGCCGACAGGGTGCCCTTGGCCGGGCCCGCGAGCAGGACGAACAGCAGCAGCGAGCACAGCGGCAGATACACCGAACCCAGCACCGTGGTGAGGTTCTTGATCCGGCCCACCTTCTGCTGCAGCTCACGACTGCGCGCGAACTCGCCGGCCCAGGCGGCGTACGCGTAGTTCTCGGCCGCCGCGACCCGCAGCTTGGGCAGCCCGCGCAGGGTCTGGAACGCCTGGTTGTTCAGCTTGTTGCCGAGCCGCACCAGTCGCCGCTGCCAGCGCACCTGCCACAGCCCGAGCCCCAGGAAGACAGCGGCGATGACGACGAGCATGGCGATCGCGGCCAGCGCCATGGGCACGCTGTACCACAGCAGCAGCCCCAGGTTCATCACGCCGACCGTCACCGACTGGGCGACCACCGGGCCGACCCCGGCGAGCAGCCGGCGAATGGCGCTGATACCCATCGCCGCGCTCGCCAGCTCACCGGTGGAGCGCTGCGCGAAGAATTTCGTCGGCAGCCTCAGCAGCCGGTCCCAGACCGCCGGCTGGAGCGTCGCCTCGATCCGTCCCTCCAGGCGCAGGATGCTCATGTTCTCCAACAGCATGAACGCCGCGGCCACCACACCGGTCACCATCAGGGCGAGGCAGACCTGGACGATCAGCCCCTGCTGGGCCTTCGGCACATACTCGCCGAGCACCTTGCCGGTGGCGATGGGCACCAGCGAGCCGATGGCGACGGTCACCAGACCGCTGAGCAGCAGTCCCAGCAGATCGCCCCGGGTGCCGCGCATGCTGAACCGCAGCAGCCGCAGCGGGTCGAGCCGCTGCTCGGGCAGCGGCCGGTAGAACATCACGGCCCGCGGCTCGAACTCCGCCGCGTTCGCCTTCTCGATGGGAGTCTCCCGGCCCGACGAGGGCTGCACGGCGACATAGCCGCCGCGCCGCCACAACAGCGCGACCGGCGCGCCCGACAGAGCCCGGTGGCCGACCAGCGGTCCGACGTCGTCGCGCCACCAGCGCCCGTCCAGCCGTACCACCCGGGTCCGCACCCGGGAGGCGACGGCGATGCGCTCGACCGGGTCGAGGCGGTCGCTCTCGGTGTCGCCCCCCGTGGGGTCGGCCAGCGTGATCCCGGCGGCGCGCGCCACCAGTCGGCAGGCCGCGTAGGTGGCGTCGTCGTCGGCCGCCGTCGTGCGCCGGGCCGACGCCCTGCCGATCGAGGCGAGCAGGGTGCGGTCGGCCTGGGCGCGGACCGCCTCGCCCGCCTTGATACCGGCCGCGGTACGGGTCTCGTGGCTGCGCTCCACCTGCTCGATCCACCGGTCGAGGGTGGTGAGGAGCCGGTACTGCTGGTCGACCATCCCCTGCCAGACCGCGGGATCCATCAGCAGATCGGCCGCCGCCTCCGCCCCGTAGAGCGAGCCGTACTGGACGCTGCCCGGCGGCACCTGCATCCAGAACACGTCGTCGTCGGTGATCTCGGCGGCCCGTTCGTTCGCCGTCGGTGCCTGGAAGAGGATCGACAGGCTCCGGCCGACGCCCAGGGCGAGCGCGTACTCCAGCGGGCTCGTCGTCGGCGGTACGTACTGCGGGTTGCCGTACTCGTCGTACGACCAGGTCTGGGTGTCGGCCTGCTGATACAGCTCGCGCAGCTGGATACGGCGCACCGCGCAGTCGCGCACCGGGCGGGCGACCAGGGTGTGCTGGGGTCCCGGGACCGGGCCGAGCAGCAGCGTGCCCGCCTCCAGGCGGCCGAGGTGGTGCCAGTGGCCCTGCGCCGCGGCGTCCACCGCGAACAGGTCCAGCGCGCCGGCCGCGACCAGCCACAGCACCTGAGGGCCCTCCAGGTCGAGCCGGCCGAGGCCGGAGCAGTCGACCGGGGATCCCATCGCGCCCAGAGCGCCGAGAACGAGGTCGCCCTCGTGAACCGCTGTCATCTCATCGCTCCCTGACCAGCTCGGCGTACGCCCCGCCGGCCGCCACCAGGGCGTCGTGCCGCCCCCGTTCCACGATCGTGCCGTGCTGGAGCACCACGATCTCGTCGCTGTCACGCACGGTGCTCAGCCGGTGCGCGATCACCACACAGGCGCAGCCTCGCTTGCGGAGGTTGTCGATCACGGTCTGCTCGGTCTCCGCGTCCAGGGCGCTGGTCACCTCGTCGAGGACCAGGATGCTGGGATCGCGCACCAACGCCCGGGCGATCTCCAGGCGTTGGCGCTGCCCGCCGGAGAAGTTCCGACCGTCCTGCTCGACCCGGCTGTGGATGCCGCCGGGGCGGCGCGTCACCACGTCGTACAGGGCCGCGTCCCGCAGCGCCGCGACCACCGCGTCGTCCGGGATCGAGGGGTCCCACAGCGCCACGTTGTCCCGGACCGTGCCCTCGAAGAGGAAGACGTCCTGGTCGACGAAGGAGACCGAGGCGGCGAGCGCGCCGCGCGGGATGTCCTCCAGGCGTCGCCCGTCGATACGGATCTCGCCCTCCCACGGCGTGTACAGGCCCGAAATCAGCCGGGACACCGTCGACTTGCCGCTGCCGGAACCGCCGACCAGCGCCACCTGCTGACCCGGGCCGACCGTCAGGCTGAAGCCGTTCAGCAGCGGCTTGTCCAGCGGGCTGTAACCGAAGGTGATGTGTTCGAGTTCGACATGGCCGTGCAGCCGGCGGGTCGACTCGCCGCGTCCGGAGCGGCCGTAGAGCGGGTCGGCCTGGAAGCTCTCCACGTCCTTCAGGCGTGCCACGTCCGCGGCGAAGTCCTGGATACGGCCCGCGACGCCGTTGAGACGGGTGATCGGCGCGGTGAACCGTGTCACCAGTGCCTGGAAGGCGACCAGAAGACCGACCGAGATGTGTCCCTCGACCGCCCGCAGCCCGCCGATCCACAGGATCAGCGCGCTATTGAGCGTGGCGAGCGTCGGCGCGACCACTCCCAGCCAGGCGCTCGGCACCCCGAGCCGCTGCTGTTCCTCCAGCGTCGTGGAGTGCTGCCCCGCCCACTTGCGGAAGTAGCCGTCCTCGCCGCCGGTGGCCTTCATCGTCTCGATCAACTGCAGCCCGGTGTAGGCGGTGTTGGTCAGCCGGGCACTGTCCGCCCGCAGCTTCGCGGTGCGTGTCGCCCGCAGTCGTACGGCCACCCGCATCGCCACCACGTTGAGCAGCGCGACGCCGACACCGACGAACGTCAGCTGTGGGTCGTACGTGTACAACAGCACCGCGTAGAGCACGACGACGACCGCGTCCACACCGGCCGCCGCGAGGTCGCGGGCCAGGGTCTCGGCGACCGCGTCGTTGGACTGCAGACGTTGTACCAGGTCGGCCGGGCTGCGCTGGGAGAAGAACGTCACCGGCAGGCGCAGCAGATGGCGCAGGAAGCGGGCACTGGAGAGCGTGGACGAGATGATTCGGCCGCGCAGCAGATTGGCCTGCTGCAACCAGGTCAGCACGATCGTCAGCAGCACACACGCGGCCATCGAGGCGAACAGCACCCCGAGCAGCGAGGTCTGCCCGCCGATCAGGAACATGTCGATATAGGTACGGCTGAGCGCGGGCAGCGCGGCGCCCACCGCCACCAGCAGGAGGCTCGCGAGGATCGCGGCGGGCATCGTGCCCGAGGTGCCGCGCAGCCGGGCGGGCATGGCGCCCAGGACGCCTGGCTTGCGCCCGCCCCGGGTGAAGTCCTCGCCCGGCTCCATCACCAGGACGACACCGGTGAAGCTGGTGTCGAAGTCCTCCATGGGCACGAAACGACGGCCCTTGCCGGGGTCGTTGACGTACACGCCGCGGCGGCCGAAGCGGCGCCCCATGCCGTCGTAGACGACGTAGTGGTTGAACTCCCAGAACAGGACGGCCGGCGCCCGCACCTCGGCGAGCGCGGACGTGTCCATCTGCATGCCCTTGGCCGTCAGACCGTAGCTGCGGGCCGCCTTCAGGAGGTTGCTGGCGCGTGAGCCGTCGCGGGAGACACCGCAGGCGATGCGCAGCTCCTCGAGAGGGACGTGCCGGCCGTAGTGCCCGAGCACCATGGCCAGGGAGGCGGCACCGCACTCCACGGCCTCCATCTGCAGCACGGTGGGCGTGCGGACGGTCTTCGTCCGGCCCTTGGGCACCGTGCGCTTCGGCGGCGTGGCGCGGCGTCTGCCCCGTACCGGGGGCAGGGTGTCCGAGGGAGCGGTCACGGCAGGAGCCAATCGACGGGACGCTGATCGGCCATGCGGATCGAACCGGAGGCCAGGGTCATGGAGGTGAGAGCGAACGGGGGGCCGTCCACGGACGACCATCGGTAGCCGCTCTTCGTGCCGGAGGACTTGTCGAGCCGCACCAGGACGGCCACCGGGCGGCCCTTCCTGGTGAACTGCTCACCGAGCTGGCCGTCGCCCAGGAACGAGGCGATCTGCTGCGCCGACTGGGGCGCCCGGTCCACGGACTTCACATGACCGCGCAGCACCCCGTACTGCTGGGTCGGCACCGACTGGACCGTGAGGTCCACGGAGGCGTTCGCGGGGATGGCGGCGGCGTTCTCGGCCGGCACGTACATCGTTGCGTACAGCGGGTCGGAGGCGTGGGCCACCTTCTCCACCGAGGCGACGTTCGCCCCGGTCTGGATGATCTGGCCGATGGTGGCGGCGAGCGCGGTGACGCGGCCCGCGGCGACCGTGCGGACCACGGAGTCGCCGTCGCTCGTGTGCACCTTCACCACGGGTGCGTTCGCGGGAAGCTGTTCGCCCTCCTGGGCGAGGACCGCGGTGACCTGTCCGGCGACAGGGCTCTGCAGGAGGTAACTGCCCTCTCCATGCGTGAGGATGGCCGGTGCGCCGACCGTGGAGGTCACCGAGCCGGTGACGGCCCACGCAGACGCGGCGGCCATGGCAACCACCGTCACGGTGAGCACGAGCCAGCCCTGGGGGCGGGCGAAGCGCACCGGGAGATCCAGCTCTTCGGGCGACTGCAGCTTGGCGAGGGCCTGTTGGCGGAACTGCACGGAACTTTCCCTCACCTGTTCGGAGAGATTTACGGCATCCGAGAGTCCCGGAACCGGGATACGGTTCCGGGACTCAACGGTACAAAGGTGCGATCAGAGACCGGCGACCAGCTGGGTGACCGGGGAGGTGTTCAGGCCGGTGACACCCTCGACGGTGCCGACAGCCGTGCCGACCAGGCCGGAAACCGGGGCGACGCCGTCCACCAGGCCGGTGACGGTGCCAACGGCGTTCAGCTGCAGGCCGCCGGAAACGGCGTCCAGCTCGGCGTCCGAGATCTCGGCGGTCGCAACCTGGGGGGTGGAGTTCATGATGGAACTTCCCTTCATATGGATATTCACAAGGGGGAGAGCGGCCCCCTCTGGGGACAGATGGTCGGCCGCGCCCGCGGACGCCGGGAACCCGTCGCCGGGCCCCATGGGGGCGGCCCCCGCGGTGCAACGGATCAAAGCACGCCGGAGCCCGGCTCTTCCAATCAACCAACGCTCTCACCAGGGCAATTGATGTTCCGAGAGGGCGATCCGTGCAGGTGTGCGCACGCCGTGTCGGCCACTTCTTCACATGGGGCGCCCCTTCGGTGCCCCCGGCCGCTTGCGGTCCGGAATCCGAATAGGACACTCCTGGTCCAATGGCGCGGACCCCGGCGCGCGAGTGTGCAGATCCGTCGTGCACGGTGACCCGGATGCGCAATCGGTGTGCAGATTCCCTGAAGCCGGGATTCCGCTCCCGGTACGGGACTGTACGTCACCGAGCGGTCGCGAAGCGTGTCTCAACGGTGCCTGTGACGGTCGTGCGTACGGTGCTTGCGGCGGTCGTGCGTACGGTGCCTGAGGCGGTCGGGTATGTGCTCCGGTGCCGTCGCTCGCGTACGGAATCCGGCGCGACCGGGCGCCTGGAGAAACCGCCGCGGACCGTTCGCCGGGGGTCAACCCAGCAGCGCGTACACCGTGCTCGCCCGTGCCGCGATCGTGGCCGCGTCGCCCGACGTCATCGTGATGTCGGCGAACGCCATACGCCTGCCCAGTTTGGTGAGGACCGCCTCCACCAGTACATCCGTGTCCACGACCGCGCGCTGGAAGCTGGTGGACTGCTGGACGGTCGTCATGGGGACGAAGCCGCCGCGCGCCGCCGACACCGCGATCACCGTGGCCGTGTCGGCCGCAGCCATCAGTGCCTGCCCCGACAGCGCGCCGCCCTCCCGGGCCAGGCGGGTGGACCAGGGCAGCCGCAGCACGGCCCGCCGCTCGTCCAGTTCGACCACGCTCAGACCCAGGTCCTGCACCCAGGGGGCGAAGCTGCCGGCGAGGATCTTGTCGGCTTCGGCTGGCGTCATGCGTGATTTCTTACCCCCCTCCGGGACTCCGCAGACGCGTTTGCCACCTATTTAACGCTTTCGCATACGCCAACTCGGCCAGATGTCAGACCTGTTGAACACCTCTCGTGACACGTGCGTATCAACAGGCATCCAGGCGCCCCAGTCAGCTGCCGGACGGCGGCGATGTACCCCCCGTCCCCAGGAGGTAAAGAGTTGAGTCACAAACGCATACCCAAGCGCAAGGCCGCGATCGCGGTGGGAAGCGTGGCGGCGCTCGGAGCGGCGGCCCTTCTGCTGCCCAACGCCAACGCGTCCCAGACGGGTTCGTCGGACGCCACTCCGAAGACGTTCAAGGCGAACGACGTCTCGAGCCTCGCCTCGGGGATCGCCGCCCAGCTGGGTGATGCCTTCGCCGGCTCGTACTACAACGCCGACAAGCAGCAGATCGTCGTCAATGTGGTCGGCAACGACAGCAATGTCATCAACACCATCACAAAGGCCGGCGCGATCCCCAACAAGGTGCAGAACAGCACCGCCGCGCTCCAGGCCGCCGCCAAGACGCTCAAGGCGCAGGCCACGGTCCCCGGCACCGCCTGGTCCGTGGACCCCAAGACCAACAAGATCCAGGTCAGCGCCGACAGCACTGTCACCGGCGCCAAGTGGGACAAGGTGGAGTCGACGGTCAAGAGCCTCGGCTCGGGCATGGCGACCCTCAAGAAGTCCGGCGGCAGTTTCAAGACGCTGGTGTCGGGCGGTGACGCCATCTTCGCCCAGGCCAACGGCGGTGGCGTCCGCTGCTCCCTCGGATTCAACGTCACCGCGAGCGACGGCAGCCCGGCCTTCCTGACGGCCGGCCACTGCGGCGTCGCGGCCAAGGAGTGGTCCGACTCCCAGAACGGGCAGCCGATCGCCACCGTCGACCAGGCCACCTTCCCCGGCAACGGCGACTTCTCGCTGGTCAAGTACGACGACCCCCAGACCCAGGCGCCGAGCGAGGTCAACGCCGGCAACGGGCAGACGGTCCAGATCACCCAGGCCGCGGACGCGGTGGTGGGCCAGCAGGTCTTCCGGATGGGCAGCACGACCGGTCTGCACGACGGATCCGTCACCGGTCTCGACGCCACCGTCAACTTCCAGAGCGAGACCGTCCCGGGCGGTGTGGACACCGTCACCGGGCTTATCCAGACCGACGTCTGCGCCGAGGCCGGAGACAGCGGTGGCTCCCTGTTCACCCAGGACGGCAGCGCGGTCGGTCTGACCTCGGGCGGCAGCGGTGACTGCACCGCCGGTGGCGAGACCTTCTTCCAGCCGGTGACCGCGGCGCTCAAGGCGACCGGCGCGACGCTCGGCGCGGGTGGCGCAGCGGGCGCAGGCGGCGCGGCGGGCTCGGGTGACCAGAGCGCGAGCCCTGGTGACCAGAGTGGTGCCGGTGCCGGTGACCAGAGCGCGAGCCCCGGTGACCAGAGCGGTGCCGGTGCTGGTGACCAGAGCGGTGCCGGTCAGCAGAGCGCCGGTGCCGGTGACCAGAGTGGTGCCGGTCAGCAGGCGGGCGGTGCGGCCGACCAGTCCGGTGGTGAGCAGTCCGGCAGCGAGCCGTCCGGGCAGGCGCAGGGTAGTGGCGCGGGCGACGGTTCCTCGCTGACGAGCCACTGAGCCGGTAGGTCGATGCGTCACGGTCCGGCCCTCCGGCGGGAGGGCCGGACCGTTCGACGTCGGCAGGGAACGCGCTCTCCGAGGCGTTCGCGACCGCGAAGTCACCCCACCTTGGGGGAGCCCGGACCGGTCACCCCTCGTCGGCGGCGCGGTGGCCGGAACGCCGCCCTTGCCGCGGCGCGATCCGATCCGTACGGCGCTCCCCGGCAGCGCCCGCGTCCCCCTCCGCGGGCCCCGTGCGCAGCGGGCCGTCGGCGTCGCCCGAGCCCGCGTGGAGACTCCCCGGCAGTGCCAGCGACTCGGCGCTGCGGCTGCCCGGTTCGGGACGGAAGACCACGAGGGTCATCTCGTCCGTACCGCCGATCTCGAACTTGTTCGAGTGCAGCTCCAGATCGCCGACCTGGGGGTGGGTGAGCCGGCTGCGCCGCGGCCGTACCTCGTGGCGGCTCCACAGCAGACGGAAGCGCTCACTGCGCAGGCCGGATGGCGCGTCCAGTCGTCGATGAGCCGATGGATGCTCACCGGCACCCGCTCCGGCGGCTGCTCCGGCCGGGCGCCCCGCCTGCGGGAGGCCGGCTCGCCGGGCTGGGACCACCGTAGGGCCGCTCCCGCGCTTCCCGGGTGTCCCCGTCACCCCAGGAACCGGGACGCACCGCCGTCCGGCACCCCGGCCGGGCTCCACCACGACCGTCCGGCGGCGCCCCGAGGTAACGACACGCACAAAGAGCTGCGCCGACACGCGCAGAGGGGCTGCGCCGCAGCGGCGGAAGCGCTGTAATTGCAGAGTGGGCAGTGAGGGCGCTGCGGGACGCAGAACGAGAACGCAGCGTGCGGAACTTGCCCTCAAGACGCTCACCTCGGACCTCGAACCGCGCGAGCGGCTGCGCCGCGTCCTCGAACAGGCCCTGGCCTTCACCACGGCGACCCTCGTCGCCGTCTACGTCCCGCACGAGGACGGTGAGGGGGTGCGGCTTACCGAGGCGGTCGGTGTGCCAAGGACCCTGTACGGGCTGCGCGACGTCCATCCGCTTCCCGCGGGGTCCCCCCTGGCGGACGTCCACCGCACCGGGCAGCCCCTGTGGCTTGCGCCCGAGGACCTCGGCCGCTGTTCCGACGGGGGCTCGCTGCCGGACCCGGACTTCTGGCTGGGGATCCTGCCGCTGCGCGACGGAGGCTGCCTGGCCGCCGTCACCGACCATCCGGACGGCTTCGACACCGAGGACCGCGAGTGCCTCCAGCTCGTCGCCGACGCCGTCGTCGGCCCCGCGCCGGGCACGGCCGGGCCCGGCCGACCGGTCGGCGGATCGTTCGTTCTCACCGTGGACACCGGCCGGGTCGAGGTCGACGGCGAGGTGCTGGATCTCTACGGCATCGATCCGGACACGTTCGACGGCAGGGTCGAGACCCTGCTCGCCCGGACCGTGCCGGAGGACGTGCCGGCCCTGATGTCCGTCGTCGAACCCGACCGCTTCTCCGTCGGCGACCGGGAACTGGAGTTCCGTATCCTCCAGCCCTCCGGCGCGCCGAGGTGGCTGCGGCTGCGCGGGCGGCTGCTGCCCGTGGAGGAGGGACGGCCTGCCCGGCTCGTCGGTACGGTCGCCGACGCCTCGAAACTGCGCCCCGCCGTCAGTGACGTCACCCGTATCCAACGGCTCGCCGCGGCCCTCGCCATGGCGGGCACCGTCCGCGATGTCAGCGGGGCCGTGGTCGCCGCCCTGCGCACCCCGCTGGGGGCGGACCGTATGGCCCTGGCCGAGCTGGAGTCCGACCGGCTCGTCGTCACCGTCCTCGACCCGCCCGAACCGGAGGCCTGGCCCGAGTTGTGGCGCACCGAATGGCGCACCGAGTGGCCCGACGCTCCGGTACGCGCCATGCCGACCCTCGCCGCCGCACTGCGGGAGGGCCGCGCGGGGATCTGGCCCGCCGGTACGGATCTGGAACCCGCACTCGCCGAGGTGGGGCCCGGCGGCCTGGTCGTGCTGCCGCTGCCGGCGGGCGGACGAACGGCGGGCGCCTGCCTCATCGGCTGGGACAGCCCGCACGACTTCACCCCCGACGAGCGCGCCCTGCTCACCGCCGCCGCGGGCCTCGCCGGTCAGGCGCTCGTGCGCGCCCACGCCTTCGACGCCGAACACGAACTGATCGGCATGCTCCAGCGCGCCCTTCTGCCGCGCCGTCTGCCCCGGCTGCCCGGCGCCGACGCCGTGGCCCGCTATCTGCCGACCACGGCGGGCCTGGAACTCGGCGGCGACTGGTACGACGTGATCCCGCTGCCCGAGAACCACGCCGCCCTCGTCATCGGCGACGTACAGGGTCACAACGCCTCAGCCGCCGCCCTCATGGGCCAGATGCGCACGGCCCTGCGCGCCTACGCCGCCGAGGGCCATCCCCCTGACGTCGTCGTCTCGCACGCCAATCGGCTCCTTGTGGAGATGGAGTCCGACCTCTTCGCCACCTGCTGCTATGTCGACGTCGACCTGGAGGAGGGCACCGCCTGGTGCGTCCGTGCCGGGCACATCCCGCCGGTGGTGCGCCATCCGGACGGCAGAGCGGAGATCGTCGAGGCGGAGGGCGGACCGCCGCTCGGCGTCGTCGACCAGGCCGAGTATCCGATGACCCAGCTGCGGCTGGGGCCCGGCGCGGTCATCGCCCTCACCACGGACGGCCTGGTGGAGACCGCCGAGACCAGCCTCGACGACGGCCTTGTGCGGCTGGCCCGGGAGCTGACCGCCGCCGATCCCGGGCACCTCGGGCTCGTCGCGGACGCGCTGCTCGCCGACGCCAACCGCAGCGACGACGTCGCGCTTCTCCTCGTCCGCTACGACGGCATGGCGGTGCGCCCGCTGCGCGAGACCTGGACGGTGTGGCGTGTGCCCGAGGCGGTCCGGCACGCCCGCCGCTTCACCCGGCGCTCCCTGCGTACCTGGGGCGTGGCGACGGAGGACCTCGACACGGTGCTCCTCGTCGTCTCCGAACTCGTCACCAACGCCCTTGTGCACACCGACGGCCGGGTGCGCCTCGACCTCACCCTGCTCAACCACCGGCTGCGCGTCGCGGTCGCGGACGCCTCACCGCGTACGCCCGTCAAGCCGACGAGCATCGGCTGGGAGGCCACCGGCGGCCGGGGCATCCTGCTCGTCGGGGCCGTCGCCGCGGCATGGGGGACGCTCCCGGTCAGCGGCGGCAAGCAGGTGTGGGCGGACATCCTCCTCGAACAGACACCGACGAGTGCCCGCACCTGACGACACCACACGTGGACACGACCACGGACGCCGGCCTGCGCAGGGCCGTGGACGCGTCCCCGTGCGGGCGGCGCGCCCCGGTCGCTGCGTCATGACACCCTGACGTCGTGCGTCTGCTGCTCATGTCCGACACCCACGTCCCCCGGCGCGCCAGGGAACTGCCCCCGCAGCTGCTCGCCGAACTCCCGCGCGCCGACGTCGTGATCCACGCCGGCGACTGGGTGGACGTCGCCACGCTCGATCTGCTGGAGAGCCGGTCCGCGCGGCTGATCGGCGTCCACGGCAACAACGACGGTCCCGCCCTGCGTGCCCGGCTGCCCGAGGTGGCCCGCGCCGACCTCGGCGGTCTGCGCCTCGGAGTGGTCCACGAGACCGGCGCCGCCCAGGGGCGCGAAACCCGCTGCGCCGCGCGCTTCCCCGATCTCGACGTGCTGGTCTTCGGGCACAGCCACATCCCGTGGGACACCACCACGAACACCGGCCTGCGACTGCTCAACCCCGGCTCCCCGACCGACCGGCGCCGCCTACCCCACTGCACATACATGACCGCGACGGTGGCCGAGGGCGCGCTCATGGACGTACGGCTGCACAGCCTGCCCCCGCGGACCGGGCACCCCAACAGGCCGTAGCCGAAAGGGAGTTGACGCATCGCACCTCTCGCCGGATTGTAATGGTCATGGCGAAACTGCGTGCGCATCTGCTCGGCGTTCTCGTGTCGCTCACCGGCCTGCTCGCGGCGACGGGCGGGCATCCCGTGGCCGCCGCCTCTCTCCCGGGCTCCCTCTGGTTCGACGCCCGAGCCCGGTCCGCCCTCACCGTCCGGGACGGTCACCTGACCGACGGCCTCGGCCGCGAGGTCGTGCTGCGAGGCTACAACGTCTCGGGCGAGACCAAACTGGCGGAGAACAGCGGACTGCCCTTCGCCTCGGTCGCCGACGCGCAGAAGTCCGCGGCCGCTCTGCGCACACTCGGCGGTGGCAACACGGTCCGCTTCCTGCTCTCGTGGGCCCACGCCGAGCCCGTACGAGGCCGGACCGACACGGCCTATCTCGCCGCGGTCACGGAGCAGATGCGGCCGTTCCTCGACGCCGGCATTCGCGTTCTGCCCGACTTCCACCAGGACCTCTACTCGCGGTACCTGTTCGACGAGGGCAGCTGGTACACCGGTGACGGCGCCCCGCAATGGGCGGTGGCTGCCGGGAGCTACCCCGCGGAGTCCTGCGGGATCTGTCTCTTCTGGGGCCAGAACATCACCCAGAACCAGGCGGTGACGAAGGCGTCGTACGACTTCTGGCACAACGCGTACGGCGTGCAGGACGCCTTCCTCGCCACCGCCCAGCAGACCATGGCGTACCTCGCCCAGCACCTGACCGACGACGAGTTCGCGGGCGTCGTGGGCTTCGACCCGTACAACGAGCCGCACGCGGGCACCTACGACTCCGGCGAGACGAGCCGCACCTGGGAGCAGAACGTGCTCCTGCCGTTCTACGAGCGGTTCCGGGCGCGCATGGACGCGGCCGGCTGGCAGGACAAACCGACCTTCGTCGAGCCGAACCTCTTCTGGAACGCCAACATCTCCACCCAGAAGCAGGAAGGGGGACTCCTCGACGCGGGCACGCTCGGACCCCGCTATGTCTTCAACGCCCACTTCTACGATCAGAAGGCCATCTCCGGCATCCTGATGTGGGGAAAGGCCGGGGACGGGCAGTACGCGGCCGACTTCGCCACCGTGCGCGACCGGGCCGCCGCCCTGGGCACGGCCGCGGTCGTCAGCGAGTTCGGCCATCCCCTGTCCGGCTCGGTCTCCGACAAGGCGCCCACCGTGGTGAAGGCGATGTACCAGGCCCTCGACTCCCGGCTGCCGGGCGCGAGTTGGTGGAACGACCCGGCGGCCTCCGGACCGGTACTGTCCGGCACCCAGTGGCAGTGGGATCTCTACAGCGGCCGCCACCACGAGGCGATGAACGGCAACCCGGACAAGGTCCTCACCTCGGGCGACGCCTGGAACGGGGAGGATCTCTCGGCGGTCGCCCTCGACGACTCCGGCTCCCCGGTGGTGCGCCAGGACGCCCGGCTGCTGGACCGGCTCTACCCGAGCGCCACCGCCGGGACGGCGCTCGCCTTCACGTACGAGGACCGCTCCCGGGACGGCTCCACCACCCTGACCTGGAATCCGGTCCCGGCCTCGCTGCCCGACGTGGCGCAGTTGGTGGGCTCGGGCCAGTACGGCCTGCTGGTCTGGCGCTCGGACGGCTCCGCCGCGCCCACGGAGCTGCATCTGCCCGCCTCCTTCCCGGCCGCGTCCACCACCGTGGTCTCCGACCTCGGCACCACGGCGGGACTGCCCGCGTACACCGGGTCCACCCCGATCGCCGTGGCGGACGAACCCGGTGGCGCGGGCGGCCAACGGCTGCTGCTGACCGCCTCCGGCACCGCGGCCGTGCACTACGCGCTGGTCGCGAACGGAGCGACGGCCCCGTCCGCGTCGCTGCTGAGCGCGGCGCGGACGGAGCTGTCGGCGTGGGCGGCGAAGGAGTTCAGCTAGCGGAGGAGATCGGCTAGTGTGATGCGCCAGAAATTTCGGGGGTAAGTTGGTGGCCTGTTTTCATGTCGCCGGGTCCTCGTGCTGTTGAAGTCACTCTGTCCGCTGAGG
>NZ_JBFAWW010000028.1:0-97045 GCF_040680495.1 Streptomyces sp. NPDC052036 | reverse complement strand
CGGGGGGGCGGGCCTGGGGGGGGGGGGGGGCCGGGGGGGGCTCACCCTACCCGGGGGGGGGGGCGCACCGGTTCCGGTGCGCCCTCCCCCCTGTGTACGGGACGTACGTCTCAGTGCCCCGTCTGCGCCAGCCGCAGCAGGTGGTCCGCGAGCGCCTGGCCCCCGGTCGGGTCCCGGCTGATCAGCAGCAGGGTGTCGTCACCCGCGATGGTGCCGAGGATGTCGTGCAGTTCCGCCTGGTCGATGGCCGAGGCCAGGAACTGGGCCGCTCCCGGCGGGGTACGCAGGACCACGAGATTCGCGGACGCCTCCGCGGAGATCAGCAGTTCCTGGGACAGCCGCCGCATCCGCTCCTCCTTGGCCGACCCGCCGAGCGGTGCGCGCGGGGTGCGGAAGCCGCCCTCGCTCGGGACCGCGTAGATCAGATCGCCGTCGGAGTTGCGGATCTTCACCGCGTTCAGCTCGTCCAGGTCCCGGGAGAGCGTCGCCTGCGTGACGTTCAGCCCGTCGTCGGCGAGGAGTTTCGCCAACTGGCTCTGAGAGCGCACTGGTTGCCGGTTGAGGATGTCCACGATCCGGCGGTGGCGCGCGGTGCGGGTCTGCGGCACGGCTGGGCCCGTGTGCTCGTGGTCCTGCGCCTGGGTCATCGTCGTCTCATTCTCCGGATCGTCCGTCCCCGTTCAGTGCGCCGAGGACACCGGGAAGCGCCCGGAGGAACGCCGCCACTTCGTCATCGCCGAGGTTCAGCGGCGGCATCAGCCGTACGACGTTCGGGGCGGGCGCGTTCACCAGGAGACCGGCGTCCTGAGCCGCCTGCTGCGCCTGCTGTGCGAACGGCTCGCTGAGCACGATACCCAGGAGCAGTCCCGCACCCCGGACATGGTCGATCAGTGGGTGCCCCAGCGACTCGATTCCCTCCCGCAGTCGCTCGCTCTGCCGCTTGACGTTCTCCAGGAGGCCGTCGGCCGCGATGGTGTCGAGAACGGCGAGTCCGGCGGCGCAGGCGACGGGGTTGCCGCCGAAGGTCGTGCCGTGCTGGCCCGGCTGGAGCAGTTCGGCGGCGCGGCCGAAGGCGACGGTGGCGCCGAGCGGCAGTCCGCCGCCGAGCCCCTTGGCGAGCGTGACCACATCCGGCAGGACGCCCTCGTGGGCCTGGTACTCGAACCAGTGGCCGGTGCGGCCGATGCCGGTCTGCACCTCGTCGAGCACCAGCAGCGCCCCGGTGGCCGCGGTGATCGCCCGGGCCGCCTTGAGATAGCCGGCGGGCGGGACGACGACCCCGTTCTCGCCCTGGACGGGCTCGATGATCACGAGGGCGGTGTCCTCGGTGACCGCGGCGGCCAGTGCCTGCGCGTCGCCGTAGGGGACGTGCGTGACCTCGCCGGGCAGCGGCCGGAACGGTTCCTGCTTGCCGGGCTGGCCGGTGAGCGCGAGGGCGCCCATGGTGCGGCCGTGGAAGCCGCCGTGGGTGGCGACCATATGGATGCGCCCGGTGAGCCGGCCGATCTTGAAGGCGCCCTCGTTGGCCTCGGCGCCGGAGTTGCAGAAGAACACCTTGCCGTCCCGGCCGAAGAGCTGGAGCAGCCGTTCGGCGAGGGCGACGGGCGGTTCGGCGATGAACAGGTTGGAGACATGGCCGAGGGAGGCGATCTGCCGGCTGACCGCCTCGACGACCGCGGGGTGGGCGTGGCCGAGCGCGTTGACCGCGATACCGCCGACGAAGTCGAGGTACTCCGTGCCGTCGGCGTCCCACAGCCGGGTGCCCTCGCCGCGGACCAGGGGCAGCCTCGGGGTGCCGTAGTTGTTCATGAGCGCGCCGCGCCAGCGCCGGGTCAGCTCGCCGTTGGCGGAGTGCGTGACGCCCGCGGAGTCGGCGGTGGCATCGGTCATGCCGGTCATGCGGTGGCCCCCTGGCTGAATTCGTCGGGCACGACCATCGTGCCGATGCCCTCGTCGGTGAAGATCTCCAGCAGGATCGAGTGCTGGACCCGGCCGTCGATGACGCGGGCGGTGGTGACGCCGTTGCGCACGGCGAACAGACAGCCCTCCATCTTCGGGGCCATGCCGGAGGACAGCTCCGGCAGCAGCTTCTCCAGCTGGGAGGCGGTGAGGCGGCTGATCACCTCGTCGGAGTGCGGCCAGTCCTCGTAGAGTCCCTCGACGTCCGTGAGGACCATGAGGGTTTCGGCGCCCAGTGCCGCAGCGAGTGCCGCAGCCGCCGTATCAGCATTGACGTTGTAGACATGTCCGTCGTCCTGACTGCGGGCGATCGAGGAGACGACCGGGATACGGCCGTCGGCGAGCAGCGCCTCGATCGCGCCCGTGTCGATCGCAGTGATCTCGCCGACCCGCCCGATGTCGACCAACTGGCCGTCGATCTCGGGCCGGTGCTTGGTGGCGGTGATGGTGTGCGCGTCCTCGCCGGTGATGCCGACGGCGAACGGGCCGTGCTGGTTGAGCAGCCCGACCAGCTCGCGCTGCACATGACCGGCGAGCACCATGCGCACTACGTCCATGGCGTCCTCGGTGGTGACCCGAAGACCTGCCTTGAACTCGGTGGGGATGCCCTGACGGTCGAGTGCCGCGCTGATCTGGGGGCCGCCGCCGTGCACGACGACGGGCTTGAGGCCGGCGTGCCGCAGGAACACGACGTCCTGGGCGAAGGCGGCCTTCAGCTCGTCGTTCACCATGGCGTTCCCGCCGAACTTGATGACGACGGTCTTGCCGTGGTGACGGGTCAGCCAGGGCAGCGCCTCGATGAGGATCTTGGCCTTGGGCAGGGCGGTGTGCTTGCGCGTCTTTCCGGTGCTCATCGCGTCTTTCCGGTGCTCATGAGGAGTAGGCGCTGTTCTCGTGGACGTAGTCGGCGGTGAGGTCGTTGGTCCAGATGGTGGCGGTCTCGTTGCCGGCGGCGAGGTCGGCGACGATGTGCACCTCGCGGTAGCGCATGTCGACCAGCTCGCGGTCCTCGCCCACGGAACCGTTCTTGCAGACCCAGACGCCGTTGATGGCGACATTGAGCTGGTCGGGCTCGAAGGCGGCCCGGGTGGTGCCGATCGCCGACAGGACACGGCCCCAGTTGGGGTCCTCGCCGTGGAGCGCGCACTTGAGGAGGTTGTTGCGGGCGATGGAGCGGCCCACCTCCACGGCGTCCTCCTCGGTGGCGGCGCCCACGACCTCGACCTTGATGTCCTTGCTGGCGCCCTCGGCATCCCCGATGAGCTGGCGGCCCAGGTCGGCGCAGACCTCCCGGACGGCCTCGGCGAACTCCTCGTGCTCCGGGGTGATGCCGGACGCCCCGGAGGCGAGCAGCAGGACGGTGTCGTTGGTGGACATGCAGCCGTCGGAGTCGACCCGGTCGAAGGTGACCTTGGTGGCGGCGCGCAGGGCCCGGTCCAGGGTCTCCTGGTCGGCGTCGGCGTCCGTGGTGAGGACGACGAGCATGGTGGCGAGGCCGGGCGCGAGCATGCCGGCGCCCTTGGCCATGCCGCCCACGGTCCAGCCTCCGCGGGTCACCACGGAGGTCTTGTGGACGGTGTCGGTGGTCTTGATGGCGAGGGCGGCCTTCTCGCCGCCGTGCTCGGACAGCTGGGCGGCGGCCGTGTCGATGCCCGGGAGCAGCTTGTCCATGGGGAGCAGGACGCCGATGAGGCCGGTGGAGCAGACGGCGACCTCGATGGCGCCCCGGCCGAGGGCCTCGGCGACCTTCTCGGCGGTCGCGTGGGTGTCCTGGAAGCCCTTGGGACCGGTGCAGGCGTTGGCACCGCCGGAGTTGAGGACGACCGCGGAGACCTGGCCCGACTTGAGTACCTGCTCGGACCACAGCACCGGCGCGGCCTTCACACGGTTGGAGGTGAAGACGCCCGCGGCGGCGCGGCGGGGCCCGTTGTTGACCACGAGGGCCAGGTCCGGGTTGCCGTTCCCCTTGATCCCGGCGGCGACACCGGCCGCCGTGAACCCTTTTGCTGCCGTGACACTCACGGTGCGACTCCGATCGTGGAAAGCCCGGTGGTCTCGTCGAGCCCGAGGGCGATGTTCATGCTCTGGACGGCACCGCCCGCGGTGCCCTTGGTCAGATTGTCGATGGCACTGATCGCGATGATGCGATGCGCAGCGGCGTCGTACGCGACCTGCACCTGAACGGCGTTGGAACCGCAGACGGACGCGGTGGCGGGCCACTGTCCCTCGGGAAGCAGATGGACGAAGGGCTCGTCGGTGAAAGCCTTCTCGTAGGCGGCGCGGACGGCCTCGGCGGTGACACCGGGCCTGGCCTTCGCGTTGCAGGTGGCCAGGATGCCGCGGGGCATGGGCGCGAGGGTGGGGGTGAAGGAGACCGAGACGGCCTCCCCGGCGGCCGCGCTGAGGTTCTGGATCATCTCGGGGGTGTGCCGGTGGACGCCGCCGACGCCGTACGGGGACATCGATCCCATGACCTCGCTGCCCAGCAGATTCGGCTTGAGCGCCTTGCCGGCGCCGGAGGTGCCCGAGGCGGCCACGATCACGGCCTCGTTCTCGGCGAGGCCCGCGGCGTACGCGGGCAGGAGGGCGAGGGAGACGGCGGTCGGGTAGCACCCGGGCACCGCGATGCGCCGGGTCCCCGTGAGCCGGGTGCGGCCACCGGGCAGTTCGGGAAGGCCGTAGGGCCAGGTACCGGCGTGCGGGGTGCCGTAGAACCTCTCCCAGTCGGCCGCGTTCTCCAGCCGGAAGTCCGCGCCCATGTCGATCACCAGCACCTCCGCCCCGAGCTGCTCGGCGACCGCGGCGGACTGACCGTGGGGCAGGGCGAGGAAGACCACGTCGTGCCCGGCGAGCACCTCGGGGGCGGTCTCCTGGAGCACCCGGTCGGCCAGGGGCAGCAGATGCGGCTGCAGCGCGCCCAGGCGCTGTCCCGCGTTGGAGTTCCCGGTCAGAGCGCCGATCTCGACCTCGGGATGTGCCAGGAGCAGACGCAGCAGCTCCCCACCCGCGTATCCGCTCGCTCCGGCGACCGCCGCACGTACCGTCATGGAACCTCCTCCTGGATGGCATGACTATACGTTTCGCTGCACGTTTATGCAATCCGGGAGATCGAACCTCTTCCTCGATGGTGACCTCCGCGACGCGTCACCGCACCGGAGGCTGCGCCGGAGCACCCCTGTCCCGGGGAAGCATGATCGTCCGGGAGACGACGAAGGTGACGGGAATGGCCGCGGCGGAGGCGAGCAGCGGGGCCAATGTGTTCCCGGCGTGCAGGACGTCGACGATCACATACACGCCCGCCGTCGTGATCAGGAAATTGGTGGCGTTCGTCAGAGGGAACAGTAGGAATTTCCGCCAGGTCGGCCGCGTCCGATAGGTGAAATGTGCATTGAGAAAAAACGAACCGACCATGCTGAGGGCGAACGCGAGAACGTGCGCCGCAAGATAAGGCAAACGGAAGAGGAACAGAAGGTAAAGCCCGTAATACGTGGCGGTGTTGATGACGCCGACGACGGCGAAGGTGAGGATCTGTCTCGCCATAGGGCGCGTAGGTGCGAGGCGCATCAGGGAATGAGGTCCTTTGCCGTGCCACGGACCGCGCAGTCCTCTGCGCGCTCCACGTTGGTCGCCTTCACCAGGAAGTGCGGACGCCTCTTGACCTCGTAGTAGATCCGGCCGGTGTACTCCCCGATGACCCCGAGCATGATCATCTGTACGCCCGCGAGCGCCGTGACGGCGGTGATGATCGTGACATAGCCGGGTGTCTGCACACCATGGACCAGCGCGGCGACCACGATCCACGCCGTGTACACCCCCGCCAACAACAGCAGGCCCAGCCCGAGGTAGAGCGCGGCGCGCAGCGGCCTGTTGTTGAAGGAGAGCACTCCGTCCAGCCCGTAGTTGAGCAGGCTGCGGAAGTTCCACGAACTGCGGCCGTGCTCGCGCACCGCGTTGTCGTACTCGAAGGTGGTGCTGGGGAACCCGACCCAGGCGAACAGCCCCTTGGAGAAGCGGTTGTACTCGCTGAGGGACAGGACCGCGTCCACCGCGCGCCGGGACAGCAGCCGGAAGTCGCCGACGCCGTCCCTGAGCTCCACGTCGATGAGACGGTTGACCAGCCGGTAGTACAGGCGCGCCGTGAGCGTGCGGGTGATCCGGTCGCCGCTCCTGCTGCGCTGGGCTATCACCTGGTCGTAGCCCTGTCCGCACAGATCCACCATGCGCGGGATCAGTTCCGGCGGGTGCTGCAGATCCGAGTCCATGACGATCACGGAGTCCCCCGAGGCGTGGCGCAGCCCGGCGAGCAGTGCCGCCTCCTTGCCGAAGTTGCGGCTGAAGGAGACGTACCGCACCCGCGCGTCGAGGGCGGCCAGCTGCTTCAGGGCCGTGAGGGTTCCGTCACGGCTGCCGTCGTCGACGTACACGAACTCCATGTCGTGGCCGAGCGGAAGAAGTTCGTCCGCGACCTTCTGGACCTCGTCGTGGAATCGCCCGATGACTTCTTCTTCGTTGTAGCAGGGTGCGACGATCGAGATGAGCATGGTTCTCCCCTTGAGTGCGCGGTCGGGGTGTACGCGCGGTCGGTGAGCGTCGGTCATGCGCTCGGACGGGTGGTCGTGGGTGGAGCCGGGTGGGCCGCGGCACGTCGGCGGCGGACGGCGCTGACCACGCACAGCAGCACCAGGGACAGCAGCGAGACGGCCCCGACAGCCCCGCCCAGCCGCAGGCCGGGCGGATGGAAGGTGCAGGTGAGGCTGGTCGAGGAGCCGTCCAGCGGCACGGCGATCAGCCCGAGGTACTGCCCCGCGGGCACGGCGGAAGCATCACCCGAGGCGCAGCGCCAACCCGCGATACGGGGGGCCGCGATGACGGCGGTGCCGGTGCTGCCGGCGGGAAGCTGGGCCCGGACGGTGCCGTCCGAGACGGTCACCTCGGTGGCGCCGGTGGCCTTCAGGCGCTCGACGGCGGTGTGCAGCCGGCCGGTGTCCAGGCAGCCGACCGCCCCGTCCGGGATGAAGCCCGTCCGGTCGGGGGACAGCTCGATCCGCAGGCGGCCGGACGCCGGAACGCTGCCCAGCCGCTGCATGGCGGCGATCTTGGTGACGGGGTAGTCGGACCGGAACCGCCCGGTCGGGCCGGCGGCGGAGTCGCTCGCGAGCCGCGCGGTGCCCGAGAAGTGCGGCGCCCACAGATACACCTGGCCGCCCGCCGGGCAGTCGGCGGTGATGGCCGGCTTGCGCACGGCATCGGGTACGGCACCGATGCGCAGGCCCGGCCGCGCGTCCTCGCTGCGGCTCGGCGGCCTTCCGGCGCTGGTGCGCACCGTCAGCCGGGGCACGGTGTAGACCCGGGCGCCCAGCAGCAGTTCCTGGTTGCGGTACGGCGACGCGCCGAAGGACGTGAGGTCCCTGCGCCCGGCGGACGGCCGTACGGTGACCAGGGGCGGTACGTCCTGCCGGGACACGGTCACTCCGCTGCCGTCCTGCGGGAACCAGTTCTGGTGCGGGTCCGGCGGGGAGTGCACCCGCGCGCCCACGGAGAAGATCGCGTCCGTGACCGCGTTGTCCAGGCTCTGCAGATTCCGGCCCCGCGAGGTCCAGCCGTCTCCCAGGGCGGTCAGCGTACGGCTGAGGACGTCGGAGGTGAGGCTGCTGTAGTACTGGGCGCCCTGGCCGCCCACCAGCAGCGGATCGTTGCCGACGGTCTGCTCCCGGCCCGGATCGGTGCGGTACCGGGGCCAGCCGTCGGCCTCGGCGATCGCGTCCGCCTGCCGCTGCTGGCGTGCGCCCCAGGGCGCGTAGTCGTCCATGAGCGCGAGCCGCAGCCGGGTGGCCACGGCGGCGGTGGCGGTGGTCTCGCCGAACTGCCCGCCGAGGAGCAGTGCCACGGCGAGCCCGGCCAGGGCGGTGCGGCGCCCGCCCCGGGCGAGACGCCCGCCGTCGGCGAGGCCGAGCAGGGCCAGCCCGCCCAGGGCGCCCACGGCGGCGAGCAGCAGCACCGGCCAGGCGAAGGAACGCACCAGAGCGCTGCGGCCGGCCACGGCGGCGATCAGCGCCAGCAGCGCGCCCGCCGCGGCCAGCGCGCGCGGGCCGGGCACGCCGTAGGCGAACGCGTGCCACGCGGCGATCACCAGCAGCGCACACAGGACGAAGGCCTGCCGGTACGCACTGCCCTGCGGGGTGGTGAAGGCGTGCCAGACCAGACTGGTCGGCGCCCATTGCAGGGACAGGTCGACCGCGACCACCAGCAGCGTCCACCCCGTGCGCACCCGTCGGGGCACCCCGCGGTGGAAGGGCAGGGCGAGGGCGAGCAGCAGCGCGGTGATGCCCACGTACACGGCCGGTGTGCTGAAGCTGTAGGTCGTCGGCAGCAGGCGGGCCAGCAGGTCCTCGCTCGCCACCGGGACGAACCGGCTGGTCCTGCCCGGGTAGGCGTGCCTGGTGCCCAGGTACACCACCGTCACCAGCGGTGCCGCCAGACCGACGCCGAGGGCGACGGTGACACAGGCCCGGCCCATCGCCGCGAGCGCCTGCCGGCGCGGAGGCCCGGCGAGCCAGAGGCGGAGCAGCAGCACCAGAGACGCGGCGAGGGTCGCCATGTACGCGGTGTAGAAGTTGGCGGTCCAGAAGACCGCCACGACCAGGACCCCGAGCACCCGCCGCCGTCCGCTCAGCGCCCATTCGCCGACCAGACACAACAGCGGCAGGGCGATGAGGCCGTCGAGCCACATGGGGTTGTACGCGGCGTCGGCCACGCTCCACCCGCACAGGGCGTAGGACGCGCCCAGCACTCCCGCCCCCCACCAGCGGCCGGGGCGCAGGGCGAGCAGCAGCACGGCCATGGCGGCGGCCGCCGCGGCCGTCTTCAGCACCGTGATCACATAGACCGCGAGGTCGATCTCGTCCCGTGGGAACACCGCCACGAGCAGGGCGAACGGGCTGCTGAGATACGTACCGAGGTCGGGTAGGAAGCAGGCGCCGAAGCCGGACTGCCAGTTGACCAGAAGACCGCCGTCGGCCTTTCCGTGCAGCAGGTCCCACAGGTGCGCGTGGAAGGGCACGTACTGGTTGCCCAGGTCGTTGATGCTGCGGGTGCGGGGGCCGAGGGGGAAGGTGCGGGCGACGACACCGGCGGCGCAGGACACCGTGACGGTGATGACCGCCGCAAGCAGGGCGGCGGCCGGCCCCGGTCGGGTCGGCCGGGGCAGCCGGAGGCGCGGACGGCGGCCGGCCGGACGAGCCGGTGACGGATCGACAGGCCGGTGCGGGACGGGCACGGGTGGCCGGCCGACCCCCTGGGGCGCCTCGGTCTCCGGCTCGGGAGGGGTGGTGGGCTTCACGTCCTCTCCCTGTTCGCACGACGGCGCGGGTTTCCGTGAGGAATGTCTCTTCCATGGCGGGAACCGGCCGCGCTTTCCCGGAAGGAGCGGGCGGAGAGAGATTCGGCGGCTGCCGGAAGCACCGGGGATACATACGGATAACCGGCGATGGGCAGGGTCGGGCACACCATTTCTCGGCAGGCTCCCAGGGAATAGGGGACGCGAGACGTCCCATCCGGGGATGTCGCTCCCCGTACGTCATCGATTCGCCGACTTAGACCGGCAGTTCTTCGAAATGGTTGCACCCTCGCCGGAAAGTGAGGCGATTAATTCCGAATGCACACGGGGGTGTTGGGCCGCCGTCCTGGGCCGGGGGCGCGGGCGGTTCCGGGCACGCGCGGTCCCGGGCATAGGGTCGACGGCATGGATTCCAGCTTCTGGCCCGTGCCGGACGTGCTCGCTCATCTCGCCGGGCGGTGGAGCGTCGAGCGTGTCGTACGCGATCTCGCGAGCGGCGAGGAGGGCCGCTTCACCGGGACGACGGTGTTCTCGCCGCTGGAGGACGGCGGCGACGGGCTGCTGCACCAGGAGTCGGGCACGTTCGTCTGGCGGGGCACACCACGGCCCGCCGAGCGGACGCTGTGGTTCCTGCCCGGAGACTCCGCCGGCACGGCGCGGGTGCGGTTCGTGGACGGCCGCCCGTTCCACGACCTCGATCTCAGCACCGGCCGCCATGTCGCCGACCATCCGTGCGCGGCGGACCTGTACCGCGGCGAGTTCACCGTCCGGGACGCGGACCACTGGCGCACGGTGTGGCGCGTGGGCGGGCCCGCGAAGGACCTGGAGCTGACCACCGCGTACGCGCGCGAGCGCTGGCTTGATCTTTGACGTCGCCAGGCGTCTGGTGCCGCCGTCCGGTCTAGCGGGCCTCCGGCTCCAGGCGGAGGTTCCAGCGTCCGTCCCGTCCGGCGAGCGTGACCGTCGACAGCGGGCGGACGTCGATGTTCCAGTACGACGACGGCTGCGCCCGCAGCGCATAGACCAGGGCGGCCCGTACCACCGACGGCTCCGCCACGGCCACGACGTTGCTGCCGTCGTGCACCGGACGGGTCTCCAGCCAGCCGCCCACCCGGGAGATGAACGCGTGCAGCGACTCGCCGCCGTGCGGTGTGGAGTGGGGGTCCGCGAGCCAGGCGTCCACCGCCGAGGGCTCCCGGGCCATCGCCTCCCCCAGCGTGAACCCGCGCCAGCGGCCCATGTCGCAGTCCCGCAGCGCGAGTTGCACCAGCGGTGCGTACCCGAGTGCGTCCCCGGTCGCCCGGCTTCGCGGCGTCGGAGAGCAGTAGCGCAGCTCGGCCGCCGCCAGCGGCACCAGATCCTGGGCGGCCCGTTGCACCTCGTCCCAGCCCGCCTGGTCCAGCGGGCGGTCGTCCTCGAAGCGTTCCGCGAGCAGCGAGGAGCTGCGCGCGGCGGCGACGAACGTGACCCGAACATGCACACGGCGATGGTGTGACGCGCAAGTGCGCAGGTCAAGACCCGTTACCCAGGAGATACCAAGGGCATCGTCCGCACCGGTGGGCCCCGAGGGTGCGTCTGTGGGCCGGTGGCCCGTTTCGTCCGCCGGCCCGCGTCCATGGATCCCCCCGGACCGGAACCCACGGCTACTGGAGGCCGAGCACCTCGTCGCAGGCAGTGCGCAGGCGTCGAACGCCCTCCATGATCTCCCCGGTCCCGGCGACGGCCGCGAAGCTCAGCCGGAGGTGGGCGGCGGGAGGTTCGGCGCTGAAGTAGGGGCGGCCCCGGGCGACGGCGACGCCCGCCCGCAGGGCGCCCGCGACGAGGGACGACTCGTCGGTGCCGTCGGGCAGCCGGGTCCACAGGTGGTATCCGCCGGAGGGGATGTGCGGCAGGGCGAGTTCCGGCAGGTGCAGGCCGAGGGCGGCGGTCAGCGTGTCCCGGCGCTGCTTCAACTCGGCGGCGACAGTACGCAGATGGCGGGGCCATGCGGGCGAGCCGACGAGTTCGAGCGCGGCCTCCTGCAGCGGGCGCGGCACGAAGAAGGTGTCGACGACCTGGATCGCGCGCAGCCGCTCCAGGACCGGGCCCCGTGCGGCCAGCGCGCTGACCCGGAAGCTGGGCGAGGTGGCCTTGGTGAGCGAGGAGACATGCACGACGACCCCGTCGGGATCCTCCGCGATCAGCGGGGCCGGCAGCGGACCGGCGTCCTCGTGCGCCAGTCGCCGCACGAAGTCGTCCTCGATGACGAACGCGCCGGCCTCGCGCGCGATGTGCAGCACCTCGCGCCGTCGCTCCGGCGCGAGCACGGCGCCGGTCGGGTTCTGGAACAGCGGCTGACAGACGACGACGCGGGCGCCGCTCGCCCGGAACGCGTCCGCGAGCAGGTCCGGTTTCAGCCCGTCGGCGTCGACCGGCACCGGCACGGGCCGCAGACCCGCCGCGCGGGCGATCGCCAGCATGCCGGGATAGGTGGGCGACTCGACCAGCACGGGCGCGCCGGGCGGTGCCAGGGCCCTGAGGGCGGTGGTCAGCGCGGACTGGCCGCCTGCCGTGATCAGTACGTCGGCCGCGGTGATCACGCCGCCGATCCCGCGCGCGAACCACTCGCGCAGTTCGGCGACACCCTCCACCGGCGGCCGGGCCCACACACCGGGGCGGCGCCCGGCCCGGGACAGGGCCGCGCCCATGGCACGCTCCGGTTGCAGGGTGGGGTGCAGATAGCCGCCGTTGAACTCGATGACGCCGGCGGGCGGGGCGGCGAGGGAGTCCAGCACGCCGGAGGCATCGACGCTCCGGGGCACGAGCTCGGCGGCGGCCTCCGCGCTGAGGGTGACCTCCTGCCAGGCGGTGTCCCCCACCGCCGGGGCCGTCGCTCGCGGCTCGGCCCGGAAGGCACCGGCCCCGGGCCGCGTCACCACTAGCCCCTCGCCGGCCAGTTGTGCGAGCGCGCGGGAGACGGTCACCGGGCTGACCCGGAACCGCTCGACGAGGGCCCGACTGGACGGCAGCTTCTCTCCCGGAGAGTAGCGCTTCACCTCGGACCGCAGCCTGCCTGCCAGTTCACCGACACTGCTACGCTCTTGCATGAGAGCTCAGGATAGCGCTACCGAACCTTCGGCGATAGCGGCCGCGGGGTCCGACGACGGCACCGCCACCCGCCCGGCCCCGCGATACGGCGGCACCCTGCAGGCAGCCCTCGGGGTCGTCGCCTTCTCCCTCACGTTCCCCGCCACCGCCTGGGGACTGGAGGGGTTCGGGCCCTGGTCGCTGGTGGCGGTGCGCAGCGCGCTGGCCGCCGTCATCGCCGGCAGCTGTCTGCTCGCGCTGCGGGTCCCGCTGCCCGCGCGGTCGCACCGGGCGGGGCTCGCCGTGGTCGCGGCCGGGGTCGTGCTCGGCTTCCCGCTGCTGACCACCCTCGCGCTGCGCACCTCGACGACCGCGCACGCCGCGGTGGTCGTCGGACTGCTCCCGCTCACCACCGCCGTCATCTCCGCGCTGCGCGTCGGCGCCCGCCCCTCCCGTACCTTCTGGCTCGCCGCCCTGGCCGGCGCCGCGGCTGTCATCGCGTTCACCGTGCAGCAGAGCGGCGGCGCGCTGACCGGCGCGGACGCCTATCTCTTCGGGGCCCTGCTGATCTGCGCCGCGGGCTACACCGAGGGCGGCCGGCTGGCCCGGGTCATGCCCGGCTGGCAGGTCATCGGCTGGGCGCTGGTGATGTGTCTGCCGCTCAGCGTGCCGGGCGCGCTCCTCGCCCTCTCCTACGAGCCCGTCCACCTCACCGCGCACAGTGTGGCGGGGGTGCTGTGGGTGGCGGCCGGCTCCCAGTTCCTCGGCCTGGTCCTCTGGTACCGGGGCATGGCGGACATCGGAATCCCCCGTGCCAGCCAGTTGCAGCTGGCACAGCCGCTGCTCACACTGGTGTGGTCGGTACTGCTCCTCGGTGAGCATCTCACCCCGGCCGCTCCGCTGACGGCCACCGCGGTGCTCGTGTGTATCGCGGTCACCCAGCGGGCGCGAGCCTGACCGGGTTGGGGCGCGCGGACCGGGTCGACCGGCGCCAACGGCCGTACAAGACGGCCACGGACCGAAACTCCCGCATGTGACGAGGAGGCCCCCCAGATGCGCGCGACTGTGGGCGACAAGCTGGTGCAGCACGGCAGGATCGTCGGGCAGCACGACAAGGTCGGCGAGATCGTGGAAGTGATGGGCTCGAACGGCACCCCGCCGTATCGCGTCCGCTTCCAGGACGGGCACGAGGGCGTGTGCTCCCCCGGACCCGACACCGAGATCCGCCACAAGGAGATGGGTCAGCAGGTCGGACAGTAGGGCGAGGACCGGACGCCGGCGCCCGGATCGGCGTGGTTCCCGCCCTCGTGCGGGGCACGGCGGCCCGGGCACGGACTCAGCGCGGGGGCCCTGCGGGCTGCCCGTAGTGGTCGGCGACGACCTGCGCCATCGCCCCGGCCGGGTCCGTCCTCACCTCTTTGGCGGCGAAGAAGACATGACCGCGCACCTGCGGGTACCACGCGGCCAGGCTGAGGTGGCGCAAGAGTTCCGCCGGGTCCTGCCAGGCCTCGGGCTGTGTCGGGTCCCCGGCCTTGTAGAGCGCCTCGCCCACGTACAGCTGCACGCGTGTGCCCCGGGTCACGTCCGCCCACCAGGGCACGAGCGCCGCGTAGTCGGCGGCGGGGAAGCCGATGTTCCAGTAGATCTGCGGGCAGATGTAGTCGAGCCAGCCGGACCTCACCCATTTCCGGGTGTCCGCGTACACGTCGTCGTACGTCTGCACTCCGGCCCTGGTGTCCGAGCCCCGGGGGTCGGTGTCGGCGTTGCGCCACACCCCGAAGGGGCTGACGCCGAAGCGCGCGGCGGGCCGCAGCGCGTGGACGCGCGCCGCGGTCTCCTGCACCAGGAGGTCGATGTTGTGGCGCCGCCAGGCGGCCCGGCCGGCGAACCCGGCGCCGTAGGCCGCGTACGCCGCGTCGTCGTCGAAGACCGCGCCCTGGACGGGGTACGGGTAGAAGTAGTCGTCGAAGTGGACGCCGTCCACCGGATAGCGGCGTACGGCGTCGAGGATCGCGTCCTCGACGAATCTGCGCACCTGCGGCAGTCCGGGGTTGTAGTAGAGCTTGCCGCCGTAGGGCACCACCCAGTCCGGGTTCCGGCGGGCGGGGTGCCCGGGGGCGAGCCGTGTCAGGTCGGTGTGGGAGGCCACCCGGTACGGGTTGAACCAGGCGTGCAGCTCAAGATCCCGGGCGTGCGCCTCCTCGACCGCCGTGCCGAGCGGGTCCCAGCCCGGGTTCTTCCCCTGGGTGCCGGTCAGGAACTGGGACCACGGCTCGTAGGGCGAGGGCCACAGCGCGTCGGCCGAGGGGCGCACCTGGAAGAAGACGGTGTTCAGCCGGCGCCGTACCGCGGCGTCGAGGTAGGTGCGCAGCTCGGCACGCTGCACGGAGGCCGGCAGTCCGGCCCGGGAGGGCCAGTCGCGGCAGAACACGGTCGCCAGCCACATCCCCCGCATCTCCCCGACCGCCGCCGCACGGGCAGGCTGGGCACGGGCGTCACTCGCCGTCACCAGGGTCGACAAGGCGGCCACCATGAACGCCCTGCGTGACACTCGTCGCATGCACTCGTCCCCATACGTACCGATTTCGTCCGTCATGGATCGTATCCCCTGGAGGCGGCCCCGACCCGGACGATCGATCATCGGCACGCCGGGGGTAACGTGCAGGGTCGAGAGCAGGCGCCGAACCACGGTGGGCCTGCCCCAGGGCGTCCTGTGATCGCGCGAGCCGGTGTGGTGCGCAGGCCCCCTCCCCAGGCCCGATGATCAGCGAAAGGGACGATGTGACCGACATCGAACGCGTCGGAGTGGTGGGCTGCGGCCAGATGGGAGCGGGCATCGCCGAGGTGTGCGCCCGCGCCGGACTGGACGTGAAGGTCGCCGAGACCACCGGCGAAGCCCTGGAGATCGGCCGGACCCGCCTGCTCAACTCCCTGTCCAAGGCGGCCGAGCGCGGCAAGATCTCCGAGGAGGAGCGGGACGCGACGCAGGCCCGCCTCACCTTCACCACCGACCTCGGGGAGTTCGCCGACCGCGACCTGGTGATCGAGGCCGTCGTCGAGAACGAGCAGGTGAAGACGGAGATCTTCCAGGTGCTCGACCAGGTGGTGACCCGCCCGGACGCGATCCTCGCCTCCAACACCTCCTCGATCCCGCTGGTGAAGCTCGCGGTCGCCACCTCGCGGCCGGACCAGGTGGTCGGCATACATTTCTTCAACCCGGCCCCGGTCCAGAAGCTCGTCGAGCTGATCCCGGCGCTGACCACCTCCGAGGGCACGCTCAGCCGGGCCCAGCTGTTCGCGGAGAAGGCCCTCGGCAAGCACGCGATCCGTGCCCAGGACCGCTCCGGTTTCGTGGTCAACGCGCTGCTCGTGCCCTATCTGCTCTCCGCCGTCCGGATGTTCGAGTCGGGCATCGCGGGCCGCGAGGACATCGACAACGGCATGGAGCTGGGCTGCGCCCACCCGATGGGCCCGCTGAAGCTCTCCGACCTGATCGGCCTGGACACCATCGTCTCCATCGCCAACTCGATGTACGAGGAGTACAAGGAGCCCCTGTACGCCGCTCCTCCGTTGCTCCAGCGCATGGTGGAGGCGGGCCGGCTGGGGCGGAAGACGGGTTCGGGCTTCTACACCTACAGCTGATCCAGGGGTTTTTCGCCCCGCCTGGTCACAGACCGTGAGTCTCGGGCCGGGTCGGACGGGCCCGGCGCCGATTTCGGTGCCGGGCCCGTGTCATTCACACACCGTGTGTGCCGGGGACACGCATATGCCTTTCGCACACTCTCCCCACGCGTCCACCAGGCGAGTTGACTCTTCATGCGCATGCAAGGGATGTGACGACTACGGAAAGGAGCGGACACGTGACCGCCGACCCCGAGCATCCCGTCGTCCATGGAGAAGTCGCAGAGTTACGCCGTCGCCTTGATGTGGCGCACGCGCGGGTCGAGGGAGGGCTGACGCTGCTCAGTCATCGTGCCGAGGAAACCGCCAAGGATCTGGACGAGTTGAGCCTGAGGGTGGGCGCGCTGGAGCACACGCGCTGGCCGCTGCCCGCGGTGGCCGCCCTCACGGCGGTAGGCGCCCTCGTCGTGGCGATCTGGCAAGCACTGGGACGTTAGCCCTGTCGGACGCGGGTCAGGGCAGTGTGTCCTGCCCGAGCCTGAGATGGTGCAGCAGCAGTAACGCAGCCGCCATGTTGGCGGCCGGTACCTCTCCGCGGGCGACCAGGTCGGGGGCGAGCTTCAAGGGGACCCACTCCCGGCGGTCCGACTCGAAGTCGTCCACGGGGTGTCCGACGTACTCACCCTCGTCGGCCCAGTAGACGTGGTGCCGGGCGTCGGTGAGTCCGTTGGAGGGCTCGACGCTCATGAGATGGCGCAGAGGTCCCGGCCGCCAGCCGGTCTCCTCCTCGAGTTCGCGGGCCGCCGCGGCGGCGATGTCCTCGCCGTCCTCCACGACCCCGGCCGGGAGTTCCCACCCCCAGCTGTCGGTGATGAAGCGGTGCCGCCACAACAGCAGTACCTCGTTGGCCTCGTTCACGACGGTGGCCACGGCGACGGGCCGCAGCCGGATCAGGAAGTGGTCGAGGTGCCGGCCGTCCGGCAGCTCCACATCGGCGAGATTGACGCTGAACCAGCGGTTTGCATACACAGTTTGTTCGTTCAGTTTCGTCCACTGCACGGTTCTGCCACCTTCCGCTGAGTAAGTGGCAATATCGCAGCAGGAGCGGTCTCTCAGCAGGCTCACAGCGGCGCACGCCCGGCGCAGCGGCGGACATGGGTCCGCGCCGGCGGGGATCCCGGTGGGCCCACGCGGCGCTCCGGCAGGGGCCGACGCGGTGGCTACAGCGGTACGCGCAGTGCGCCGTCGATGAGTTCGGCTGCCTCCGCCGTTCCCGCGGAGCCGTTGCGCACCAGGTGCTCGCGTACGGCGCGCAGTCTGTCGCGCAGCCGCATGGACTCCATCCCCCGCGCCCGCTCGGCCATCTCGACCGCGGTGGCCGCCGCTCTGTCGGCGTTGCCCTGGCGCAGTTCGATCTGGCTGAGCATGGCGAGCCGGTGCACCCGGCCGCGGTCGTGCGCGGGCGTGTCGACGGCCGCCACGGCGTGCTCCCCCGCCGCTGTCAGATCACCGAGGCTGAGCAGTGCCTCCGCGACCTGGACATGGACGAGGCCGGGCTGCACATAGCCGGTCTCGTCCGGTTCGTGGCCGCGCCGGATGCGTTCGGCGGCCGACTCGGCCTGCCGGATGCAGGCCAGCGCGCTCGTCGCGTCGCCCAGATGCGCGTACGCCTTCGCCTGCATCGCATAGAGATCGGAGGCGAGCGCCGGGGTGATGTGGCGGCCCGCGGTGCGCAGCGCGGCCTCCGCGAAGGCGACGGCCTGCCGGTACTCCTTCATGAACAGGGCCTGGTTGACCAGCAGCGCTATCACATACGCGCCGAGCCCCCGGTCCCCGCTGGCCTTCGCCAGCCGCAGCGCCTGGTGGAAGTAGCGCTGGGCGAGGCCGTGAGCGTCGGAGTCGTAGGCGCAGATGCCGGCGATCGCCACCAGACCGCCGGTGGCGCGGTGCAGTTGGCGGCCCATCGCGTCGGTGTAGCTGCCGCGCAGCAGCGGCGCGGTCTCGGCGTTGAGGAAGCCGACGATGCGGCTGCGGGTCGCTATACCGCCCGCCTTGCGGTACATCTGCTCGTAGTGGCTCCGGGCGGCGCGCAGCATCTGGATGTCGGCGGGGGTGACCCGGTGCCGGCCGCCGCGCGAGACGTCCACGTCCTCGGGCGGGTTCTCCCACTCCCACACCGGCATCACGGCGGGTGTGCCCGTGACCGCGGGGGCGTCGAGTATGTGCGGGCGCTGCTGTTCGTCGGAGCGCCACAGGGCGGTGGCCCGTTCGACGAAGCCCGAGAGGCCCGAGCCGTGCGGGGCCGCCGGTTCGCCGGGCACGCCGAGTCCGATGTCGTCGAGGGTCACGGGGCGGCGCAGCCGGGCGGCGAGCACGTCGCAGATCAGGTCGGGCACCTGGCCGCGAGGCCGCTGGCCCTTCAACCACCGTGCCACGGCGGTGTGTTCGTACCGGAGTGCCAGTCCGCGGGCACGCCCCGCCTGGTTGACATGCGCGGCGAGTCCCGCGTGGGAGATCCCGGCCTCGTCGAGGATCGCGTCGAGCAGGGTGTTGGGCTGCATGGGATGCCCTCCGGTGGCTCGGTGCGCACAGCGTAGTGCGTCCGGGTTCACACGGGGTGTGAACGGAATACGCGCATCCGGGCTGTACGTACGCTGTTGCGGAGAGTTTCCGGCCGGTTGACTGAAACCCCTCGTAAGGGGCCGACGGGCCGCCGGCTCCCCCTCGTACAGTGCGGCGGCCCGGCTCCGCGCCGTCCGTCCCGCTGCCTGCCCGACACTCCGTGGCGGAGCGGACGGCGCGTCGGCGTTCCGCCGGGAACGGCGGGCGGCTACGCGTGGTTCGTCCGGTGCGGACCCGTCGTCGTGTGTCCCGCGGTGCCCCGCGCACCCGACGGGGCGTCCCCGCGGCGGTCGTTGCGCACCACCAGGAGGGCCACGTCATCGGTGAGGCGTGCGCCCGTGTGGCGGAGCAGACCGGCGAACAGGGTGCGCAGCACTCTCTGGGGTACGACGTCGTCGCGGACGGCCTCCGTCAGGGCGGCGGCCAGGGGGAAGAAACGCCCCTGGGGGTCCCGGGCCTCCTCGGCTCCGTCGGCGTGCAGGAACAGCGCCTGTCCGGGCTCCAGCCGTCCGCAGTCGGTGGCGGGCAGATCCTCCGGCAGCGGGAACGGCCCGAGCGGAGGCAGGGGTTCGGCGCTGTCGAGGGGCGCGGCCCCGCCCCGGTCGAGCAGATACGGCCATGGATGGCCGCAGTTGAGGACGCGCAGCTCTCCCTCGCGGCCGATCTCCAGAAGCAGGAGGGTCACGAACTCCTCCGCGGCCGGGCTCTGCGGATCCCGGCCGGACGAGGGGTGTTCCTCCCGGGCCCGCTCGCGCAGATGCCGGGCCAGCGCCCGGTCCAGCCGGCGCAGCACCGGGGCGAGTTCGGACTCGTCGTGCACGGCCTCGCGGAAGCTGCCGAGCACGGCGGCGGCGGTGGCGAGGGCCGCGAGTCCGTGTCCACGCACATCGCCCATCACGATGCGCACCCCGTGCTCGGTGGCGATCACCTCGTACAGGTCGCCGCCCACGGTGGCTCCGCGGTCCGCGGACAGCTGCGCGGCGGCCACCCGCAGCCCGTCGACCCACGGCGGCAGCGGGCGCAGCAGCACGCTCTGGGCGACGCCAGCGACCCTGCGGGCCTGTCTCAGCTCCCGCAGATACAGGTGCCGGACGTGCAGCAGCAGCCCCGCGCCGGCCGCCAGGAACACGGCGCTGCCCGCGATCCGCGCACCGAGGGCCTGCTGCTGGGCGAACGGGCAGGCCAGTTTGTACGTGACCACGGTCGCGCCCCACACGGTGGGCAGCCCGACCGAGAACGCCCGCCCCAGGCGCCGGGGGCCCGTGCGGACGCGGTGCCCGACGCCTCGGGCGACGGCCGTGCCCAGCCGGCCGCCGGACGCTACACCCGGCCGCGGCCCGCGAGGGGACCCAGCCTTGATACGGATCATGCCGGCCCCCCATGAGAGCCCCGAGTGCGCGGAATCGGCCCGCGGAGTCCCACCTCACGCCCCAGGGCCGGTCCGATTCTGTCGACGGGACCGGCTGCCGATCGGGATCATCGGGACTTGCCACCCTAATGAGTGAGATGGCTCGAAGGGGTACGAGGGCACACCCCGTCAACAACGAGGGGAGCCGCGCAGCCGCGCAGCTCCCCTCGACCTCGGTGCGGGGTACTAACTCCGCAGCGCGGCCCCGGTGCGCTCCGCCGCCAGCGCGACCGCCGCGTCACGGGCCGCAGAGGCCTCGTCGACGGTCAGGGTGCGGTCGGGGGCGCGGAAGCGCAGCGCGTACGCCAGCGACTTCTTGTCCTCGCCGAGCTGCTCGCTCTCGTAGATGTCGAACAGCCGGATGGACTCCAGCAGTTCACCGGCTCCCTCGCGCAGCGCGGCCTCGACGTGCGCGTGCACGACCGTCTTGTTGACGACCAGGGCGACGTCCTGGGTGGCGACCGGGAAGGCGGAGATGTGCGGCGCCTGCGGGGTGTCGGTGCCCGCCTGCTCCAGGACGTCCAGGTCCAGCTCCATCGCGCAGGTGCGCTCCGGCAGGCCCAGCGTCTTCACCACGCGCGGGTGCAGCTCGCCCGCGTGGCCGACGACCTGCTCGGTGCCGTCCACGGCGACCGCCAGCTCCGCGCAGCGGCCCGGGTGCCACGGCCCGTACTGGCCCTTGCGGACGATCAGCTCGGCCCCGGCCTCGCGGGCGACGGTCCGTGCCGCCTCGACGGCGTCGGCCCAGTCGGCCGGACGGCCCTTGCCCCACCAGCCGGCCTGTTCCCGGGCGCCCGTGAGGACGACGGCGACGTGGCGCGGCTGCTCGGGCAGCGCGGCGTTCAGCCCGGCGATCTCCTCGTCGGTCGGGCGCCGGTCGACGGACAGATGCCCGGCGGCATGCCGCTCCGCCGCGGGGTCCTCGGCCCGGGGCTGGAAGACCAGACCGGTCTCGAACAGCGCCAGGTCGTGGTTACCGCGGCCGTCGTTGCGGCGCAGCGCGCCGAGCAGGCCCGGCAGCAGCGTCGTACGGAGCGCGGGCTCCTCGTCGTTGAGCGGGTTGACCAGCTTGACGACCCGGCGGGCCGGGTCGTCGGCCTCCAGGCCGAACTGGTCGAAGACCTGCTCGCTGACGAACGGGTAGTTCGGCGCCTCGACATAGCCCTCCCCGGCGAGGACCCGGCCCACCCGGCGGTGCAGTCGCTGCCGCTGGGTCAGCCCGCGTCCCGAGGGAGGCTTGGGCAGTGTGGAGGGCAGGTTCTCGTAGCCCTCCAGGCGGATGACCTCTTCGGCCAGGTCGTTGGGGTCGGTGAGGTCGGGCCGCCAGGACGGGACGGTGACGATCAGCTCGTCCTGCCCGTACACGTCGCAGCCGACCTGCTGGAGGCGGCGGACGACGGTCTCACGGCCGTACTCGACACCCGCCACCCGGTCCGGGTGGTCGGCGGGCATGGCGATGGTGTGCGGCGCGGAGGGCGCGATGACCTCGGTGATGCCGGCGTCGGCCGTGCCGCCCGCGAGCAGCACCAGCAGGTCCGCCGTGCGCTGGGCCGCAGCGGAGGCCGCCTGCGGGTCGACACCGCGCTCGAAGCGGCGGGACGCCTCGGTGGACAGCTTGTGGCGGCGGGCGGTGCGCGCGATGGAGATCTGGTCGAAGTGCGCGGCCTCGATGACGACCTCGGTGGTCACGTTCTCCGGGTCGCCGGCGTGATCCGCGATCTCGGTGTTGGCGCCGCCCATGACGCCCGCGAGGCCGATGGGGCCGCGGTCGTCGG
Organism: Streptomyces sp. NPDC052036; assembly: GCF_040680495.1. Taxonomy (NCBI): domain Bacteria; kingdom Bacillati; phylum Actinomycetota; class Actinomycetes; order Kitasatosporales; family Streptomycetaceae; genus Streptomyces; species Streptomyces sp. NPDC052036. The sequence goes on along the minus strand of NZ_JBFAWW010000028.1, from coordinate 75,258 downwards.
TGATCACGAGGTCCTCGGTGTGCAGCGTACGCGTCTGACCGTCGAGGGTCGTGAACTTCTCGCCCTCCTCGGCCCGGCGCACCCCGATCGTGCCTTGGACCAGCGTGCGGTCGTAGGCGTGCAGCGGCTGCCCGATCTCCATCATCACGTAGTTGGTGATGTCGACGGCGAGCGAGATCGGGCGCATGCCGACCTTCTGCAGCCGGCGCTGCAGCCAGATCGGGGAGCGCGCGTGGGGGTCGAGACCGGTCACCGTGCGGGCGGTGAAGCGGTCGCAGCCGCGCGGCTCGGAGATCTTCACCGAGGGGCCGAACGCGTTGGGACCCGGGACGTCGAGCAGCGCCGGGTCGCGCAGCGGCAGGCCGTAGGCGATGGCGGCCTCGCGGGCGACACCCCGGAGGGACAGGCAGTCGCCGCGGTTGGCGGTGACGGCGATGTCGAGGACCTCGTCCACCAGCTCCAGCAGCTCGATGGCGTCCTTGCCGACCTCGGTCTCCGGCGGCAGCACGATGATGCCGTGGTTGCCGTCGTCGCCCATGCCCAGCTCGTCGCTGGAGCAGATCATGCCGTGCGAGGTCTTGCCGTACGTCTTGCGCGCGGCGATCGCGAAGCCGCCAGGGAGCACGGCGCCCGGCAGGACGACGACGACCTTGTCGCCGACGGAGAAGTTGCGGGCACCGCAGACGATCTCCTGGGGCCGGCCGGTGCCGTTGGCCTGACCGACGTCGACGGTGCAGAAGCGGATCGGCTTCTTGAAGCCCTCCAGCTCCTCGATGGTCAGCACCTGGCCGACGACGAGCGGCCCCTTGAGGTCGGCGCCGAGCTGCTCGACGGTCTCGACCTCGAGGCCTGCCGAAATGAGCTTGGCCTGGACGTCTCGCCCGGTCTCAGTTGCCGGCAGGTCGACGTACTCCCGCAGCCAAGAAAGCGGGATCCGCATCAGATCTCCATCCCGAACGGCCGGGTGAACCGGACGTCACCCTCGACCATGTCTCGCATGTCTTCGACGTTGTGGCGGAACATCAGCATCCGCTCGATGCCGAACCCGAAGGCGAAGCCGCTGTACTTCTCCGGGTCGATGCCGCAGGCGGTGAGCACCCGCGGATTGACCATTCCGCAGCCGCCCAGCTCGATCCATCCCTCGGACGAGCAGGTGCGGCAGGGCCGGTCGGGGTTGCCGACGGACTCGCCCTTGCAGACATAGCAGAGCATGTCCATCTCGGCGCTCGGCTCGGTGAACGGGAAGAAGTTCGGCCGCAGCCGCGTCTTCATGCCCTCGCCGAACAGCGACTGGACCATGTGGTCCAGGGTGCCCTTGAGGTCGGCCATGGTCAGGCCCTCGTCCACGGCGAGCAGCTCGACCTGGTGGAAGACGGGCGTGTGCGTGGCGTCCAGCTCGTCGGTGCGGTAGACGCGACCGGGGCAGATCACGTAGACCGGCAGCTCGCGCTCCAGCATGGAGCGGATCTGCACCGGCGAGGTGTGCGTGCGCAGCACGACGCCGGAGTCACTGCCGCCGTCGGGGCCCTGCACGAAGAACGTGTCCTGCTCCCCGCGGGCAGGGTGGTCCGGACCGATGTTGAGGGCGTCGAAGTTGAACCACTCCGCCTCGACCTGCGGGCCCTCGGCGACCTCGTAGCCCATGGCCACGAAGATGTCCTCGATGCGCTCGGACAGCGTGGTCAGCGGGTGGCGGGCGCCGTCCGGGACACGGTCGTAGGGCAGGGTGACGTCCACCGACTCCTCGACCAGGACCCGGGCGTCCCGTTCGGCCTCCAGCTCGACCTGACGGGCGGCGAGGGCCTTGTTCACGGCGCCGCGTGCCATGCCGACGCGCTTGCCGGCGTCGGCCTTGGCGTGCGGGGGCAGGGCGCCGATCTCGCGGTTGGCCAGGGACAGCGGCGAGGCGGGGCCGGTGTGGGCGACCTTGGCCTCGTGGAGCGCGTCGAGGGAGTCCGCGGCAGCGAAGGCGGCGAGCGCCTCCTCCCGCATGCGCTCGATCTCTTCCGGTTTCAAGGCCTCGACCTCAACAGGGTCGTACGACTTATTGGGTGCCGACATCTCTTCCCGTGCTTCCGATTGGCTGGCTGAGGGTCCCCGTCACCGACTCAAGGACGAGTCGTCTCCGTCTTCGGGACGCAAAGGTGCCAAAGGTCGAGTCTAACGGTGCCGGGGAAAGCGAATGCGCCCGTGGGGGCTCGGGCGGCGCCTACAGCAGGTGCGCCGGGGTCCCCACGGGCAGGGTAAATCGGAACTCCGCGCCGCCGCCTCGGGCGCGGCCGACCGTGATGGTGCCGCCGTGAGCCTCGACGATGCCCTTGACGATATAGAGCCCGAGCCCCGTGCCACCGCGCTTGCTGCCCCGCCAGAAGCGGGTGAAGACGCGGTTCATGGATTCCTCCGGGATGCCGGGGCCCTCGTCGCTCACGGTGACCGACGTGGCGGTGTTCTGTTCGTCTTCCCCTTCGCGGGGTGACACCGCGGGTGTGACGTCAATCGTGACGGTTCCCTCGCCGTGGCGCACGGCGTTTTCGATGAGGTTGCTGAGCACCTGGTCGATCTTGTCGGGGTCCGCCCACAGGTCGGGCAGGGGCTGCTCGCTACGGAGCAGGAAACGGTCCGCGGGCTGGCCCGCGGCGACGTAGGCCTGGATGTGCCGGCCGACCGCCGCGCCCATGTCGACGGGCTGCCGTCGCACCTCCAGCCGCCCGGAGTCGATACGGGAGATGTCGAGCAGTTCGGCGATGAGCCGGGTGACCCGGTCCGCGTCGGCGTCGACGGTCTCCAGCATCAGCCGTTTCTGGTCGTCGGTGAAGCGTTCCCACTTGGCGAGCAGGGTGGCCGTGAAGCCCTTGACGGAGGTGAGGGGCGAGCGCAGCTCATGAGCCACGGTGGCGATCAGCTCGGCGTGGCTGCGCTCGGTGCGGCGCCGCGCCTCGGTGTCGCGCAGGGAGACGACGACCCGGCGGATCGGCCCGGTGGGGTACGCGCGTACATACCGGGCCGAGACGAGGACCTCGCGCCCCCCGGGCAGCAGCAGATTGCGCTCGGGCTGCCGGACCCGGATCGCGAGCCCGCCGTAGGGGTCGGTCAGCTGCCACCAGCGGCGGCCCTCCAGGTCCTCCAGGGGCAGCGCGTGGTCGAGAGGCCTGCCGAGAGCCTCGGCGGCGGGGACGGCGGTGATCCGGGCGGCCGCGGCGTTGAAGCAGATCACGCGGCCGTGTTCGTCCGCGACCACGAGTCCGTCGGGGAGTTCGTCCGGGTCGATGCCGAGTTCGGCGAGATCACCGCACCGGGACGCGGGCGCGCGGTGCGCGTCCCGTGCTCCCGGTGCTCTGCTCGTGCCGATACCCATCCCCGTACCTCACCTCTCGTCCGGCGTGGGGAAACCTGCCTCCTCGCTCGAGCCGAGAGCTGGGGGGAGGGCCCCCGAACCCGCCACCCTACTAGCCGGTGGTGATGGAACGGCACCCTCCGTAGGCGCGCTGTGCCCGAGCGGAGGCATAGAGACATACGGCGGCGGCGGTCGCGAGGTTCAGGCTCTCGGCCTTTCCGTGGATCGGCACCCGTACGACCGCGTCCGCGAGCGCGCGCGTCTCCTCGGGCAGCCCCCAGGCCTCGTTGCCGAACACCCAGGCGGTGGGGGTGCCCATGGTGCCCTGGTCCAGCTCGTCGTCCAGGTCGCGGTCTCCGGCGCCGTCGGCGGCCAGGATCCGCACACCGGCCTGCTTCAGGCCCGCCACGGCGCGCTCGACGGGGACGCCGACGGCGACCGGGAGGTGGAAGAGGGACCCGACGGAGGCGCGGACGGCCTTGGGGTTGTAGAGGTCGACGGAGGCGTCGGTGAGGACGACGGCCTCGGCCCCGGCGGCGTCCGCGCACCGCAGCACGGTCCCGGCGTTGCCGGGGTCGCGGACATGGGCGAGGACCGCGACGAGCCGGGGGCGGCTGCCGAGGATCTCGTCGAAGGGGGTGTCGAGGAACCGGCAGACACCGACCAGCCCCTGCGGGGTGACGGTGGTGGAGATGTCGGCGATCACGTCCTCGTCCGCCAGGTGGACCCGGGCGCCGACGGCCTGGGCCTGCCCCACGATGTCGGCGTACCGCTCCACCGCCTCCGGGGTGGCGAACAGCTCCACGAGGGTGGCCCCGGCGGCGGTGCTGTGCCCGGCGGCCTCACGCACCGCCTGCGGCCCCTCGGCGAGGAACAGCCGCTCCTTGCCCCGGAAGTTCCGCTTGGCAAGCCGTCGCGCCGCGCTGACGCGGGGCGAGCGGGGAGAGATCGGCTCGGGGGCGGCGGGGGGCATGTGTGTCACCTTCGGGAGTTCAGAAGTCTCTGTTCGACGACGGCCGCGCGGGGTGCGCGGTGCGGGTCGGCGAACACAGTCGGACCCGCAGGCTGTGCAGCCTGCGGGTCCGTTCAGTCACGTCGGCCGGGCCGACGCGGCGTTCAGGCCGCCTTGGGGGCGTTCACGTCCGCCGGCAGCGCCTTCTGGGCGACCTCGACGAGCGCGGCGAACGCGCTGGCGTCGTTGACGGCCAGCTCCGCGAGGATCTTGCGGTCGACCTCGACGTTGGCGGCCTTCAGACCCTGGATGAAGCGGTTGTAGGTGATGCCGTTGGCGCGGGCAGCGGCGTTGATGCGCTGGATCCACAGCTGACGGAAGTCGCCCTTGCGCTTCTTGCGGTCGTTGTAGTTGTAGACCAGCGAGTGGGTGACCTGCTCCTTGGCCTTGCGGTACAGACGCGAACGCTGACCGCGGTAGCCGGAGGCCTGCTCGAGGATCGCCCGGCGCTTCTTGTGGGCGTTGACTGCCCGCTTGACGCGTGCCACTTGTTAACTCCTTGTAGCGGGGCCGCGGTGGAACTCACACGGCCCGGAATCGATTGGGTCCCGGTTCGGACGTTCGGCGCTCAGGAGCGCCGCCGCGTCACTTGCCGAGAAGCTTCTTGATCTTCTTGGCGTCGGCCGGGGCCATCTCGGCGTTGCCGGTGAGGCGACGCGTCAGACGGGACGACTTGTGCTCGAGCAGGTGGCGCTTGCCGGCGCGCTCACGGAGCACCTTGCCGGAGCCGGTGACCTTGAAGCGCTTGCTGGCACCGCTGTGCGACTTGTTCTTCGGCATAGCGCCGTTCTCTCCTCGTCGGTGGCGCTCCGGTGCCCGGTTGCGAAAACCGGGCACGATGGAGCGTCGCTCTTGTATCGGTTACATCCTGGGACTGCTGTCCCGGGCTTTTCCGGGGTCCGTACGTCCCCTCGCTGTGGTCCGTACGTCCGTACGTCCGGTGCTCCCCCGGGGCCTCGGCCCCGGGATCACGCCTCGGCGGAAGCCTCGGCCGGGGCCTCAGTGGTCTCGGCCTCAGCGGCGTTCTGCGAGCGGCCGGGATGGGCCTTCGCTTCCGCCTTGCGGGCCTCCTGTGCCTGACGAGCCTCGGCCATCGCCTCGGTCTTCTTCTTGTGCGGACCGAGAACCATGATCATGTTTCGGCCGTCCTGCTTCGGGTTCGACTCGACGAAACCGAGGTCCTGGACGTCCTCCGCGAGACGCTGCAGCAGTCGGTAGCCCAGCTCGGGCCGGGACTGCTCGCGACCACGGAACATGATCGTGATCTTGACCTTGTCGCCCTGCTTGAGGAACCGGACGACGTGACCCTTCTTGGTGTCATAGTCGTGCGGGTCGATCTTCGGCCGGAGCTTCATCTCCTTGATGACCGTGTGCGCCTGGTTCTTGCGCGCCTCACGGGCCTTCATGGCCGACTCGTACTTGAACTTCCCGTAGTCCATGAGCTTGCACACAGGCGGACGGGCGTTCGCCGCGACCTCGACCAGGTCCAGGTCGTACTCCTGCGCAAGCTCGAGGGCCTTGGCAAGCGGCACGATACCGACCTGCTCGCCACTGGGACCGACAAGTCGCACCTCGGGAACGCGAATCCGGTCGTTGATGCGGGGCTCGGTGCTGATGGATCCTCCTCGGTAGCACCACACGGCCGCCTGGCAGACAGCCGCGTATGTCCGGTTGACATAAGGACCAACCACCGCGGCACATGAAAAATGCCCCGGACGGTTCACAGGCGGGACTCCGAACACTCCGGAGCACCGCCGCGGTGACCGCGGGGCGCACTCTCGGGCGACTCCACCGTCCGTACGGAACGGTGGGGGCCGCCTGACCGGTGACCCGCCGCCCCGAAGGGCGGTCAGGTGGGAGATCGGAGCCTCCACTTGTGGGCCGGGCACAACGTGCACGGCCGGTCGTCACACAAGGTTAGCAGCTCCCCGGGTGAGGTGCGAACCGGCGTGCACCGGGCATCCGCGGCCCCGGTCGCCGGGCCTCCCGCGCGCGGGAGGGAGCGCGCCGGGGCCTATGGTGTGAGGCATGAGTGACACCTCCCCCGAGGAATCCCCGGCGGCCGCAGCTTCTTCGGCTTCCGCCGAGAGCCCCGACTTCGACGCCATGGCCCGTGACATCGCGGAGGTCCCCGCCGTCGAGGTGATCGTGACCGTCGCCGTCAACCTGATGAGCGCCGCCGCCGTGAAGCTCGGTCTGACCGAGGAGGGCGACACGTACAAGGACCTGGACGAGGCCCGCAAGCTGGTCACCGCCCTCGCCGGTCTGCTCGACGCGAGCACGACGGAGATCAGCTCCTTCCACGCGGCTCCGCTGCGCGACGGCCTGAAGTCGCTCCAGCTGGCGTTCCGCGAGGCGTCGATCGTCCCGGACGAGCCGGGCCAGGGTCCGGGCGAGAAGTACACCGGGCCGGTCTACGGCTGATCCGGACCCGCCGTCACGGCCGGCCCGGACGCCGTCGTCACGGCTGATTCATCCTCGTACGTACAAGGGCTCGCCCGGAGGCGTCACCCCGGCCGGCAGCAGTGCCAGGTCGAGACCGCGCACCAGGCGGGCCCTCAGCGTCTCGTCGGCCGCCAGCCGGCCCGCCACCGCGCGCGCGGCCTCGGCCGGAGGCGCCGACGCGTCGAGAACGAGTGCCAGGATGCCGTCGGCCTCGCCGGGACCCAGATGGGCGCGGACCACCGACGGCTCCGCGGCGACGGCGTCACGCACGGCCTCGCGCACCGCGGGGTCCGCGAGCGGGTCGACGCTGGTGCGTCCCTCGGCGAGCGCCAGCAGCGCGGGGCCCGTCAGCTCGAAGGCCACCGGCCCGGACACGTCCAGCACGATCGTGTCGGCCTTCTCGTGCGCCGCCGCCTGTAGGGCCCGGTGCAGGGGTACGGCCACGGGGCGGGCGGCGGGGTCCCAGCGCGCCAGCGCGTCCGTGGACGTGAAGGCGGGCAGCGCCGTACGGCCGCCGGCCCGGAGTGTCGGCACGGCCATGTCGCTGGTCTTCTCGCGGCGCAGGCCGTTCTCGTCCTCCTCCACCTCCCCGAGGACCGCGACGACGGGCACGAGGAGCCGTGCTCCCTTCAGCGCCTCCAGGACCGGCCCCACGGCCGCGCGGTCCGCGGCCCACGCGGCGAGCGCCGCGCTGAGCCGGGGGTCGGCCGCACCGTCGTCGTCGGAGAAGCCGGAGTCGGGAATGTTCTTGTTCGCCACGGTCACCGACCCTATCGGGGGGTCCTGGCCGGCCCGGTGCCGCCCCTGACGCACGGCGGACTCCGGTTTCCTGGTCTCACGGGTTTCTCAGGGTGTGCTGACACGGATCTCACCTCCGTCCAACGGCGCGCACAGCACCGGCCCCGAGCATCACGGCCATGGAGTCCCACAGAGCCCCCCGTCGCCGCCGCGCCCGCCCCTCGCGACGCCGGCCGCTGCTCCGGACGGCGCTGGCGTCCGTCGTCCTCGCCGTCGGTACGGTCGCCGCGACCGCGTATGTGAGGGCGCAGGCGCACGCCGCCGCGGACGCCGTATCGTCGCAGTCGTCCGCGACGCCCCGGGCGTCGGCCTCGGTGACCCAGGAGGCATCGGTGGAACCTGCGGCGAAGCCCTCGGCGGACCGCGACGCGCTGCTGGCGAAGGCCATGAAGGCCCTACCCGTCGGGGACGGCGCGGACGTCGCCGTGACGGTGCTGGAGACGGAATCCGGTGAGAGCGCCGCGTACGGCGGCGACACCGCCTTCGAGACGGCCAGCATCGTGAAGGTCGACATCCTGGCGACGCTGCTGCTCCAGGCGCAGGACGCGGACCGGCGGCTGACCGAGCAGGAGCGGGCGTACGCCACAACCATGATCGAGAACAGCGACAACGACTCCGCGTCGGCGCTGTGGAAGGCCGTCGGGCAGGCGGACGGCCTCGACACCGCGAACAAGCGCTTCGGCCTCACGGACACCACGGGCGGTGACGGTGCGCTGTGGGGGCTGACCCGGACCACGGCGGCCGATCAACTCGCCCTGCTCCAGCAGGTGTTCGGGGACGACTCGAAGCTGAGCGAGGCATCGCGGACGTATCTCCAGGGACTCATGAGTCAGATCGCCGCGGACCAGCACTGGGGTGTGTCTGCCGCCGCGGACGGCACGCGGTGGGCGCTGAAGAACGGCTGGCTGCCGCGCAGCACGACCGGACTGTGGATCATCAACAGCATCGGACGGATCACGGCCGACGGGCACGACTATCTGGTGGCGGCGCTGTCGAACGGCAACTCCACCAAGGAAAAGGGCATCTCCCTGGTGGAGGCGGCCGCGCGGGCGGCGGTCTCCGCGTTCGCGGACGACCCGGCCTGAGCTTCGGGGAGGACCGCGGTCAGAGGTCCTGGGGGCGTGTTCTGGTCCGGCCGCGCCACAGCACCACCGCCGCCGCCAGCAGCGCCACGCCCAGTCCGCCCGCCAGCGGGACCCCCCAGTCCGGGGAGCCCGTACCGCCGCGGGCCGAGTCGGGACCGGGGCCGAAGTACTTCGTGGCGTACTCGGCCGCCCCGGGGTTCCCCGGCTTGAGCTTCGCCGCCGCCTTGACGGCCGCCGCGGGATCCACGAGGCCGAAGCCGCGGGCGTCGTCCCGGCCGCCGGTGGGGACGTCGCGGGCCGTCTGCTCCAGGAGCCGCTTGATCTGGGCCGGGGTCAGGCCCGGTCGGGCCGCCTTGATCAGCGCGACGACGCCCGAGACGAAGGCGGAGGCCGCGCTCGTGCCCCAGCCCTCGTAGTACTTGCGGTCGGGGTCGGCTATGACGACGTCGACACCGGGCGCGCTGACGGTGGCGTACCAGCGGCGGGTGGAGAAGGAGGCGCGGGTGTCGTTGCGGTCGACGGCGGTCGCGGCGATGACGCCCGGGTAGGCCGCCGGATACGAGATGTGGTCTCCCTTGTCGCCGCCGTTGCCGGCCGAGGCCACGACGACGACGCCCTTCTTCAGGGCGTACTGCACCGCCTCGTCCTCGGCCGCTTCGGGGTGCGCGGAGTCGGAGTCGTCGCCGAGGGAGAGGTTGATGACGTCGGCGCCGTGGTCGGCGGCCCAGCGGATGCCCTCGGCGAGGGCGTTGCCCCGGGTGTTGCGGGCCTTCGTACGGGCCGGGTCGCCGTCCTCCAGGATGACGCGGACCGGGAGGATCTTCGCCTCGGGGGCGATGCCCATGACGCCGTCGGAGTCGCCGATGCCATGGCCGTGACCGGCGATGAGGCCGGCCATGGCGGTGCCGTGCCGTGCCCAGGGGCGGTCGCCCTGCTGGGCGCCGAAGCCCACCATGTCCTTGTCGGGGAGCACATTGCCCGCGAGGTCGGGATGGGTCGCGTCCACACCGGTGTCGAGGACGGCGACGGTGACGCCCTTGCCCTTGGTCGTCTGCCAGACCTGCTGGGCGTGCAGGGCGTCCAGGGCCCACTCCTGGGCGCGGATGCTGTCGGCGTGCGCGACCGTGGAGGGCAGCAGGGCCAGGGAGCCGGCGAGCAGGACGGTCAGGAGGCGCGCACCGGTCCTGGGGCGGGTCGTGACGGCGTCTTCGGCGGCGAGGCGGGGGCTCGTGGCGGGGTTCATGACGGCTTCTCCGTGGCCGCGGTGACCCTCTTGCGGAGGGCGGCGGCGATGCGGTCGGCGAGGCCCGTCGCCTCGTTGCCGAGACCCGCCTGGGCGGGGGCCGTGGTCGCGCCGGTCTTCATGGCGTCCACGGCGGGCTGCGGTTCGGTGACGGTACGGCCGTCGGCGAAGCCGGAGACGGCGTAGACGACGACGGGCAGGTCCGTGCGGATCGAGATCGTCCAGGAGGCGCGCTGGTCGTCGCCGAAGCCCGCCGCGACGGTGCCGTGGGCGGCGTAGGGGCGGGGCATGAGGTCGGTGCGCCGGTCGAGGCCCTCGTTCTTGAAGCGGCGGGCGAGGGCGGTCATGGCGGCGGAGTCGGCCCGGGTGAAGAGCAGGCCGACGGTGGTGACCTCGCTGCGGGTCGCGTCCGTGTAGGTGGCGCGCAGCAGCCGCAGACAGCCGGCGGGGGCGAGGGCCTTGCGCAGCAGCGGGTCGAAGGCGTCCGCGCAGCCGCTGTCGGGGGCGACGGCGACGCGTGTCCAGGTGCGGTCGGCGCCGCCGGGGCCGGCGCCCGGGCCGTGCACGGTGGGCGGGAAGAGCTGGTCGACGGGCGCGTCGTGCCAGAGGCTCCCGGCGACGGCGTACGCCCCCTGCGCCCCCTCTCCGGAACCGCCGCCGACGAGCCAACCGCCGGTCACGGCACCGCCGATGAGCCCGAGACCGAGGACCAGGCAGACGGCGGCCCCGGCGGTGCGGGGGCCCACCAGGATGCCCAGCAGCCGCGGGCGCGCGGTGTCGGCGTCGCGGATGTCGGGTTCGGCGAAGCTGACGACGGGGCGCGGCGAGATGACGCGGCGGGCCGTGTCGGGGCCGGGCCCCAGGCGCGCGGTCGTCTCCACGATGCCCTCGGCGGGCCCCGGCGGTGCGGGGGCCGTCCCGGCGCCCGGCAGGGACACGCCCACGGTGGGCGGTGCGTCCGGGAAGCGCGCGGTGGGCGCCGGCGCGGGCGGGGCGGCGGGCCAGTCCTGCTGGTCGAGCCGGGGGTGGGCGGCGACACCGCGCGCGTAGGCGTCCGAGGCGCCGACGGGGGCGGGGGCCGCCGTGCCGCCGGAGGCCGGGGTCGCCGTGGCACCGGACGGCCGGGGCGCCGGGCCGCCGGAAGCCGTGGGCCGCGCGCCGGCCGCGCCGATCCGGAAGGGCCGCGTGGTCGCACCGGCTTGGGAGGGCGGGGCGACGGGAGCGGACCCGCCCGGCGAACCGTTCGCACCGGCCCGCTCGAAGGAGGCGGGCGCGTCCGTCGGCAGCGACGCGTTCGCCGCGGCCGAGGGCGCGGGGGCCGACGGGTGGCCGGCGGGGCGGGGCGGAGCCGTGCGCGCGGAGGGCCGCTCCTGCGGTGCGGGGATCCTGTGCGGCGGCGCGCTCGGCCGGGGCTGCGCGGCCGGGCGGGCGGGGACGTCCCGCCGGGGTGCGGTGCCCGGCGCGGGCGGCTGCTCGGGGCGGGGCGGAACCTCGGCGTGGTCGCGCGGCCCCGGCACGGGCGGGCCCTGCGGAGCGGGCGGCGTGCGGTCGGGCTGCGCGGAGGCCGTGCCCGGCGGGCTCGACGGGCGGGGCGGATGCGGAGGGCGCGGAGGGATGGAGGCGCGGCGCGCTTCCGTGCTCATGCACCCCCCGTTTCGTTGTGGCCGGGCCGCCCCGGGGTGTCCCGGGGAGTTCGACCGCCCGTGGGAGCGGTCCGTACGCGCGATGCGGACGCACCGCCCGTCCCTGGGCAGGCATACCCGCGTGACCGGACACGCATCCCCCGGTACATACGCCTGGGCGGCGCCCCTCGCTCATCGCGTGCGCGTCACTCTACGGGCTGATGCCCCTCGAACGGGAACCAGACGCCCGCACCGGGGCATCTGCCCGGATCGTCCCCCTACCCTGCGGAATTCGCGTCTGGCAGGCTTCGTTCATGACTGCCCGCGCCGCAGACCGGGCCCGCTACGACCGGGCCACCGCCCATCTCGACGCGCCTGTCGCGATCGTGGACCTGGAGGCGTTCGACGCGAACGCCGACGATCTCCGCCGCAGGGCCGGCGGCAAGCCGATCCGGGTCGCCAGCAAGTCCGTGCGCTGTCGTGCCCTGCTCGAACGGATCCTGGCCCGGGAGGGTTTCGCGGGCATCATGTCCTTCACGCTCGCCGAGTCGCTGTGGCTGGCCCGGTCCGGCTTCGACGACGTGCTGCTCGCCTATCCGTCGGCCGACCGCCGGGGCTTCGCCGAGCTGACGGGCGACCCCAAGCTCGCCGCCTCCGTCACGGTGATGATCGACGACCCGGCCCAGCTGCGTCTCATCGACGGCGCCCGCGAGGGCGGCACCGAAGTGGTACGGGTCTGCCTGGAGTTGGACACCTCGCTGAAGCTGCTCGGGGGGCGGGTGCGGGTCGGTGCGCGGCGCTCACCGCTGCACTCGGCCGCCCAGGTCGCGGAGATGGCCCGGGTGGTGGCGCGTACCCCCGGCTTCCGGCTGGTGGGCCTCATGGCCTACGAGGGCCATATCGCCGGTGTCGGTGACGCGGTGGCGGGGCGGCCGGTGCGCTCGCGGGCCATCCGGCTGATGCAGGCCACGGCTCGCAGGGAGCTGGCCCGGCGGCGTGCCGAGGTGGTGCGTGCCGTCCGGGCCGTGGCGCCGGACCTGGAGTTCGTCAACGGCGGCGGAACGGGCAGTGTGCAGTACACGGCCGCCGAGGACGCGGTGACCGAGATAGCGGCGGGCTCGGGGCTGTATGTGCCGCGGCTGTTCGACAACTACACCTCGTTCCACGGTCGGCCGGCCGCGCTGTTCGCCCAGCCCGTCGTACGCCGGCCGGGGGTGGGCGTGGTGACCGTGCTGGGCGGCGGCTACCCCGCCTCGGGAGCGGCGGGACCCGACCGGCTGCCCGTCCCGTATCTGCCCGAGGGACTTGTCTACGACCCCCAGGAGGGTCCGGGCGAGGTGCAGACGCCGCTGCTGGGCGCACCCGCCGACGACCTTCTCATCGGCGACAAGGTGTGGTTCCGGCACGCCAAGGCGGGCGAGCTGTGCGAGCGGTTCGATGCGCTGCACCTGGTGGCGGGCAACGGGGTCACCGCGACCGTGCCGACCTACCGGGGCGAGGGACACACCTTCCTGTGACGAGCGCCCGGCCGTGCGGGTCCGCGACCGCCGGGACGGCGGCCGCGACCCGGCCCACAGGCCCCCTTCCGCCCGTCCTTACAGCGGCGTGACGTACGCGCCCGAGATGCCGCCGTCCACCAGGAAGTCGGCGGCGTTGACGAAGGAGGAGTCGTCGCTGGCGAGGAACGCGACGGCCGCGGCGATCTCCTCGGCCTCCGCGAACCGCCCGACCGGGATGTGCACGAGGCGGCGTGCGGCGCGCTCGGGATCCTTGGCGAACAGCTCCTGCAGCAGAGGGGTGTTGACCGGCCCGGGGCACAGCGCGTTGACCCGGATGCCCTCGCGGGCGAACTGCACGCCCAGTTCCCGGGACATGGCGAGCACGCCGCCCTTGGAGGCGGTGTACGAGATCTGCGAGGTGGCCGCGCCCATCCGGGCGACGAACGACGCCGTGTTGATGATGGACCCCTTGCCCTGGCGGCGCATATAGGGGATCACGGCCTTGCAGCACAGATAGACAGAGGTCAGGTTGACCTCCTGGACCCGCTTCCAGGCTTCCAGGCCGGTCTCCAGGATGGAGTCGTCGTCGGGCGGTGAGATGCCGGCGTTGTTGAAGGCGATGTCGACGCTGCCGTAGGTGTCGTAGGCGGCCTTGAAGAGCGCTTCGACCTGGTCGGCGTCGGTGACGTCGACCTTCACGAACAGCCCGTCGACCTCGTCGGCGGCGGCCTTGCCGCGGGTCTCGTCGATGTCGCCGCAGATGACATGGGCGCCCTCTGCGGCGAGCCGGCGCGCGGTGGCGAGGCCGATGCCGCTGCCGGCTCCGGTGACGACGGCGGTCCGGCCGACCAGGCGGCGGCAGATGATGTCGGGTGTCTGCGAGGTCACTGTGCGGGGCCCTCCGTGCTGATGAAGACGTTCTTGGTCTCGGTGAAGGCGGTCAGGGCGTCCGGGCCGAGTTCACGGCCGATCCCCGACTGCTTGAAGCCGCCGAAGGGGGTCCAGTAGCGGACGCTGGAATGGGAGTTGACGGACAGATTGCCCGCGCGGACGGCCCCGGCGACCCGCAGCGCGCGGCCGACGTCCCGGGTCCAGACGGAGCCCGAGAGGCCGTAGGAGGTGTCGTTGGCGAGGCGGATCGCGTCGGCCTCGTCCTCGAACGGCAGCACGACGGCGACCGGCCCGAAGACCTCCTCGACGGCCACGCGCGCATGCGGTTCGACACCGGTAAGGACGGTGGGCGGGAACCAGAATCCGGGGCCCTCGGGGGCCTTGCCGCGGATGCCGGGGGCGTCGGCGTCGACGTAGCCGCGGACCCGTTCCAGCTGGGTCCTGGAGATCAGCGGTCCCATCTGGGTGCTCTTCTCGGCCGGGTCGCCGACCACGACCGCTTCGATCGCGGGGGCGAGCAGGTCGAGGAAGCGGTCGCGGGCGGAGCGCTGGACGAGGATGCGGGTGCGGGCGCAGCAGTCCTGGCCGGAGTTGTCGAGGAAGGACATGGGGGCGGCGGCAGCGGCGGCGTCGAGGTCGGCGTCGGCGAAGACGATGTTGGGGCTCTTGCCGCCGAGTTCGAGGGTGACGCGTTTGAGGAGGGCGGAGCCCTTGGCCAGCACGTTTTTGCCCACGGCCGTCGACCCGGTGAAGACGATCTTCGCCACGCCCGGGTGCTCGACGAGTGCGGCGCCCGCGACGGGGCCGTGGCCGGGCAGCACCTGGAACAGTCCGTCCGGCAGGCCCGCCGCAAGCGCCAGTTCGGCCAGGCGCAGGGCCGTGAGGGGGGTCGTCTCGGCGGGTTTGAGCAGCACCGCGTTGCCCGCCGCGAGCGCCGGGGCGGTGCCCCACGCCGCGATCGGCAGCGGGAAGTTCCAGGGCGCGATGACGCCCACGACGCCGAGCGGTTCGAGGATCGTGATGTCCAGCCCGCCCGGGACCGGGATCTGTCGGCCGGTGAGCCGCTCCACTCCCCCGGCCGCGTAGTCGAGCAGATCACGGACGTTGCCCGCCTCCCAGCGGGCGTTGCCGATCGTGTGTCCCGCCTCGCGGACCTCCAGCCACGCGAGTTCTTCGAGGTGTTCGTCGACCGTCACGGCGAACCGGCGCAGCAGCCGGGCACGGTCGCCGGGCGGCAGCGCCGCCCACCGGGACTGCGCCCGGGCGGCGCGTACGACGGCGGCGTCCACGTCGGCCGCGGTGGCGGCGGGGACGGTGGCGACGACCTCCTCGGTGGCCGGGTTGAGTACCTGCAGCTCATGCTCGTTCGGCACGAAAGGACCTCTCACATGCGTTCGAAGGAGCGGCGCAGCTCCCAGTCGGTCACCGCGGCGTCGAAGGCGGCCAGCTCGACGCGGGCCATGTTGAGGTAGTGCGCGACCACCTCGTCGCCGAAGGCGGCCTTGGCGACGGCGCTGTTCTCCCAGAGTTCGGCGGCCTCGCGCAGCGTGGTGGGGATGTGCTCGTACTCGGCGCTGTAGGCGTTGCCGGGGCAGGGGTCGGGGAGCTCCAGCTGCTGCTCGATGCCGTACAGGCCGGCCGCGACCATGCCGGCGACCGCGAGGTGCGGGTTGACGTCGCCGCCGGGCACCCGGTTCTCGAAGCGCAGCGAACGGCCGTGCCCGACCACGCGGAGGGCGCAGGTGCGGTTGTCGTGCCCCCAGGCGACCGCGGTCGGGGCGAAGGAGCCGGGCTGGTAACGCTTGTAGGAGTTGATGCCCGGCGCGTACAGGAGCGTGAACTCGCGCAGGGCGGCGAGCTGTCCCGCGAGGAAGTGCCGCATCACCTGCGACATCCCGCCGGGGTCGTCGGGCGCGCCGGGCATGACGGTACGCCCGTCCTCGTCCGTGAGGGAGAGGTGGATGTGGCAGGAGTTGCCCTCCCGCTCGTTGTACTTCGCCATGAAGGTGAGCGAGACGCCCTCCTGGGCCGCGATCTCCTTGGCACCGGTCTTGTAGAGGGCGTGCTGGTCGCAGGTGACCAGGGCCTCGTCGTACCGGAACGCGATCTCGTGCTGGCCGGGGTTGCACTCGCCCTTGGCGGACTCGACGACGAGGCCGGCGGCCGCCATCTCGTTGCGGATACGGCGCAGCAGGGGCTCGATGCGACCGGTGCCGAGCACGGAGTAGTCGATGTTGTACTGGTTGGCCGGGGTCAGGGCCCGGTAGTTCGCGTCCCAGGCCTGCTCGTAGGTGTCCTTGAAGACGATGAACTCCAGCTCGGTGCCCACCTGGGCGGTGAGTCCCAGGGCGGCGAGGCGCTCCAGCTGGTGCCGCAGGATCCGACGGGGCGCGGCGGCCACGGGGGATCCGTCGCTCCAGGCGAGGTCGGCGACGACCAGGGCCGTGCCCTCGTGCCAGGGCACCCGGCGCAGGGTGCCGAGGTCCGGGTGGAGGGCGAAGTCGCCGTAGCCGCGGTCCCAGGAGGACATCTCGTAGCCGTCGACCGTGTTCATCTCGGTGTCGACGGCGAGGAGGTAGTTGCAGCCCTCCGTGCCGTGCTCCAGCACCTCGTCGAGGAAGAAGCGGGCGGCGAACCGTTTGCCCTGGAGACGCCCTTGCATGTCGGGGAAGGCGAGGACGACGGTGTCGATCTCGCCGCCCGCGACGAGGGCATGGAGTTCCTCGACGCCGAGCGGGGGTGTGCGGTCTGCCACGGAAGGTCTCCTTCGGTCCGCCGAGAGTCATAAGGTATTTCCGAGAACCATTTCTTGGGAAGGGGGCGCGGCCCGATGTCGCAGGCGGAGTCCGGCGGCGGCCCGCGGGACCGGCTGACCCCGGTGCTGCGGCCCGTGCGGGCGGGCAACGGCTTCGAGGAGGCGCTGGAGCAGATCCTCCAGATCGTCCGCCTCGGACTGGTACCCGGAGGCGAACGGCTGCCCGCGGAGCGGGAGTTGGCGGAGCGGCTGGGGATCAGCCGGGTGACGCTGCGCGAGGTGCTGAAGGTGCTCCAGGACCAGGGCCTGGTGGAGTCGCGGCGCGGGCGCTACGGCGGCACGTTCGTGCGGCCCCGGGCCGACGCGGGCGGCGGGGACGAGCTACGCCGGCGGGTCGCGGGCAGCGACATCGAGGACGTGCTGCGGTTCCGCGAGGTGCTGGAGGTGGGGGCGGCGGGCCTGTGCGCGGCCCACGGCCTCACCCGGGAACAGGAGGCGCGGCTGCGGGAGGCGCTGGCGCGCACCCAGGACGCCCCGCTCGCCGAGTACCGGCGGCGGGACACCCTGCTGCATCTGACCCTGGCCGAGCTGTGCGGCTCGCCGTCGCTGACGGCGCAGTACGCGGCCGTCCGCGCGACGGTCAACGACCTGCTGGACTGCATCCCGCTGCTGGTGCGGAACCTGGAGCACTCGCAGCGCCAGCACGAGGCGCTGGTGGAGGCGGTGCTCGACGGGGACGCGGACGGAGCGCGGGAGATGATGCGGGAGCACTGCGCCGGGACGGCGGCGCTGCTGCGGGGGTTCCTGGCGTGAACACACCTCGTGCGGGACACACATCCCAGTGCCGGGTAAAGGTATGAGTTCACTCCATTGGAGCCAGGGGAGGCCGATGTGACCGCACGACCACTGATCGGTGTCAGCACCTATCTGGAGGCCCGCACCCGCTGGGGCCGGTGGGAGCTGGACGCGGCGCTGCTGCCCGCGGGCTATCCGCTGCTGGTGCAGCGGGCCGGCGGACTGGCCGCGATGCTGCCGCCGGACGATCCGGCGCACGCGGCGGCGACGGTGGCCCGGCTGGACGGTGTGGTGATCGCGGGCGGCCCGGACGTCGACCCGTCCCGCTACGGTGCCGAGCGCTCCCCCCGGACCGGTGGGCCGGCGCCCGAGCGGGACGCCTGGGAACTCGCCCTGATCGAGGCGGCGTTGGCCGCCGGCACTCCCCTGCTCGGCATCTGCCGCGGGATGCAGCTGTTGAACGTCGCCCTGGGCGGCACGCTCGTGCAGCACCTCGACGGGCACGCCTCCGCACAGGTGGGGGTGTTCGGACAGCACACGGTCAAGCCGGTGCCGGGCACCCGGTACGCGGAGGCGGCGCCGGAGCCGGTGTCCGTGCCGACGCACCACCATCAGGCGGTGGACCGGCTCGGGGCGGGGCTGGTGGTTTCGGCCCACGCCGAGGACGGCACGGTCGAGGCGGTGGAACGGCCCGGGGGCGACTGGGTGCTGGGCGTCCAGTGGCATCCGGAGATGGGCGAGGACGTACGGGTGATGAAGGCACTGGTGCGGGCCGCGTCGACCCCCTGACCGCGGCGGCGCCCGCTACCCGCGCGTCAGTCCCAGCAGGTCCCGCCCCGGGCCCGTCGGCCGGTGGCCCGTGCGCCACACGGCCCGCAGCGCCCGGTCCAGTCGTACGCCCTCCACGGGGACGCTCACGAGGCGGCGGGCCGAGAGTTCCTCCCCGACGGCGAGTTCGCTCAGCACCGCCGGACCCGCCCCGCTGACCGCGGAGGCCTTGACCGCCGTCGTCGAGGACAGTTCGAGCAGGGGGCGCGCCAGGCCCCCCAGGGCCGTCTGGAGGACCTGCCGGGTGCCCGAGCCCTCCTCCCGGAGGATCAGCGGGGTCGAGGCCAGTTCCCCGGCGGACAGGGGCGCACGACGGCGCGCCCAGGGGTGCCCCGGGGCCGTCACCACGATGAGGCGGTCGTGGGCGACGACGGCGGCGTCCAGACCCGTCGGCACGGTGAGGCCCTCCACGAAACCCAGGTCCGCCTCGTCCGCGAGCAGACGTCCGGCGACCGCCGCCGAGTTCCCGGCCAGCAACGACACCGCCGTGTCCGGGCGTTGGGCCCGTAGCGCGACCAGCCAGCCGGGCAGCAGATACTCCGCGATCGTCATGCTCGCGGCCACCCGCAGCCGCGAGTCCCGGCGGCCCCGCAGCGCCTGTGCCCCCGCGTCGAACGCCTCCGCCGCCTCCACGATCCGCTGCGCCCAGTCGGTGACCAGCGCCCCCGCGTCGGTCAGCCGTGAGCCGCGCGGCGAGCGGTCCACCAGCGCCACGCCGAGCTGCCGCTCCATCGACCGGATCCGGCTGCTGGCCGCGGGCTGGGTGATCCCCAGCTCCCGCGCCGCACGCCCCAGACTGCCCAGCCGGGCGACGGCGAGCAGCAGCTCCAAAGCCCCCAGGTCCGGCACCCGGCGGGCCAGACCGGCCACCGGGATCCCCTCGTCGTCCGCCATGCTCATAAGACCAGCTTATGCCCTCATAGAGGCATAGTCCCTGGTCGGCGGGGCGGTCCTGGGAGATGGTGCAGTCATGGTCACCGCAGCCCAGCCCCTGGTCCTTCCCTGCGCCCCCCGGCGTCGCGCCACAGCCGTCCGCCACCTCGGCCCGAACTGGTACGCCTCCGTCATGGGCACGGCGATCGTGGCGACGGCCGGTGCGGGGCTGCCCGACGCCGCGCGGATGCCGGGGCTGCGGACCGCCTGCGCGGCCGTCTGGGCGCTCTCGCTGGCCCTGCTCGTGCTCCTCCTCGGCGCCCGCGCCCTGCACTGGATCCACCACCGCGACCAGGCCCGCGCCCATCTCCGCGACCCTGCCATGGCCCCCTTCTACGGCTGCCTCGCCATGGCCCTGCTCGCCGTGGGCGGCGGTGCCATGACGGTGGGCCGGGACTGGATCGGGCCCGGCCCCGCCGTCGCCCTGGACACCGTCCTGTTCACCGCCGGCAGCGCCGCCGGGCTGGCCGTCGCCGTGGCCGTGCCGTATCTGATGGTCGCCCGGCATCGCATCGAACCGGACCAGGCCGGCCCGGTGTGGCTGCTGTGTCTGGTCGCCCCCATGGTCTCCGCGGCCCAGGGACCGCTGCTGGTCCCGCATCTGCCCGCCGGGCAGGGCCGGGAGACGCTGCTGCTGTGCTGTGTGGCGATGTTCGGGCTGAGCCTCCTGGCCACGCTCGTGATGCTGCCGCTCATCCTCGCCCGGCTGATCATCAGGGGCCCGCTGCCGCTCGCGCAGACGCCGGCCCTGTTCCTGGTCCTCGGTCCGCTCGGCCAGTCCGTCACCGCCACCGGCGCGTTCGCGGCCGTCGCGGCGGGGGTCGTAGCGCCGCAGTACGCCCGCGGATTCGACGTCCTCGCCCTGCTCTACGGCGTTCCGGTGCTGGGCTTCGCCCTGCTGTGGCTGGCCCTCGCCGGCGCCCTGACGGTGCGCGCACG
Source organism: Streptomyces sp. NPDC052036 (assembly GCF_040680495.1). NCBI lineage: Bacteria > Bacillati > Actinomycetota > Actinomycetes > Kitasatosporales > Streptomycetaceae > Streptomyces > Streptomyces sp. NPDC052036. The sequence goes on along the minus strand of NZ_JBFAWW010000028.1, from coordinate 55,079 downwards.
GCGGCGGGGCATGGGGTTCACGATGACCTGGTGGGCGTTCACGTTCCCGGTCGGCACCTGTGTCACCGGCGCGGAGGCGCTGGCCCGGCGCACCGGGCTCACTGCCTTCGACGCGCTCGCGACCGGGCTGTATGTGCTGCTCGTCGCCGCCTGGGCCGTCGCCGCCTGCCGCACGGGCCGGGGAGTCGTCAGCGGGGAGCTGCTCGCAGCGCCTCGGCGATGACGCGCGGCGCCTCGGCCAGGGAGGGGCCGTACCAGGTGAGGTGACGTCCGTCGACCAGTGCGCACGGCGTCCCCGGGAACGCCTCCGGGCCGTCCTCGGCCGTGAAGCGGTAGGGCTCGTCGGGCAGCACCACGACGGAAGGGGCCGCCGCGTGCAGCTCCTCCAGGGGGATCCGCGGATAGCGCTCCGGGTGCGCCGCGTACACGTTGTCCACGCCGAGCCGGGCCAGGACGTCCCCGGCGAAGGTGTCGCGGCCCAGCACCATCCAGGGCCGCCGCCAGACGGGCACCACGGCGCTCGTACGGCGCTCGGGCACCGGCAGCCGCGCCCAGGCGGCGCGGGCCTCCTCCAGCCAGCGCGGCCGGGCGGGCGCCCCGCACGCGGCCACGACCCGCTCCAGTTCGCGGAAGGCCCCCGGCACGTCCCTCACCTCGGTGACGAGGACCGTCAGTCCCGCCGCGCGCAGGGCGGCGAGATCCGGCTCGCGGTTCTCCTCCTCGTTGGCGAGCACCAGGTCGGGGGCGAGCTGGACGATCCGCTCGACCTTGGGGTTCTTGGTGCCGCCGATCCGGACGACATCGAGGTCCTGGGGGTGGCTGCACCAGTCGGTCGCGCCGACCAGCGCGCCGGGCACGGAGGCGGCCACGGCCTCGGTCAGCGACGGGACGAGCGAGACGACACGCATCGAGGCCTCCTCGGACCCGGCGGGCGGTGACGGGGACCCGGCGGGGTCAGCGGCGTCGGCGGGCGGGGTCCTCGACCGCCTCGACATGGTCGGAGACCGCGACGACGATCACCCGGGTGTCCGGCACGGTCGCCCGCCAGCGGTGGCGCACTCCCCCGCTCAGATACAGGGTGTCGCCGCGCCCGAGGCGGTGCGCCCGGCCCTCCGCCTCCACCTCGACGGCGCCCTCGACGACGTACATCAACTCGTCGTTGCGGTGCTGGAATTCACGGCCCTCGTCATGGTCCCCGATGAACTCCATCGCATGCAGCTGATGGTGTCCGCGCACCAGCGGGCGCACCAGCGCCCGGCCGGGCTCGACGGCCTCGTCGACGGCGCGCAGGACGTCCACGCTGCACGCCGGGTCGGCCGCCGCGAGCAGTTCGACGGCGGTGGTGCCGAGCGCGTCGGCGATCCGCTCCAGGGAGGGACGGCTGGGGCGCGCCCGCTCGTTCTCGACCTGGCTCAGGAAGGGGACGGACAGGCCGCTGCGCCGGGCCACGACGGCGAGGGTGAGCTCCAGCGCCCGGCGCCGCCGTCGGACGGCAGCGCCCACCCGAAGGGGCTGTTCTTTGTGGTCGCCCATCGCTCCGGCTCCCTCCCTGGCTCGTCGGTCCGACCGCCCTGCACGGCAGACACGCCGCCGGGCCCGATGATGCATCGCTGCACTGCTTCTGTTGAGTTGTCTGCACCCTACGCATGTTCGGCAAACCGTTTCATGCGCCCGTCACATCGGTGTCACATACAAGAGTGGTGAGGGTCCCGGTTCGCGCCACCGGACGAGCCATTCCGCCGCCCCGCGCACGCCGTCCACGTACTGAACGAAAGCGCTGATCAGAGGTGCTGCCAGCACCTCCGCCAGGGCTCCGCCGAGGTCCGGAGCAGGGCGGTCGGCCGGGTTCCGGAGGCCGGAGCGGAGCATCCCGCCGGTCGGGGGTCCCGGGGTCGTCCGGGGGGCCCGAGCAGCACGGGCGGGACCGGGGTTGCCGGTGCGGCGGACGGCACCCCCGGGGCGGCCGGGAGACGGTGCGGCGGCCCCCGGGAGCCGATCGGGTTGTCCGGATCCCACTCGTACGTCCGTACGGATCGGACCGTACGCCTGTGCGGAAGCCGGGTCCACCGCCGAGGACCGGCCGGCCCCGGACAGCCCCCCGGGAGCCTTCGGGTCGCTGTCGGTGCCGTACGGCATGATGCGGAAGGTGACCCGACGCCTGATGCTCCTCGACACCGCCTCGCTCTACTTCCGCGCCTACTTCGGCGTCCCGGAGTCCGTGAAGGCCCCGGACGGCGCACCGGTGAACGCCGTGCGCGGGCTGCTCGACTTCATCGACCGCCTGGTCCGGGACCACCGCCCGGACGAGCTGGTCGCCTGCATGGACGCGGACTGGCGCCCGCAGTGGCGGGTCGAGCTGATCCCGTCCTACAAGGCACACCGGGTGGCCGAGGAGCACGCGGCGGGCCCGGACGAGGAGGAGGTGCCGGACACGCTCTCCCCCCAGGTGCCGGTCATCGAGGAGGTACTGGACGCGCTGGGCATCGCGCGCGTCGGCGTGGCGGGGTACGAGGCGGACGACGTGATCGGCACGTTCACGGCCCGCGCGAAGGGCCCGGTCGACATCGTGACCGGCGACCGCGATCTGTACCAGCTGGTCGACGACGCGCGCGGGGTGCGCGTGCTGTATCCGCTCAAGGGCGTCGGCACGCTCCAGCTCACGGACGAGGCGGTCCTGCGCGAGAAGTACGGCGTCGACGGCCCCGGTTACGCGGATCTGGCGCTGTTGCGCGGCGACCCGAGCGACGGGCTGCCGGGGGTGCCGGGCATCGGCGAGAAGACCGCCGCCAAACTGCTCGCGCAGTTCGGGGACCTCGCGGGGATCATGGCCGCGGTGGACGACCCGAAGTCCGCACTCACCGCGGCCCAGCGCAAGCGGCTCGACGAGGCACGGCCGTACGTGGCGGTCGCGCCGCAGGTCGTACGGGTCGCCGGCGACGTCCCCCTGCCGGAGGTCGGCACGGCCCTGCCGCACGCGCCGCGCCACCCTGCGGCCCTGGACGGACTGGCGGCCCGCTGGGGCCTGGGCAGCTCACTGCAGCGCCTGCTCACCACGCTCGGCACCTGAGTGCCGGCTCCGCAGCGGCGCGCCCGACGCACTTCCCCGAAACATGCCGGCCGCCCTTCCCTGAAAGAGGTGTTGACGGGTATGAGATGCTAACTTAGGTAACCCTAAGCAATGATTGGGGAGGCCGTCATGGCAGAGCGCCCGGCAGGCAGAGCACGCAAGGCCCACGCGGCGCAGGTCGTCCGCACGGAGCGGCTGACTCCGCACATGCAGCGGGTGGTGCTGGGCGGCGAGGGGCTCGCCGAGTTCGCCGCGGGCAGTTGCACGGACCACTATGTGAAGCTGCTCTTCCCGGCCGAGGGCGTCACCTATCCCGAGCCCTTCGACATGCAGCGCATCCGCGAGGAGTTCCCGCGTGAGCAGTGGCCGGTGACGCGGACGTACACGGTGCGCGGCTGGGACCCCGAGCACCGTGAACTGACCCTGGACTTCGTCATCCACGGCGACGAGGGCCTGGCCGGCCCCTGGGCGCTGCGCGCTCAGCCGGGCGAGACCGTGCGGTTCATGGGTCCCGGCGGCGCCTACGCCCCGGACGCGAGCGCCGACTGGCATCTGCTCGCCGGGGACGAGAGCGCACTGCCGGCGATCGCGGCCGCCCTGGAGGCACTGCCCGACGGCGCCGAGGCATACGCCTTCGTGGAGGTCGCGGGCCGCGAGGAGGAGCAGAAGATCGACTCCGATGTGGAGGTCGTCTGGCTGCACCGCGGCGACCGCCCGGTCGGCGAGGCCCTGGTCGAGGCGGTGCGGGCGCTTCGGTTCCCCGAGGGCCGGCCGCACGCGTTCGTCCACGGCGAGGCCGGCTGGGTGAAGGAGCTGCGCCGGCTGCTGCGCGTCGAGCACCAGATCCCGCGCGAGGACCTCTCCATCTCCGGCTACTGGCGCCTCGGCCACAACGAGGACGGCTGGCAGGCGTCCAAGCGGGACTGGAACGCCCGCATCGAGGCAGAGCAGGAGAGCGCGTCCGCCGCGTGAGGACCGCGGAAGAAGACGGAAGAACCGGGAAGAACCGGGAAGACGCACAGGGGCGGCACCTGCGCGGTGCCGCCCCTTCGCGTACGCGGATCAGACCGGCCGGGGGATCAGACCGACCGCTGGTAGGACCGGAACGTGCCGATCGACAACCACACCGCGGCGATCGCGAGCCCCAGCAGCGCCCCGCCGCGGCCGAGCGCATCGCCCCAGTCGGGGTGCGCGGACATCGCCGAACGGCCCGCGACCATCGCCCAGTCGAGCGGGTTGAAGTCGGCGACGTGGCGGATCCACGAGGGCATCTGCGAGGGCGCCATGAAGGCGGAGGACAGGAAGGTCAGCGGGAGCAGCAGGAAGGTGTTGATCCCGATGATCGACTCCCTCTCCCGCACCAGCATGCCCAGCGCGTTGGACAGCGCCCCGAAGACGGTGCCGAGCAGCACCGAGGCGACGACGAGCACGGCGACACCGCCGATGCCGCCCGGGTAGTCGGCGCCGCCCAGCAGACCGAGCAGCACGATGACGACCGACTGCAGGGCCGTGATCAGACCGTTGTTGACGACGTTGCCGTTCATCAGCGCGGCCCGGCTGACCGGCGTGGTCAGAAAGCGGTTGAGCGTGCCCCGCTGGATCTCCTCCAGGGTCCCCATGCCCGCCCACATGTTGGAGCTGAGGGCACTCATCACCACCACGCCCGGGACGAGGTAGTCCAGATACGAGGTGGTGCCGAAGCCGCCGAGTTCGACGACCTTCTTGAACAGGCCGCCGAAGAGGAACAGCCAGATCACCGGCTGGATCAGGGTGATGACCGCGTACGCGGGCTGCCGGGCGAAGACCATCAGCTGACGCCTGGTCATGTACCAGGTCTCGGAGAGCGAGGCACTCATCGGGCACCTCCCGCGAGGACGAGGGCGTCGGCGCCGAGGGACGCCGCCTCGGAGTAACGGCGGCCCGCGTACCGGAGATAGACGTCGTCGAGCGAGGGGCGGGCGACGGTCACGGAGGCCACACCCGACCCGGCCCGCTCCAGCGCGCCGAGCAGCGCGGGCACGGCGGCCGCTCCGTCGTCGGCGCGGACGCTGACACGGCGCCCGTCGAACAGGACCTCGTGCACGCCCGGGAGCGCCCCTAGGGCGCCCCGCAGCGCTGCCCGTGCGCCGTCTTCGAGCGTCTCGCGCAGCTCCACATGGACGGCGTCGCCGCGCAGTTCGCCCTTGAGCGCGTCGGGAGTGCCCTCGACCACGACCCGGCCGCGGTCGACGATCGCGATGCGGTCGGCGAGCCGGTCGGCCTCCTCCAGATAGTGCGTGGTGAGCAGGATGGTCAGTCCCTCGTCACCGGCGAGCCGGGCGATCTCGTCCCACATCGCAGTGCGCGCCTCCGGATCGAGACCGGTGGTGGGTTCATCGAGGAAGAGCACATCGGGGCGGTGGACGAGCCCGAGAGCGACGTCGAGGCGGCGTCGCATACCGCCGGAGTACCCCTTGACCTGACGCCGGGCGGCCTCGGTGAGGGTGAAGCGCTCCAGGAGTTCGTCCACGCGCGCGGTGAGCCGGCGACCCCTCACCCCGTAGAGGCGACCCTGGAGTTCGAGGTTCTCGCGGCCCGTGGCGACAGGGTCGGCTCCCGAGTTCTGCGCCACCACCCCGATCGTCCTGCGGACCCGGTCCGGGTGGCGCAGGACGTCGTGCCCGGCGACGGTGGCCGAGCCCGAGTCGGGGCGGGCCAGGGTGGTGAGGATCTTGACGGTGGTGGACTTGCCGGCGCCGTTCGGGCCGAGGAGCCCGAAGACGGTACCGGGTTCGACGGTGACGTCCAGGCCGTTCAACGCGGTGACGTCACCGGGATAGGTCTTGACGAGCTGACGCGCCTGCACTGCGGGCGCACGGGTGTTCATGACGGCTGTTCTCCTCATGAGCTGCATGAGCGGGGTGGTCGGGATCCGCTGTGCGCGGAAGGACGACTGATCCGCGTGAGGAGCGCCGGGCTATCCTGGGTGTGCCGCACCTCGATCGCCTGGATGTGCCTCACGGCGGATTCAGCTCGGGGTTCGAGACCCCGGCCGGGCTGCTGCAACAGCCCGGCCGGGGTCTTTGCCGCTACGGCGGCTACGGTCCGTTCACGTCGCCGCCCTCCGCCTTCCGGTACGCCTCCGGGATCTCTCCCGTCTCGTGAAAGGTCCGCCACTCCCCTACGCCGGGAAACGTGCCGGACTGGAGCTCCGCGAGGAGGCCGCGTACCCATGCGGCCTCCGCCTCGACCATGTGGAGCTCGTACTCGCTCTCGATCAGAAAGAGCCGGGGCAGGGTCTCGTGGAGCTTGTCCAGCACGCCCCGCAGGGCCGCCGCCCGCACATCCAGGCCGCCCAGCCGCTCCGCGAGCAGACGGGCCACCTCCTCGGGGTGGAGCACGCCCATCAGCGACAGTGCCGCCTCGAAGACGGGGAACTCCGCCACCGGGACGGCCAGCAGGTCCGACAGCCACTCGGTGGCCTCTACCCGGCCGGCGTCCGTGATGCCGTAAAGCGTGCGTTCGGGGCGGTTGCCCTGGCGCTGCACCTCGGCGACCTCGACGAAACCGTGCTTCTGCAGGTTCTGGACGACGGTGTACAGCGAGCCGTAGTTGATCTTCAGACTGGTGTCCTTGCCGCGGCGGCGCAGGGTCTGAGCGATCTCGTACGGGTGCATCGGCCGCTCGATGAGCAGCACCATGACCGCGAGCGCGAGCGGATTGCTGAGCTTCCGGCGCTTTGTCGCCATAGGGGTGTCACCTCGCCTCCGAATATCCGTGGCCGAACATATCGCGACTCATCGCTCGGCGCAATACACACGACATATCGCGAACGGAGGGTCGGCGCAAGGGGGCACCTGGGCCCGCGGGTGGGCACGGCGCCGCGTCCCGGCATGCCGGCATGCCGAAAACGGGCCGCCGCCCGGCTCCCCTGCCGGGCGGCGGCCCTCACGAAGGCGGCCTCCTTGGCCTCCTGCCTTTCCTGGCCCTCCGGGGCCGCGTCGCCCCGGACCCGGGCGTGCAGGTGCAGGTCGTGCCAGCCGTCCGGATGGAGCAGGGCACTGCGCTTGGTGCCCTCGAGGGCGAAGCCCGTCCTCGTCGCGACCCGGCAGGACGCCTCGTTGCATGCGTCAGTTCGAGGCGGTGGAATCCGATGACGTCGAAGGCCCAGCCGGTGGGCACGGTCACCGCACGCGAGGCCACACCCCGGCCGCGGGCGGCCGGGACCGTCCAGTACGCGACCTCGGCCACACCGTCCGCCAGCTCCATGTTGCGCAGCGCCGCACGGCCGAGCAGTCGATCGGTGCCGGCGTCCGCCACCGCCCACTGGGCGTTGCGCTCCCCCTCCCAGGACCGCACCCACTCGTCGATCCAGCCGGTGACCTCGTCCTCGGAGTCGGCGGCGGACAGATGCCACCGGCGCATGGCCGGGTCCTGGAACGCCTGGTACGCCGACGGCGCGTCCGCGGCCGACCAGGGCCGCAGGACCAGGCCGTCGCCGGTGAGGGTGGGCTGGGGGGTGCGGGCAAGGGTTCCGGGAGGCAGGACGTCGCCGACGAGGTAAGGCATGCGCGCCATCCTGTCAGCGGGTCGGGGCGGGGCCCAGGGGATTTCGCCCCTTTTGGCACCGGGTCCGCCGACAGCCGCGCCGGCCCCGCTCCGCCGCGTGCCCGGGGCCGCCTCGGCACCTCGTACGCTTGGCCGTGATGCGACGCAAGACCCGGATCCCGCCCCCTCCCCTCCCCCAGCGCGACGGGGTCGATCCGGTGCGGGTGCGCCTGCCGTTCGGGCAGGAGTGGGCCACCGTGCGGGACCACCTCGTCGCACGGCTCGCGGCCGGGGACGGGGTCATCGACGAAATGTTCGACGCGGGGCTGATCGTCGGGGCGGACGGGCGGGCCGTCGCACGCGACACGGCCTATGTGCCCGGTATGTATGTGTGGTTCCACCGTGATCTGCCCGCCGAGGTACGGGTGCCGTACCCCGTCGAGGTGGTGTACCGCGACGAGCACATCGTCGTCGCCGACAAACCGCACTTCCTCGCCACCACCCCGCGCGGCAGTCATGTCACCGAGACCGCCCTCGCCCGGCTCCGGCGCGACCTCGGCATTCCGGCGCTGGGCGCCGCGCACCGGCTGGACCTGCTCACCGCGGGCCTGGTGTTGTTCACCGTGCGCCCCGAGGACCGCGGCGCCTACCAGTCGCTGTTCCGCGACCGACAGGTCACCAAGGAGTACGAGGCCATCGCCCCGTACGACCCTGCGGTGCCCCTGCCGCGCACGGTACGCAGCCGGATCGTGAAGGAGCGCGGGGTCCTCGCGGCCCGCGAGGTGCCCGGCGAGCCCAACGCCGTCAGCCGGATCGAGCTGCTGGACCACCGGGCGGGCCGCGGACGCTACCGGCTGCTCCCCGCCACCGGGCAGACCCATCAGCTCCGGGTGCACATGGCCGCGTCGGGGCTGCCGATCCTCGGCGATCCGCTCTACCCGGTGGTGACCGGCCCGCGGCCGGCCGGTGACTTCCGGCGCCCGCTCCAACTGCTGGCGCGGGTCCTGGAGTTCACCGATCCGGTCACGGGGCACGCCCACCGTTTCGTCAGCGGGCGGGTGCTCGAAGCCTGGTCGGCGTACGAGGACTGGGCCCGGTAGCGGTTCAGTCCCCGCGCCACCAGCGCAGCACCCGCTGCCACAAGCCGGGACGGCGCGGCGGTTCCGCGTCCCGCCGCGGATGTGCGGCCGACTCCGTCGGAGTCGAGCGCGCGGCCGATTCCGGCGGCAGCGGCCAGCCCGCCGCCAGTTCGGTGGTCTTCGGCCCGTCGGTCGTGATCAGCCAGCCGGGGCGCTGGGCGGGCAGCGGGCGCAGGGCCGGCCGTTGTGTCACGTCCTGCGGCGGCCTCGACTCGAACCGCACCGGCAGCTCCACCAGATGCCGGGACGCGATGGACGCCGTCCATCGCAACTCCTCCTCCGGGCAGTCCAGCCGGATGTCCGGCAGCCGCATCAGCAGCGCGTCGATGCCGGTGTCGGCGATGGCGCGGCCGATGTCCTGGCCCGGGCATTCGTGCGGGCCGCCGCCGAAGGCGAGGTGGGAGCGGTTGCCCTGCATGCTGGCGGACAGGTCGGGCCTTACGCGCGGGTCGAGGTTGCCCGGCGCGATACCGAAGAGCAGCCCGTCCCCCTTGCGGATGCGCTGGCCGCCCAGCTCGGTGTCCTGCTTGGCGAAGTAGCCGAGGATGCCGCTGAACGGCGGCTCGTCCCACAGGGACTGCTCGACCGCCTCCGGCACCGTCATCTGCCCGCCGTTGAGCTGGGCCCTGAAGCGCGGGTCGGTGAGGATCACGCGCAGCACGTTGGCGATGAGGTTGGCCGTCGCCTCGTAGGCGGCGATCAGGACCAGCCGCAGATGCTCCCGGATCTCGTCGTCGGTCAGCCGTGCCGGGTGGTTGACGAGGTGGGTGGTGAAGTCCTCCTCGGGCTGGGTACGGCGGCGGGCGGTGAGCCGGGTCAGGGCGTCCACGATGTACTGGTTGCTGGCGATCGCGGTCTCGGTGCCCTTGAGCATGTCGCGCGCGGCGTGCACGATCCGGTCGTTGTACTCGTCGGCCATGCCGAGGACCTCGCACATCACCGCCATCGGCAGATGGTCGGCGAACTGGCCGACCAGGTCGGCCCGGCCCTCCTCGCAGAACCGGTTCACGAGGCTCTGCGTCGCCCGGTTGATGTACCGGCGCAGTCCCCGGTAGTCGATGGTCGACATCGCGCCGGTGACCGCGCCGCGCAGCCGCAGGTGCTCGTCGCCCTCGGCGTAGGAGCAGATCGGCTGCCAGGCGAAGTGCGGGGTGAGCGGGTGGTCGGGCTTGACCCGGCCGGACCTCAGCAGCTCCCAGGTACGGCTGTCCCGGGTGAACTGCGAGGGAGAGCGCACCATGTGCAGGTTCTCGCTGTGACCGAGCACCACCCACATCGGCACGTCGTCGTGGATCAGCACCGGGGCCACGGCGCCGTGCTCGGCACGGAGTTTCTCGTACAGGGCTCCCAGGTCCTCCGCCTCGGGCCCGTACAGCCGGCGCGCTCCGCCGGGTCCGAGGGAGTGGACCGGACAGCCGGGCGGCGGCACTGGGGCGTCGGCGGCGGGGTCCCGGTCGGTGCGGGAGTGGGATTCAGGCGTCACGATGGTCGCTCCGGAGCGTCGGGGGGCACGAGGCGTGGGAAGGGGGAACGCACGTCGAAAAATGCGGAACGGAGAACGGACGTCGGGGGTGGGGGCCGGAACGTCCGGAACCGAGCACGAGTCAGGGACGGGTACGGCGCAGACGTGCCCCGGTCAGGCAGGCGCGCGGGTCAGCGCCAAGGAGTGCAGGAAGCGCATCAGCGTCATCAGGACCTCGCGGCTGGAGGCCCGGCGCCGTGCGTCGCACTCCGTGATCGGGATCTCCTTGGGCAGGTCGAGCGCCCCGCGCAGTTCCTCGATGGGGTAACGGGGCGCGTCCGGGAAGGAGTTGACCGCGACCACGAACGGCACGCCGCGCTCCTCCAGACGGCCGATGACGTCGAAGCTGACCTCGAGCCGGCGGGTGTCGAGCAGCACGACCGCACCGAGCGCGCCCTCGAAGAGGCCGTTCCACAGAAACCAGAATCGCTCCTGGCCCGGGGTGCCGAACAGATACAGCACCAGTTGCTCGGTGATGCCGATCCGGCCGAAGTCCATGGCCACGGTGGTGGCCGTCTTGGTGTCGGAGCCGAAGTTGTCGTCGACCCCGATGCCCGCCTGGGTCATGGTCTCCTCGGTCGTCAGCGGCCTGATCTCGCTGACGGAACCGACCATGGTGGTCTTGCCGACCCCGAAGCCGCCCACGATCACGATCTTCACCGCGGCCTGTGTGGTGTGCGGCAGGTGGTCCTCGGCCCGTGGACCGGGGACGGTGTCAGAGCTTTTGAAGTCCATGCATCACCGCTTCGAGGAGGGATCGGTCGGGCACCGCCTGACGGACGATCGGGGCGCGTGCCTGGACCAGTTCGGCCGCCAGCAGATCGGTCAGCAGGACCGTCACCACACTGAACGGCAGGCTGAGATAGGCCGAGATCTCGGCCACGGACAGAGGGGCCCGGCACAGCCGCAGCAGCGCCGACTGCTCGGGCGTGGCGGTGGGCGGCGGGTCGGCGCCGGTCACGATGAGGGTGACGAGGTCGATCGGGGCGCGCTCGCCCCCGGCTGCCGCTCCGGTGAGGATGTACAACCGCTCGGGGTGCTTCTGTTCACCCTGCTTGCGCTCACCCTCCCGGTGCTCGCCCCCGTACGGTTCGCCCCCCTTCGGGCCGCCTGCCGCGACGAGCTCCGGCGGGGGCTGCTGCCTGGGCTGACGCCGGCGGCGTCGCGAAGGAGTCATACGGTCTGCCCGTTGCGCCGTGGCGGACTGGTCAGATGGGAGCCGATACGCAGGACGAGATCGCGCATGCGGTTGCTCATCAGGCCGGCCTCCGCGACCGTGTCGGCGAGGACCGCGAGGTAGGCGTTGGGTCCGGCCGCCATCATGTAGAAGTAGCCGCCGTCGATCTCGATGATGACCATGCGCATCCGGCCGTCGCTGTCCGGGATCTCGGCCGCGACCGCTCCGGCCAGGCTCTGCAGTCCGGCGCAGGCCGCGGCGACGCGGTCGGCCGCGTCCGGGTCGCCGCCGTAGCGGGCGATGCGCAGACCGTCGGCGGAGAGCACCACGACCTGGTGGACGCCCGGTACACCGTCGGCGAGTTCCTTCAGCAACCAGTCGAAATTGCCTCGCTGCTGGATCACTTGTGGTCCCCCTCGTCGTCGGCCTGGGCAGGCGCCGGCTCGTCGTGGCTGATGAATACGTGCGGGTCGTCGGCCGGGGGCCCGGCGGAGAAGGCGTTCGGGTCGGGGGCCTTCTTGAGCCCGTTCATGAACGCCTCCACCCACAGTCCGGGCGCGGGCTCCTCCTTCTCCGGTTCGGGCTCGGGGTTCCAGGGGGTGTGCGTCGCGGCCTCGACGGCCTGGGCTGCGGCCTCGGCCGCGGCCGCCTCGGCCATGCGCTGACTGAGCGGGGTCTTCACCCGGCTGCGGCGCTGCGGCAGACCGTTCGCGGTCCACTCGGTCACCACGGGGATGTCGTCCTCCATGGTGAACTGCTCGGGGATGCGCGGCCCGGTGGTGGGACGGCGCCTCTTGCTCGTGCGCTCGGGCCCCTCGACCCCGTCGTTGTCCAGGGTCGGCACGGAGGTGGCGCCGATGCCGTGCGCGAACCCGGGGGCGGGGTCGGTGGTGAGCATGTCGTTCGGGATGACGAGGATGGCGCGGACGCCGCCGTAGGCCGACTGCCGCAGCGAGACATGCATGTTGAACATCGTCGACAGGCGCCCGACGACGGCGATGCCGAGGCGCGGCGCCTCGCCGATCTCCTGGACGTCCACCCCGGCCTGGGCCTCGGCGAGCATCCGCTCGACCTTGGCGCGGTTCTCCTCGCTGAGGCTGATCCCTCCGTCCTCGATCTCGACGGCGATCCCCGACTGCACCTCGGTGGCGGTGATGTGCACCTTGGTCTGGGGCGGGGAGTAGCGGGTGGCGTTGTCGAGGAGTTCGGCCGCGGCGTGGATGATCGGCTCGACGGAGGTGCCCTTGATGTTGACCTTTGCGATGGAGTGCAGCTCGATGCGGGTGTACTCCAGGATGCGGGACATCGCGCCGCGCAGCACGCTGTAGAGCGGTACGGGCTGCGGCCACTGGCGGCCTGGCCGGCCGCCGCCGATGACGGCGATGGAGTCGGCGAGGCGGCCGATCAGCGCGGTGCCGTGGTCGATGCGCAGCAGGTCGTCGAAGACCTCGGGGTTTCGGCCGTGGTCCTCCTCCATCTCTCTGAGTTCCTTGGCCTGCTGGTGGACGAGGGCCTGGACACGGCGGGCGATGTTGACGAAGGCGCGCAGCGCGGAGTCGCGCCGCGCGATCTCTCGGTCGACGATCTGGAGCACGGTGCGCAGCAACTGCCGCTGCGGCTCCGGCAGTCCGCGGAAGTGGGGGTTCTCGTCGACGACCGTGCGGATCACCTCCGCGGGGGAGATGCCGCCCCGGACCGTGTCGAGCGCCCTGGGCACGATCTCGGTACGGAAGAACTCAAGGTCGTCGTCCTGGGAGGCGACGCGCTGTTCGAGATACGCGGTCCGCTGGACGAAGTCGGCGCGCAGCGCACGCAGGGCGCGGTCCCTGCGTGCCGCCAGGACCGCGACGACGCTCACCAGAACCGTGGCCGCGGCACCGAACCAGCCGACGGCGGACCTGGCCGGAGCCGTCACCAGTGCGACGACGGTCCCGGTGGCCGCGGCCATCAGTATGGCGGGCACCAACAGCACGGGTGCGTAGGGAAGTTCGCGGCCGCCGGGAGGCGATGGAACACTCACCATGTATGCCCTCTGAGACGAATCGGCTGGATCGGGAGGCTGCTCGGCACAGGTGCCTGCCGGGCAGAGGGGGCCCACACCGGAACGGAATCCGGCATCGACGGATCTTCGGCATGTTGGGGAACAAGCGCACGAATACGCCTCAACTCGGTGCGCTGCGGGCGAGCTTAGTCCGACCGGATCATCGCGATGTCATATTCCGCAAGCACCTGAAATGCCCCTGGGGGCAGGAGTACGCTCGACTCCTTTTGCACGCTGGGCCCCCGTTCGCACACGGTGTGTGACGGCGAACGGGTGTCGGGAGTGATTAGCCCAGGTGGGTGAAATTCCTCCGTCGTACCTGACGTGAGGGGCCCTCAGGTCAGGGGTTTCAGCACCGGCGCGATCGAGACGGAGGTACGGCGCCGGTGGGTGGAGTGCCCGGCGGCTGTCCGGACCGTCTTCTGGAGACGGTCCGGACAGCCGCCGAGAGCCACTGACGGCCGGGGCTGCCGGGTGTGGCCGGTCTGCCGGATGTGGCCGGTGCGGCGGGTATGGCGGGTGCGGCGGGTGCGGTGGTCAGCCCACCGAGGAGTAGGCGACGACACCGCGCAGCAGGGCGTCGACCGCCTTGCGCGCGTTCCGTACCACCGTGGAACCCTCCACGGGAGCCGCCGCCGCGATCTGGCCGAGGACGTCGATGACCTGCTTGCACCAGCGCACGAAGTCGCCGGCCGGCATCTCGGCCTCGCGCAGGACCTCGTCCAGCCCCTTGCCACTCGCCCACATGTGCGCGGCCCAGGCGAAGCCCAGGTCGGGCTCGCGCTGGCCCACGCCCTCGGTCTGGTTGATGCGGAACTCCTCCTCCAGGCCGTCCAGCCGACCCCAGATGCGCACCATCTCGCCGAGCGCGGCCTTGGCCTTGCCCGACGGCAGCTTCGGCGCCATCGCGTCGTCCCCCACCCGGGCCTCGTACACCAACGCCGAGACGCACGCGGCCAGTTCGGCCGGGTCGAGCCCCTCCCAGACGCCCTCGCGCAGGCATTCGCTGGCCAGCAGGTCCAGTTCGCCGTACAGCCGCGCGAGGCGCTTTCCGTGTTCGGTCACCTCGTCGCCGCGCAGGTAGTCCAGCTCCGTGAGCAGGGCGACGATGCGGTCGAAGGTACGGGCGATGGTGTTCGTCCGGCCCTCGATGCGGCGCTCCAGCTGGGAGGTGTCGCGCATCAGACGGTGGTAGCGCTCGGCCCAACGGGCGTGGTCCTCGCGGTCGTTGCATCCATGGCACGGGTGGGAGCGCAGGGCGGTGCGCAGCCGGGCGATCTCGCGGTCGTCGGCGGCCGCCGAGCGCTTCTTGCGGTGCCGCTCCGGCGGGATGTGCGCGGCCTTGGTGCGCAGGGCGGAGGCAAGGTCGCGACGCGACTGCGGCGAGCGGGGGTTGAACGACTTCGGGATGCGCATCCGCTCCAGCGCCTCCACCGGTACCGGGAAGTCCATCGCCGCCAGCCGCTTGACCTGCCGTTCGGCGGTGAGGACCAGCGGGCGGGGGCCGTCGTGGTACTCCAGACCGCGGTGGCCGCCCGCACGGCCGGCGGGCAGTCCGGGGTCCAGCACCAGAGCCAGGCCCGCGTACTTCCCGGTCGGCACATGGATGACGTCGCCGGGCTTGAGCTTCTCCAGGGCGACGGCGGCCTCGGCGCGGCGCTGGGACACGCCCTGGCGGGCCAGCTCCGTCTCGCGGTCCTTGAGGTCGCGGCGCAGCCGCGCGTACTCGTCGAAGTCGCCGAGGTGGCAGGTCATGGCCTCCTTGTAGCCGGTCAGACCCTCCTCGTTGCGCTGCACCTGGCGGGAGATACCGACGACCGACTTGTCGGCCTGGAACTGCGCGAAGGACGTCTCCAGCAGCTCACGGGAGCGGTGCCGGCCGAACTGCTCCACCAGGTTCACGGCCATGTTGTACGACGGCTTGAAGCTGGAGCGCAGCGGATAGGTCCGGGTGCCCGCCAGGCCCGCGAGGTGCTCGGGGCTCATCCCGCGCTGCCACAGCACGACCGCGTGACCCTCGATGTCGATGCCACGACGGCCGGCGCGGCCGGTGAGCTGGGTGTACTCGCCGGGGGTGATGTCGGCGTGCTGCTCGCCGTTCCACTTGACGAGTTTCTCCAACACCACCGAGCGGGCGGGCATGTTGATGCCCAGCGCGAGGGTCTCGGTGGCGAACACCGCCTTCACCAGGCCGCGGACGAACAGTTCCTCGACGACTTCCTTGAACGTCGGCAGCATGCCCGCATGGTGGGCGGCGATACCGCGCTCCAGGCCCTCCAGCCACTCGTAGTACCCGAGCACATGGAGGTCCTCGGTGGGGATGGAGGCGGTGCGCTCCTCGACGAGCGCCCGCACCTGCTCCCGGGCCTCCTCGTCGTTGAGCCTGAGGCCCGCGTACAGGCACTGCTCGACGGCGGCCTCGCAGGCGGCCCGGCTGAAGATGAAGGTGATCGCGGGCAGCAGGCCCTCGGCGTCGAGCCGCTCGATCACCTCCGGCCGGCCCGGCGTCCACACCCGGGAGCGCTGTCTGCGCTCCCGCTCCCGGTCGGCCTCGCGCATGGACCGGCCGCGTCTGCGGTCCTGGTAGGACGGGCGGGTGGCCTCCATCCTGGCCAGGCGCGTGAGGTCGGGGTTGACGGCCTTCTTGTGGCCCTCGCCCTCCTCGAACAGGTCGTACATCCGGCGGCCGGCCAGCACATGCTGGAACAGCGGCACGGGCCGGTGCTCGGAGACGATCACCTCGGTGTCGCCGCGGACGGTGTCGAGCCAGTCGCCGAACTCCTCGGCGTTGGAGACGGTCGCCGACAGCGACACCAAGGTCACCGACTCGGGCAGGTGGATGATCACTTCCTCCCAGACGGCGCCGCGGAAGCGGTCGGAGAGGTAGTGCACCTCGTCCATGACCACATAGCCGAGCCCGAGGAGGGTCTGGGAGCCCGCGTACAGCATGTTCCGCAGGACCTCGGTCGTCATCACGACCACCGGGGCGTCGGAGTTGACGCTGTTGTCGCCGGTGAGGAGGCCGACCTTGTCCGTGCCGTAACGGCGGCACAGGTCGGAGTACTTCTGGTTCGACAAGGCCTTGATGGGTGTCGTGTAGAAGCACTTCTTGCCCTGGTTCAGGGCCAGGTGGACGGCGAACTCGCCGACGATCGTCTTGCCGGAGCCGGTGGGGGCTGCCACCAGTACGCCCTTGCCCTCTTCGAGCGCCTGGCAGGCCTCTATCTGGAAGGGGTCGAGGCCGAAGTCGTACATCTCGCGGAAGGAGGCGAGCGCGGTGGCCTGCTCGGCAGCGCGCCTGCGTGCTGCCGCATACCGCTCGGCCGGTGAGAGGTCCTCTGTCATCGTGCTTTCGAGCGTACCGGGCACCACTGACAACGCGACGATCATTATCCGGATCGGAACGGTAGGTACGGGGACGGTCACTCCGGGCCGCCCCATGGTGAGCGGATCGCGCAGGCAGGCTCGGCCCGGGCCGAGCAGCGGCCCGCGCGGCCGCACCAACGGCGTGGGCCCCACCGATTCCCTCGGTGGGGCCCACAGCCGTTGTCACGGCACCACGAAGCGCGTTCGCCGGCTCACGTCACGTCGTCGTAGCCGTTCGCCCGGTCATGGTCCGAGCCGTCCGACTCCGGGAGGGCACGGGACGCCGGTACCGGTTCGACCTCGCCGATCCCCTCGGGGGTCAGGTCCAGCTCGGAGGCCTCGTCGTCCGAGAGACCCTGGTCGTCGCGCCGGGCCCGGCGGCGGTCGTTGAGCAGGGAGAAGGCCACGGCGACGAAGTACAGCACCCAGATCGGCGCCGCCAGCGCGAGCATCGAGATCGGGTCGGCGCCGGGCGTGGCCACGGCCGCGAAGGCGGCGATACCGACAACCATGCCGCGCCACCAGCCGAGCATGCGCCGGCCGGACAGGATGCCGGTGAGGTTGAGCATGGCGAGCAGCAGCGGCATCTCGAAGGCGAGGCCGAAGACCACCACCATGCGCGTGACCAGGTCGAGCAGGTTGTCCAGCGGCAGCAGGTTCTCCGCGCCAGGCGGCGTGAGGTCGATGAACACCTTCGCCGTCTTGGGCAGCACCTTGTAGGCGAGGAAGCCGCCGCTGAGGAAGAGGGGGAAGCCGAACCCGACGAACGCGTAGGCGTACTTCCGCTCGTGGCGGTGGAGGCCGGGCGCGACAAACGCCCACAGCTGGTACAGCCAGATCGGTGCAGCCAGCACGACACCGGCGGTGAGCGACGCCTTCAGCGCCAGCGTGAAGGGTGTCAGCAGGCCACTGACCGTGAGGTGCGCACAGTGCACGTCGTGCTTTGCCGCCGTCAGCTGCCCGAAGGACTGCGTACAGCCGACCGAGTCGAGCAGCGGCTTGGTGATGAAGTTGATGATGTGCTGGTAGAAAAAGGCGGCCACGATGGTGACGACGACGATCGCCAGCACGCCCTTCGCGAGCCGGTTGCGCAGCTCACGAAGATGGTCCGCGAGCGGCATGCGCCCCTCGGCGTCCCTCTCCCTTTTGCGGGCAGGCTTGAGCAACCCACATCCTCATCTCGTGCAGTGGACCGGAGAACCGGCCCTCGCCTCAGCGCTGGGTCGTGGTGTCCGTCGGCTCGCTGACCGGCCGGGAGCTGGCCACGTCGCCGGGGGACGCCTGGATCGTACGCTGAGCCTGAGACTGCTCTTCGGTCGGCTGGGCGGACGGCTGGGCAGCCGACTTGCCCTCGTCCTTCATCGCCTTGGCCTCGCTCTTGAGGATCCGCGCGGACTTGCCCAGCGACCGCGCCATGTCCGGAAGCTTCTTCGAGCCGAACACGAGGACGATCACCAGAACCAGGAGCACCAGGTGCCACGGCTCAAGTGCGTTGCGGAACATAGTCTTCACCTTCTCACTGAGGCGGGGCAGCAGTGCATGTGACCGGTCGGACAGGCGTCTGACCATCGTGCTGGCAGCGATCGTATCGTCCGGGGATGAACACGAGACCATCCCTGTGCGTACTTCCGCGTCCACGGGCCGCGCCTTGTTCTTCGGACCGCGACTAGCAGCGTACCTAGCCGCGAGGGCGAAGCGCCCCATAGCGCACGACGTTCGGCAGCTCACAGGAGTTCCCGTTGCGGCTCACAGGGAGTCCGCCGCCCGGGCCGCGTTCACGGTCGCCTGCTCCAGTTCCTCGGCCGCCCGGTTGATACGGGCCGCCGCGTCCGAGACCTGCCTGCCCAGGCGCTGCGCCTCCAGGAAGACGCGGACGGCCAGCACGCCGAGGACGGCAAGTCCCACGAAACCCAAAGCTACTGCGAACATCGGCCAGAACATGACGCCGAGCCTAGACGGTCCTGGGCAGGTCCGTTCAGGTCAGCGGGCGGACCGGAGGAAGGGGCCGCGCCGTGGAGTCCGAGCGAACAGATGGTGGCGTCCTTCTTACAACTGATCTTGACAGGCGGCGTCGATCTCCGTTTATTATCGGCTCGACCAGAGACCGGGGGAACACCAATAACTGTCGTCCATGAAATGGACTGACGGCCGAGCTGTTGCGTTTCCCTCGGCCTTCATCCACTCAATTTCATGGGGGAAAAACGTGAAGCTCAAGCAGCGCTTCAGCCTCATCGCCGCCGGCTCTGTCGCGATCCTCAGCATAACCGCCGCCACTCCGGCGAGTGCGGCGACCATGTCGGCGGATTCCGTCCACCGTGGCAGCGTGGGTTGCTTCAACTATTCCTGGGGGGATGGAAGCGCGACCTACACCATCTACTACCACAACACCTGCAACGTGAAGTCGGCCATCGCCGGCACCACCAACGCGCTGTTCAACAACAAGTGGTGCGCCGATGTGGCTGCGGACGGCAAGGGCCACACCGTGGTGTACAACAAGCCCATGGGCTTCTCGTCCGCCAAGGGCGGCCGCTGCTGACCTGCCGCAAGGCAGAATGCCCGCCGGATTAGGAAATTCATTCGGACCAGCTTGAGCGGCAATTCCGCGCCGCTGGTCGGGGGTCGGGTCACAACAATGTGACCCGGCCTTCTCTCGATCAAGGCGCCGAATGAGAGAAAAGCCTTCGACTGGTCCGCGCTGAATGTCACCGCCGGCATGAGTCACCATGTCGACGGTCAGTGAAGCGGTGTGTGCAATCACTTCTTCATAGCGTCGAATGACCGACCGGTATCGCCTGATGCCGGTCCCCTTGCACATTCTCGGAACCGAACTGCCGGCGCACCGGACCGATCAGTGCAGTCGCAGGGTCCTGACCCCGCCCCCGGTGAGCAGTTCGATGATGCGCTCCCCCGCCGGCTTGCGCACGGACGTGCCGCACTCGGGGCAGGTGAACGAGTAGAACGTCGTCTTGCTGCTGGCTCCGATCACCAGCCGCAACGCGCTCGCGCCCAGTTCGAAACGGGCCCCGCAGTCCGGGCAGCCGGCTCTGAACACCACGTCGGCCACCCGACGCATGCCGGCGAACGCCGTCCGCACCGACATCTCGGCCACCCCCGGCGCCTGCGGCGCACCCGCCACGGCATCCGACTGCTCCGACGCACCAGACATCGCCGACATGCTCACAGCCCCTGCTCCCGCCTGTCGTACAGCCCGTCCTGAACTCCGTCCGGCTCGTCGTACGCCACGAGCGCCGCACGGGCCGCACGGCGGGCGCTCTCCGTGAGGTCCGGCGGCGACACGATCCGGCCGTCCCGCCCGAGCCGCAGCGCCAGCCGTCGCAGCGACGCCGGGTCCGGGGTCCGCAAGGTGATACGCAGCCCGCCGTCCGGCAGCTCATCCGCCCGGTCGTGCGGGTAGTACTCGGCGACCCAGCGCCCGGCCGGGCCGACCTCGACGACCACCTCGGGGTCCTCGGCGGCGGGCTGGACCAGCCCCGCCGACAGATCCCGCAGCTCGACCTCCGGCGGCGCCGACGGCTCGTCCAGGATCCTGATCTCGGCGACCCGATCGAGCCGGAAGGTGCGGCGCGCCTCGGAGCGGCGGCACCACGCCTCCACATAGGTGTGCCCGACGCTGACCAGGCGGATCGGGTCGATCTCGCGCTCGGTGACCTCGTCACGGGCGGGCGAGTAGTAGCGGATCCACAGCCGGCGGCGCTCGGAGATCGCGCGGTCGACGTCCGCGAAGACGCCGCCCTCCGACTCGAACGTCACCGACAGGCGTGAGCTGGCACCCGCGGCCTCACCGGCGGCGGTCTCCACCTTGGCGGTGGCGCGCAGCAGCGCCTGCCGGTCGCTCTCGCGCAGTCCGGGCAGGGTGGCCACGGCCCGCGCGGCGACGAGCAGCGCGGTCGCCTCGTCGGCTGCCAGCCGCAGCGGCTCGGCGGCCTCCGCGCCCAGGGCGGCAGGGTTGTGCCACCAGATGCGCTCACCGTCGGTGTCGATGTCGAGCAGATCGCCCCCGCGGAAGCTGGTGCCGCACATGGGCAGCACATCGAGGTCCGAGACCAGCTCGTCCTCGGTGATCCCGAAGGCCCGGGCGACGTCCTCGATGCGCGCACCGGGGCGCTCCCGCAGATACGTCACCAGGGAAAGCATCCGCCGTGTCTGGTCGATGGCGTTCGCGGGCCTGGCCGGCTTGGCTGCCACTGTGCTCCGTCCCCCTTCTCAGCCCTTGGCCACGGCACGCAGCCGGTCCACCACATCGGCCCGCAGCTCGACGGGCTCCAGGACCACCACATCGGGCCCGAACTCGACCAGCCAGGCATCAAGGCCGTGCCCGTACGGAATCTCCAACTCGTCCCAGCCGTCGCCGAGTTCCCGTACGGCGGTGGCTTTCGCTCGAAGGGGGTATCCGGCGCCCGTGCGCAGCCGGATGCGGGCCGAGCGGTCCGCGGTCTCCCCCGCCCAGCTCGCCACGGTCTCCCGGACTGTGACCACGTCGGGCACCGGCGCGGTGAATCCGCCGCCGCGGCTGCGCACCTTGCCGGTGATCCGGGACAGCCGGAAGACCCGCTCCGCGTCCCGGTCCCGGTCCCAGCCGGCCAGGTACCAGTGGCCGCGCCAGCACTCCAGCGCCCAGGGCTCCACATGCCGGGGCTCGGGGCGGGCGGCGGTGGCCTTGCGGTATTCGAAGACGACGGGGCGGCGGTCCCGGCAGGCCAGCATCAGCGGCTCGAAGGCCGCCTCGTGCACGGGGATGCGGGGCTCCAGCGCGCCATGGACCTCGTACGGGTCGACGTCCTCGGGCAGGCCCGCGGCGCGCAGCTTCTGCAGCGCACCGCTCGCCGCACCGGCGAGCCGGGCCTGCTGCCACACCTTGGCGGCCAGACCGAGCGCGGCGGCCTCCTCGGCGTCGAGCGTGATGGGCGGGAGCCGGTTGCTGTCGTGGCGGGCGAGATAGCCGATCTCGCCGTCCAGGTTCTCCACGGTCTCGATGACCAGGCCCAGCTCGCGCAGGTCGTCCTTGTCGCGCTCGAACATCCGGTTGAAGGAATCGTCCGACCCCGCCTCGAGATAGGCCTCGATGGACTCGCGCAGCTCGCGCTTGCTGAGCGGCCGCCGCGTCCCGAGCAGACACAGTGCCAGGTTCATCAGCCGCTCGGCCTTGGCAATGGCCATCGACGCCCTTCGCCTCCCTATGGTGCTTACGATCGACGACCGTACCGCTCCCAGCGGGCACGGCAAAGCCGAGCGCCCATGCCCGCACGGGCATGGGCGCAAGATGATCGGTTCCGATCGCCCCTGTCACACCGGGCGCCCCCCACCCGGGCCGTGGCGCGTGGGCGCGAGGCCGGCCCGAGCGGGCGCCGGTGGCCGGGGATCGGATCAGACCGCGACCAGGTCGCAGACGAAGATCAGCGTCTCGCCGGGCTTGATGCGGGCGCCGGCGCCATGGTCACCGTAGGCGAGGTGCGGGGGGATGGTCAGCTGGCGGCGGCCGCCGACCTTCATGCCCTGCACGCCCTGGTCCCAGCCCTTGATGACCCGGCCGACACCGAGCTGGAACTGCAGCGGGGCGCCACGGTTCCAGGACGCGTCGAACTCCTCGCCGGTGGAGAAGGCCACGCCCACGTAGTGGACGGAGACGGTGTCGCCCGCCTTCGCCTCCGGACCGTCACCCTCCCAGATGTCCTTGATCTCGAGGTCGGCCGGCGGCTCGCCGCCCGGGAAGTCGATCTCGGGCTTCTCGATGCTCACGTCAAAAGCTCCTGCTAGTTGGGGTTGAGGCCATTACGGCAAGACCGACATTCTCACATCGCCGCGAGGGTTTACATCTTCGCCAGGATGTCAACCGAGAAGACCAGCGTGGAGTCCTTCTTGATGCCGCTGCCCTGGGGCGGGTTGTCGCCGTAACCCAGCTTCGGCGGGATGACGATCAGGACCCGGCTGCCCACCTTCTTGCCGGTGAGTCCCTCGGCCCAGCCCTTGACGACCTGCTGCAACGAGAACGACGTCAGCTGCCCGCGGCCGTAGGTGGAGTCGAACTCCTTGCCGGTGTCCCAGAGCACGCCCTTGTACTGCACCAGGACGGTGCTGTCCGCCGCGACCTGGTCGCCGGCGCCCTCGATCACGTACTTCGAGACCAGACCCGTCGGCGGCTTGACCTTCGGGATGTCGATGGACGGGGCGTTGCCGTCGGTGTTGGTGCCGACCTTCGGCACGTTCGCGTCGCTCTGCGCCACGGCCTTGCCCTTGGCCGAGCTCTTCGCGTTGAACGAGTTCTGGATGTCCACCACGAACACCAGCGTGTCGCTGCCCTTGATGCCCGCCTGCGGGTTGCCCTGCGAGCCGTAGCCCCAGGTCGGAGGCACGGCCATCAGCACCCGGCTGCCGACCTTCTTGCCCTGGAGCGCATACCGCCAGCCGTCGATGATGCCGCCCTGGGCGAGCTGGATGACCAGCGGCGTCTTGCGGTCGTAGGAGTTGTCGAAGACCTTCGCCGTGTCCCAGATCTGGCCCAGGTAGTTGGCCTGGATGTAGTCGTTCTCCGCGACGATCGGGCCGCTGCCCGCGATCACCGTCTTGACCGCCAGGTCCTTGGACGGGGCACCCGTGCCCTTGGCCACGGTCGGCTTCTCGCCGAGCTTGGTCCCGGCGGTGATCGCCGGGAGCGGCGCCTCCACGATCTTCGGCGGCGGGGCGGCGGACGGAGCCGAGGCCGAGGCCGAGGGGGAGGGACTGGTGCCGGTCTTGCTCTTGCCGGATCCGCTGTCGCCGCATCCGGCGAGCGTGACCAGTCCGGCGGGCAGAGCGGCAAGGAACAGCGAGCGTCGGCGCACGATGGGGCCTCGTATCGATCGATCTTGACGGTTGTCGTGCGCGCAACTCTACGGCGTGACAAGGGCGCCGTACGGCAAACGTACGGCGCCCGTGTTGCGTTCCGGCGTCCGGCCCGAACGCAACCGTCACATGCCGGCGATCAGCTTCTCCACCCGGTCGTCCACCGAACGGAACGGGTCCTTGCACAACACGGTGCGCTGTGCCTGGTCGTTCAGCTTGAGATGCACCCAGTCGACCGTGAAATCACGCCGTTGTTCCTGCGCCCGGCGGATGAAGTCGCCGCGCAGCCGCGCCCGAGTGGTCTGCGGGGGAACCGACTTGCCCTCGAAGATCTTCAAGTCGTTGCAGATCCGGGTGGCTTGACCCTTCTTTTCCAGCAGGTAGTACAGACCACGACGACGGTGGATGTCGTGATAGGCGAGGTCTATCTGCGCGACCCGCGGATGCGACATCGTCATGTTGTGCTTGGCGCGATACCGCTCGATGAGCTTGTACTTCATCACCCAGTCGATTTCGGTACCGATCCGGTCCAGGTCCTCCGCCTCGATCGCGTCCAGCGTACGGCCCCACAGCTCCAGGACCTGTTCGACCGTGCCCGTACGGATGCCGCGGCGCTCGCAGAAATCCACGGCCTTCTCGTAGTACTCGCGCTGGACCTCCAGCGCCGAGGCCTCCCGCCCGCTCGCCAGGCGCACCTTGCGACGGCCCGTGATGTCATGGCTGACCTCGCGGATCGCCCGGATCGGGTTCTCCAGGGTGAGGTCCCGCATCACCGTGCCCGCCTCGATCATGCGCAGCACCAGGTCGGTGGCGCCCACCTTGAGCAGCATCGTCGTCTCGGACATGTTCGAATCACCGACGATGACGTGCAGACGGCGGTAGCGCTCGGCGTCGGCGTGCGGCTCGTCCCGCGTGTTGATGATCGGCCGGGAACGCGTGGTCGCCGAGCTGACACCCTCCCAGATGTGCTCGGCGCGCTGGCTCACGCAGTACACCGCGCCCCGGGGGGTCTGGAGCACCTTGCCGGCGCCACACAGCAGCTGCCGTGTGACCAGGAACGGAATCAGGATGTCCGCGAGCCGGGAGAACTCCCCGTGCCGCGCCACCAGGTAGTTCTCATGGCAACCGTAGGAGTTGCCCGCCGAGTCCGTGTTGTTCTTGAAGAGATAGACGTCGCCCGCGATTCCCTCCTCGTGCAGGCGGCGTTCGGCGTCGACCAGCAGCCCCTCGAGAATGCGCTCGCCGGCCTTGTCGTGGGTGACCAGTTCGATCACATTGTCACATTCGGGTGTCGCGTATTCCGGATGTGAGCCCACGTCGAGATAGAGACGGGCACCGTTGCGCAGAAAGACATTGCTGCTACGGCCCCATGACACGACACGGCGGAAGAGGTACCGCGCCACCTCGTCAGGCGACAGGCGGCGCTGTCCCCTGAACGTGCACGTGACGCCGTACTCGTTCTCCAGCCCGAAAATGCGGCGGTCCATGACTGAACATTACGCCCGATCCCCCGAGCTGAAACGGGGTTCGACAGCACGGTTTGGATCATTTTCCGATGAAGCCGCAACCACCGCGCCCTCCCCGGGAGCTGCCAGGACCCGCCCGGTGGCCAGCAGGACCAGCAACGACACCGCCCCCGCGACACCCGGCACCGCGAACCCCCACCGGGCGCCGCCCGCCTGCACCACCGTCCCCGCCACGCCCGTACCGACCGACGCACCCACGGTGAACGTCGTCACAAGCCAGGAGAACGCCTCGGTGACCGTCCCCGTCGGCGCATGCCGGTCCACGATGATGAACGCACAGGCGATGGACGGTGCGAGGAAGACCCCCGCCAGCACCGTCAGCAGCACCATGGCCACCGCACCCGGCACCAGCGTCAGTGGCAGGTAACACACCGCCAGAAGCCCCACCAGCACACGCAGTCGCCCCTCCGGCGCACCGCGCCACT
The DNA here is from genome assembly GCF_040680495.1 of Streptomyces sp. NPDC052036. Lineage (NCBI taxonomy): Bacteria > Bacillati > Actinomycetota > Actinomycetes > Kitasatosporales > Streptomycetaceae > Streptomyces > Streptomyces sp. NPDC052036. The sequence goes on along the minus strand of NZ_JBFAWW010000028.1, from coordinate 29,449 downwards.
GCCGCGCCCCGTACAGCGTGCCCCCGGCGAGCGCGCCGAGGCCCAGCCCGGCCATCAGCCACCCGTACACCGTGTCCCCGCCGTGCCCGTCTGCGTACGACACCGCCGCCACCGTGATGGAACCCAGCGCGATCCCGACGCACAGGAACGCCCCGAGCAGTGCCAGCAGCCCCGGCGAGCGCAGGGCACCGAGCCAGTGCGCGGCGCGCGGCGCCGACCGCCACGCGCGCGACGGCGGCGAGACGACCACCGACAGCGCGCCCAGCACCCCGAGGACGCTCAGCACCACGAGCGCGACGCGGGCCGACCACAGGGCGGTGCACAGCGTCACCAGCAGCGGTCCGACGGTGAACATCACCTCCTGGGCGACCGCGTCCATCGCGTACGCGGTGTGCACCTGTTCCTCCCGGCGCAGCACGGAGGGCCACAGCGCCCGCAGGCCGCCCTCCAGGGGCGGTGTGAACAGCCCCGCGACCGCCATGGCGGCATACGCCACCACGCGCGGCTCCAGGCCCGTCAGCGCGAAGGCGGTCATGGCGAGGGCCGAGACCAGCGCGGCGGGCAGCTGGACACGTGGCTGGCCGTGCAGGTCGACCAGCCGGCCGAGCAGCGGCTGCCCCACGGCGTTGGCGACCCCGTACACCGCCGCGAGCACGCCCGCGAGGCTGTACGTACCGCTCTCGGCGCGCACGAAGAGCACCACCGCGATCGCCGCGGTGGCGTTCGGCAGCCGGCCCACGAGCGTCCCGACGAGCAGACGCGCGGCGTGCCTCGCCCTCAGGATCTCCAGATAACCCGCGGCCATCCCGCCCTCTCTCCGTGATTGCGCGCGGCCCGCCCGCTCCCGCGTGCCGGGTCCGCGCTCTGTCCGTACCGTCCCCCGTGTCCGGGCGGATTCCCGCCGACCGCGCGCCGGTTCCGGGCCCTTTCCAGGCCCTTTCCAGGCCCGTACCGGGCCGTTTCCGGGCCGCTTCCGGGCCGTTTCCGGGCCGCTTCCGTATCGTTCGCAGAGGACGTTGTACGTATAACGTCGCCCGTCATACGTACCATGTGCGCTGTCCACGAGTCCAGACGAAAGAGCAGGCCCACGGTGGCATCAGGTAGCACGCGACCCACCAGCCGCGATGTCGCCCAGGCCGCCGGAGTCTCCCAGGCCGCGGTCTCCCTGGTCCTCGGCGACAAATGGCGCGGACGCGTCTCCGCGGCCACCGCCGAACGGGTGCGCCAGGCCGCCCGGGAACTCGGCTACCGGCCCAACCTCGCCGCGCGCAACCTCCGCCTCGGCCGCACCCGCACCGTCCTCCTCGTCGTCCCCGCCCTCACCACCGAGTTCTTCGCCGGCGTCTACACCGGAGCCGCACGCATCGCCGCCGAGCACGGCTTCGGCGTCGTCCTCTACCCCTCCCCCGAAGGCGTCGGCCCCGCCCGAGACCCCTTCCACTCCGCGCAGGCGGCCCTCGACGGTGTGATCGCCTCCTCCATGGCCGCCGACGCCCTCACCGCCATCCGCGGCGACCAGCTCCCCCTCGTGATGCTCGACAGCGACCCGCACGGCAGCCTCGGCGCCGCCACCGTCAACCTCGACATCGCCGACGGCGTACGCCAGGTGGCTGACCACCTGCTCGCCCTCGGCCACCGCCGTTTCCTCCACCTCGCCGCCGACGTCCCCTCCTGGACCTTCCGCATCCGCGCACGAGAACTGGCCGCACGCCTCGCCGGCACACCCGGCGCCACCCTGCGCACCACCCGCGCGCCCATCTCCATCGAGGACGCCCTCGCCGCCGCCGAAGCCGCCCTCGCCGCCCCCGGCCCCCGGCCCACCGCCCTCGTCTGCGACGACGACAAACTCGCCGCCGGCGCCTACAAGGCCGCCCGGCGCCTCGGCCTGCGCATCCCCGAGGACCTGTCCGTCACCGGCCTCGACGACCTCGCCCTCGCCACCGCCCTCGACCCGGAGCTGACCACCGTCCGCCTCGACGCGGAACTCTTCGGCGAACGGGGCATGGAGGCCCTCCTCGCGGTCCTGGAAGGCCGGACGCCGGAACAGGGAGACATCCCCGTCCACCTCGTCGTACGGGGCTCCACGGCCCCGCCCCGCCCCTGAGACACACCCCACGGCCAACGCCGCGCACCCCGACCGGAAAGGGCCGGGGCGCGCGGCGATGCACTGGATGGACGTCACGCCCCTCACGAGGCGTGACGCTGGATCACTCCTCGTCCTCGGAGGACTCGTCCTCCGCCTCCGCGGCGGTGTTCGCACCGTCGGCCTGCAGCAGCCGGGACAGCTGACGGCCCACGATCCGCCGGAACTTCCGCGCCTGCGGACGCGTACGGTCCAGCACCGCGACCTCCAGGCGCTCGGCGGGGATCTCCCGCTCGCTGCCGTTGGTGTCCCGGGACAGCGCCTGCACCGCAAGCTTCAGCGCCTCCGCCAGCGTCATCCCGTCCTGGTGCCGCTGGTCCAGGAAGGTGCTGATCTGCTCCGCGTTGCCACCGACCGCCACCGAGCCGTGCTCGTCCACGATCGATCCGTCGTGCGGCAGACGGTAGATCTGGTCGCCGTCCGGGGTCTCCCCCACCTCGGCGACCACCAGCTCCACCTCGTACGGCTTCTCCGCCGCACTCGAGAAGATCGTGCCCAGCGTCTGGGCGTACACATTGGCCAGACCCCGGGCGGTCACATCGTCCCGGTCGTAGGTGTAGCCCCGCAGGTCGGCATAGCGGACCCCGCCGATGCGGAGGTTCTCGTACTCGTTGTACTTGCCGGCCGCCGCGAAACCGATCCGGTCGTAGATCTCGCTGAACTTGTGCAGCGCACGGGACGGGTTCTCACCGACGAACACGATGCCGTCGGCGTACTGCATCACGACCAGGCTGCGGCCGCGCGCGATGCCCTTGCGGGCGTACTCCGCCCGGTCGGCCATGGCCTGCTGGGGGGAGACATAGAACGGCGTCGACACCGGTTATCCGTCCCTTTCTGTCAAAGTCACACGATCACCTTCACCACAACCAGGCCCGGCGTCAGAGCAGGGCGGCCCTGGGGCCGTCCGGCTGGTCCAGACGGTGCTGCAGGACCGCGCGGGCGACGTCACCCGACTCGTCCTCGGTGAGCCGGCGGAAGCCGTCATCAGTGATCACGGTGACGATCGGATAGATCCGGCGGGCGACATCGGGACCGCCGGTCGCCGAGTCGTCGTCTGCCGCGTCGTACAGAGCCTGGACCACCAGCGTGGTGGCCTGCTCCTCGGTCAGATCATCACGGTAGAGCTTCTTCATGGCGCCGCGCGCGAAGATCGAGCCGGAGCCCGTGGCCGCGAAGCCGTACTCCTCGGAGCGGCCGCCCGTCACGTCGTAGGAGAAGATGCGGCCCCTCTCCCGGTCCAGGTCGTACCCGGCGAAGAGGGGCACCACGGCCAGGCCCTGCATGGCCATGCCGAGGTTGGAGCGGATCATGGTCGACAGGCGGTTGGCCTTGCCCTCCAGAGAGAGCTGGGTGCCCTCGACCTTCTCGAAGTGCTCCAGCTCCAGCTGGAACAGCTTCACCATCTCCACGGCGAGGCCGGCGGTGCCGGCGATGCCGACCGCGGAGTACTCGTCCGCCGGAAACACCTTTTCGATGTCCCGCTGGGCGATCACATTGCCCATGGTCGCCCGGCGGTCACCCGCGAGCACGACGCCCCCCGGGAACGTCGTGGCCACGATCGTGGTGCCGTGCGGGGCCTCGATCACGCCCTGGGTGGGCGGCAGCTGCCGTTTGCCGGGCAGCAGCTCGGGCTGGTGCTCGGAGAGGAAGTCCATGAAGGACGACGACCCGGGCGTCAGGAAGGCGGCCGGTAGACGCCCGGTGCTACGAGGGTTGGCTTCCACGCGTTTCCTTCCAGGTAGTCGGCAGCTCGGTACATCGCTTCGGGGTTGTCCCCCAACAGGCCGAGGCCGGAATTGCAGTTGAAGCACAGTACGCCACGGACCCTACCCGTCTGATGACAGTGATCAACCTGGGTCGCCGGGGCCGCCGAACAGACACCGCAGACACCTCCCTGGGAGGCGATCAGCCGGTCACGTCGCGGCTCGGTTGCTCCGCGGCCCTGGCGGTACGTGTGGGCTTGCAAGAGAGCCGCGGGCGGCGGAACCGTCCTGCCCATGGCCCGCCGACGCTCGAGACCCGATGCAGTCGCGTCTGCGCGGCAGCGGCGCCGCAGGCCGTCGAGGTTCGTCCGCTCGACGGCGAAGGCTGCGTGCGGCTTGACCTCGCCGCACCGCCCGCAGCGCTTCGCCTCCGACTCAACCGCCACCCGAAGCCATCTTCACCTTCGAATCAAAGGCGAAGGTGGCCTACTGCCCGCCCTTTTGCACGAAGGAGCGCACGAAGTCCTCTGCGTTTTCCTCGAGCACGTCATCGATTTCGTCGAGAACCGAGTCCACGTCATCGTTCAGCTTCTCGTGCCGCTCCTTGAGATCGTCGGAAGCCTGCGCGTCCTGCGCCTGCTCCTCGACCTCCTCCGTGGAGCGCGTGGCCTTCTGCTGTCCGCCGCCGGTGTCCTTGGTCGCCATAACCCTCACCCCGCTCAGTTCGCCCGACATGGTCGGCATTCCTGCCGATCGGTGATGATCAGACCCTACAAGCCCGGTCCGACATCGGCCCCGTGGTTGCTCCAACGTACGGGGACCGCCTCGATGATTCCCGGACGCCGGGATTTACTACCCTGCCCGGCCGAGGCGCCCGCACACCCGCTCAGCCACCGGAGAGCACCCTGACCAGGTCCTCCGCCGTGCGGCAGCGGTCCAGCAGCTCCTTGACGTGATTACGCGTTCCGCGAAGCGGTTCGAGGGTTGGGACGCGCTGGAGGGAGTCCCGGCCCGGGAGGTCGAAGATCACCGAGTCCCAGGAGGCCGCCGCGACATCGTCCGCGTACTGCTCCAGGCAGCGGCCACGGAAGTACGCACGCGTGTCCTCCGGCGGCTTTGTGCGGGCCCGCTCGATCTCGGCCTCGTCCAAGAGCCGCTTCATACGGCCACGCGCCACCAGACGGTTGTAGAGGCCCTTCTCGGCGCGTACGTCGGCGTACTGGAGGTCCACCAGGTGCAGCCGGGCGGCGTCCCAGTCGAGGCCGTCGCGGCGCCGGTAGCCCTCCATCAGCTCGCGTTTGGCGACCCAGTCCAGTTCGCCGGCCAGGCTCATCGGGTCCCGCTCCAGACGGTTGAGCGTGTCCTCCCAGCGGGTCAGGACGTCCTTGGTCTGGTCGTCGGCATCGGTCCCGAAGCGCTCCTCCACGTATTTGCGCGACAGCTCGTAGTACTCCATCTGGAGCTGGACGGCGGTGAGCGTCCGGCCGCTGCGGAGGGTGACGAGGCGCTTCAGTCCGGGATCGTGGGAGACCTGGTGGAGGGTGCGTACGGGCTGGTCGACGGCGAGGTCGACGGCGATGAAGCCGTCCTCGATCATCGACAGGACCAGGGCGGTCGTGCCCAGCTTGAGATAGGTCGAGATCTCCGACAGGTTCGCGTCGCCGATGATCACATGGAGGCGGCGGTACTTCTCCGCGTCCGCGTGCGGTTCGTCCCGGGTGTTGATGATGGGCCGTTTGAGTGTCGTCTCCAGGCCGACCTCGACCTCGAAGTAGTCGGCGCGCTGGCTGAGCTGGAAGCCGTGTTCGTGGCCGTCCTGGCCGACGCCGACGCGGCCGGCACCTGCGACGACCTGGCGGGAGACGAAGAAGGGCGTGAGGTGGCGCACGATGTCCGAGAAGGGGGTCTCCCGCTTCATCAGGTAGTTCTCGTGCGTGCCGTAGGAGGCGCCCTTGTTGTCGGTGTTGTTCTTGTAGAGGTGGATCGGCTGGGCTCCGGGAAGCTGGGCGGCGCGTTCCGCGGCCTCGGCCATGATCCGCTCGCCGGCCTTGTCCCAGAGGACGGCGTCGCGGGGGTTGGTCACCTCGGGGGCGCTGTATTCGGGGTGGGCGTGGTCGACGTACAGTCGCGCGCCGTTGGTGAGGATCACATTGGCAAGGCCGATGTCCTCGTCGGTGAGCTGGCTGGCGTCGGCGGCCTCACGGGCGAGGTCGAAGCCTCGCGCGTCCCGCAGCGGGTTCTCCTCCTCGAAGTCCCAGCGGGCCCGGCGGGCCCGGTGCATCGCCGCCGCGTAGGCGTTGACGATCTGGGATGAGGTGAGCATGGCATTGGCGTTGGGATGGCCGGGGACGGAGATGCCGTACTCCGTCTCGATGCCCATTACTCGCCGTACGGTCATGCGGCCCTCCTTGCCAGGCGGCGCCCTCGGTCGGGGGCGGCGCTCAAGTACCGCTGGTGCTCCGGTGCGCGTGCGGTGCCCGTCCCCGCACGGCGCGACGCGGCGGTACGAAAGAGCCTAGAACGCCTTTGCGCTGGTGGGGAGATCATTTGCGTCATTGCCTTGCTCCGGACGTGTCCGGAAAAGCGTCGGCTGCGGGTGCCCGGTGACGGGACCCGCAGCCGCCTGCCTTTTACAGGTACTGACCGGTGTTCGCCACCGTGTCGATGGAGCGTCCGGTGTCCGCGCCCTGCTTTCCGGTGATCAGCGTACGGATGTAGACGATCCGCTCGCCCTTCTTTCCGGAGATCCGGGCCCAGTCGTCCGGGTTGGTGGTGTTGGGCAGGTCCTCGTTCTCCTTGAACTCGTCCACACACGCCTGGAGGAGGTGGGAGACCCTGAGGCCCTTCTGGTTGTGTTCGAGGAAGTCCTTGATCGCCATTTTCTTGGCGCGCCCGACAATGTTTTCGATCATGGCGCCGGAATTGAAGTCCTTGAAGTAGAGGACTTCCTTGTCACCGTTGGCGTAGGTGACCTCCAGGAAACGGTTCTCGTCGGACTCGGCGTACATCTGTTCCACGGCGGTCTGGATCATGCCCTGGACGGTGGCCGCCTTGTCGCCCCGGTGCTCGCTGACGTCGTCGGCGTGCAGGGGGAGGTTCTCGGTGAGGTACTTGCCGAAGATGTCCCGGGCCGCTTCGGCGTCGGGACGCTCGATCTTGATCTTGACGTCGAGGCGGCCGGGTCGCAGGATCGCGGGGTCGATCATGTCCTCGCGGTTGGAGGCGCCGATGACGACCACGTTCTGCAGGCCCTCCACACCGTCGATCTCGGCGAGCAGCTGGGGGACGATGGTGTTCTCCACGTCCGAGCTGACACCGGAGCCGCGGGTGCGGAAGAGGGACTCCATCTCGTCGAAGAAGACGATGACGGGGGTGCCCTCGCTGGCCTTCTCCCGAGCGCGCTGGAAGACGAGGCGGATCTGCCGCTCGGTCTCGCCGACGTACTTGTTCAGCAGCTCGGGGCCCTTGATGTTCAGGAAGAAGCTCTTCCCGGAGGCCTGGCCGGTCACCTCGGCGACCTTCTTGGCCAGGGAGTTGGCCACGGCCTTGGCGATGAGGGTCTTGCCGCATCCGGGAGGGCCGTAGAGCAGGACGCCCTTGGGCGGGCGCAGTTCGTGCTCCTTGAAGAGGTCGGGGTAGAGGTACGGCAGCTCGACCGCGTCGCGGATGGCCTCGATCTGGCCCGCGAGGCCGCCGATCTGCTCGTAGCCGATGTCGGGGACCTCTTCGAGGACGAGCTCCTCGACCTCGCTCTTCGGTACGACCTCGTAGACATAGCCCGAGCGGGGTTCGAGCAGCAGGGCGTCGCCGGGGCGGATGGTGACGTCCAGCAGCGGCTCGGCGAGCCGTACCACCCGTTCCTCGTCGGTGTGCCCGAGCACCAGGGCGCGCTCGCCGTCCTCAAGGACTTCCTTGAGGGTGACGATGTCCCCGACACGCTCGTACTCCATGGCCTCGACCACGTTGAGCGCTTCGTTGAGCATCAGTTCCTGGCCGCGGCGGAGTTCCTCGAGCTCCACGCTGGGGCTGACGTTCACCCGGAGCTTGCGACCCCCGGTGAAGATGTCGGCCGTGCCGTCCTCGTTAGCCTGCAGGAAGACACCGAAGCCGGCCGGCGGCTGGGCGAGCCGGTCGACCTCCTCCTTGAGGGCCACGATCTGGTCGCGGGCCTCACGGAGCGTGTTGGCGAGCCGCTCGTTCTGTGCGGACACGCCGGCCAGGTTGGTCTGCAGCTCGACGATCCGCTCTTCGAGAATCCTCGTGTGTCGCGGAGAGTCGGCGAGCTTGCGGCGCAGGACGGCGATCTCCTGCTCAAGGTAGGCGATCTGCCCGGCCGGGTCTTCGGACCCGCGTCCCGGGCGGATGCCGCGGTTAATGTCGTCGTCGTGGGCTGCCACGGTCCTCACCTCCTCCAAGGGGAGCTGGACGCTTCCAGACCCTACCTGGGTGGGTGTCGATTGAAACCCCTAGATCACAAAGACGGTCGAGGTGTGTCCGATCTTCACCCTTGCGCTCTCCCTCACGCCAGGGGAATACCCACCGAACATGATTGGAAAGCGGCCGAAGGTAAGGTCAGGGTGTTCAACACCCGTCAGGGCTGGCCGGATTCCCGGCGGCTCTGCGCAGAAAAACGGCAGGAGAGATGACCGTGCAGCAGGCCGGAGTCGACAGCGAGGCGCTGGAGGTCTGGATCGACCAGGATCTGTGTACCGGTGACGGCATCTGCGCCCAGTACGCGCCCGAGGTGTTCGAGCTGGATATCGACGGTCTGGCTTACGTGAAGGGCCCGGACGACGAGCTTCTGCAGGCCACGGGCGCCACAACGCCCGTGCCGCTGCCGCTTCTCACGGATGTGGTCGACTCGGCGCGGGAGTGTCCCGGTGAGTGCATCCATGTACGTCGAGTTTCGGACAAGGTGGAGATCCACGGCCCCGACGCCGAGTGATCGTACGACCACAGACTGTCATTCATGTCTGTTTTCTCACACCGGGTTCGCCCGGCCGACGTCTGAACGCCCCCGGGCGGCCATGGGCCGTGGGTCCCGGGGGCGGTGAGCCGTGTCACACGGTCCGGGCTCCGGAGGGGGTGGAGCGGATGAACGCGCCGCCCTTCCACTGCCATTCGGCGGAGCTCTTCACGTCGGGGCAGCAACTCGGTACCTCGGGCGAGGAGTAGCCGAGCGTGCTCGCGGTGACGGCGCCGTCGTGGACGGCGAGACGCGTGACCGTGAGGCGGTCCTTGGGATCGACGAGGGTGGCGACCACGCGGGGTTCGGTGGCGTCGGCGGCCTGGGTGAGGACGTAGGCGCCGTCGGGCGGGGTGCCCATGCTCGCGTCGCAGTGGACGACGGCCACGGTCTCGGGGCGGCCGTCGCCGTCGAGGTCGCCGATGGCTCTCTTGGCGACGAGGATCTTGGTGGGGCCGCAGTCGAGGGGGAAGCGGACCTTGGCGGGGTCGGGCGGCAAGGCCGCGACCGGGTCCGCCTTGGTCCGGGCCTGGGGCTGGGCCGCGGTCGCGGCGCCGGGTTGCAGCAGGGATGTCAGAGCGATCACGCCGGAGATCGCGGTGGCTGTGGCGACCCAGTGAATGGGTCGGGTGGTGGTGTGCGCGAGTTCCGGAACGGCGGGGTGCTGCACGAGAGAAGTGTCTCCTGTGAGGGCTGTGCCGGTGGGGTGCCCCGCATCGTGCCACACGTCACAGTGTGGGGGAACGGCGGGTGCCTGCTTCCTCAGGCACTTCGGGTTCCGGGACGCGTCGGAGTCTCAACGCGCGAGCGCCGTGGTGGAGTTCCGCAAGGGGTACGGGAACTCGGCCACGGCGCTCGTGCGTTGGGTCGGGTGCGGGGCTCGGCTCAGCGGCCGGAGCCTCCGTCCGCGTTGGGGCCGGCGTAGTCCTCGCCGTAGGCGCCCTTGGCGGGGCGGCGGCGACGCATCGGCGGCTCGACGCCGTCCGCGAGGCGGCGGGCGGTGAGGAGGAAGCCGGTGTGGCCGATCATCCGGTGGTCCGGGCGGACGGCCAGGCCTTCGATGTGCCAGTTACGGATCATCGTCTCCCAGGCGGTCGGCTCGTTGAAACAGCCGATCTCGCGGATGGACTCGACGGTCCGGGCGAGCTGGGTGGTGGTGGCCACGTAACAGCACAGGATGCCGCCGGGGACGAGCGCCTTGGAGACGGCCTCCAGGCACTCCCAGGGGGCGAGCATGTCGAGGATGACACGGTCGACGTCGGTGTCGCTCAGGTTGTCCTGGAGGTCGCCGACGGTCAGCTGCCAGGCGGGGTGCGGGCCGCCGAAGTAGCGTTCCACGTTCTGCTGGGCGATCTCGGCGAAGTCGGCGCGGCGCTCGTAGCTGTGCAGCATGCCCTGGTCGCCGATGGCGCGCAGCAGGAAGCTGCTGAGCGAGCCGGAGCCGACGCCGGCCTCCACGACGCGGGCGCCGGGGAAGATGTCGGCGAAGGCGAGGATCTGCCCCGCGTCCTTGGGATAGACGACGGCTGCCCCACGGGGCATGGACAGGACGTAGTCGGGGAGCAGGGGGCGCAGCGCGAGGTAGGCGACGTTCCCCGTGGTGCGGACAACGCTGCCCTCGGGTGCGCCGATCAGTTCGTCGTGCGGGAAGGAACCCTTGTGGGTGTGAAAGTTCTTCCCGGCTTCGAGCGTGAACGTGTAGTGGCGGCCCTTGGGGTCGGTCAGCTGTACCTGGTCCCCGACCTTGAAGGGCCCGCGACGGCGGGCGGCACCGGTCGGTTCGGACATGTGACCAGCCTACCGGTCGCCGGAGGGGCCGCCGACCACGCGCGGGGCCGGGGCCTCAGCTGGGACGGGCCATGGCCTTCACGAAGGCGCGCTCGACGTCCGCGGCGGACAGGACGCCGTAGATGTCGCCGTTCTCCTCGACGACGAGGTACTCGGTCGCGGGGGCGGCACGCAGGACGTCGAGGAGCTCCTCGCCGGCGAGCTCCGCGGAGACGCGCATGCCGTCGGTGAGGTCCTGGGCGAGTTCGCTGGCGTTCACCCAGGGCCGGCGGTGCTCGGGGACGCCGACGATCGCGGACTCGCGGACGAGCGAGATGGGCTGGCCGTGGCCGTCGACGACGACGAGGGCTCGGGCGCCGGCGGCGTTGGCGCGGCGCAGGGCCTCGGACAGGGAGGTGGCGGCCTCGACGGGCACCGCGCGGCGGGTGAGGGTGCGGGCGCGCAGCTCAGGCAGGTGTTCGCGCAGCCGGGCCATGCGGAGGCTGTTGCCGGCGCCGGTCCAGATGATGGCGGCGAGGATGGCGGCGAGCAGGGCGTCGGTGACGGTGTCCATGCCCACGTTGTCCTCGGCGGTGGTGCCGAGGGCGCCGGACTGGGTGAGCAGCGGCAGGCCGATCAGGACCGCGATGGCGAGGGCGCGGCCGACCCAGGCGGCGGCGACGGTGCCGGTCATCGGCCGCCCGGTGATCTTCCAGACGACGGCGCGCAGCATACGGCCGCCGTCGAGGGGGAGGCCGGGGAGCAGGTTGAAGGCGGCCACGATGAGGTTGGAGATCATGAGGCCGGCCAACAGGACGCCAGGGACGGTGCCGGGCCGGACGGGCTGCATGGCGAGGTAGAAGATCCCGGCAAGGACCAGGGAGAGCAGGGGGCCCACGAACGCGAGGACGAACTCCCTGCCCGGGGTCTCGGCCTCCTTCTGGATCTCGGAGACACCGCCGAAGAACTGGAGCTGGATACGGCGCACCGGGAGCTTGAAGCGGAGGGCGGCGACGGTGTGGGCCAGCTCGTGGACGAGGACGGAGGCGTAGAAGGCGACCGCGAAGAAGAGGGAGACCAGGTAGCGGGCGGCGCCGAGCTGGGGCAGCACGCGGTCGAGCTGGCCGCCGAACACCCAGGTGATCAGGGCGGCGACGAGGAACCAGCTGGGGGCGACGTAGACGGGGACACCGAAGGGCCGGCCCATGAGGATGCCGCCGCCGGGTTCCTTGGGGCGCTGCGGGGGACGTCCCTGGCCGTCGGCTCCGGAGTGGGCGTGGCTGCGGAACGAGGGGGCGTGCGGGTCGTCGCCGGGGGGTGTGGCCGCGGGGTCGCCGGGGCGTGCGGGGTCGGACTCGGGGGCGGGCGACGGGGTGGCGGCGTCGTGCGGCTCGGGGGCCGCTGCGCTGCCGGAGTCAGCCGGGCCCGGCTGCGGTGCGCGCGGTCCCGGGGAATCCGGCTCGGCGGCGGGCTCGTCCTCCCGGTCCGGCCGGGTGCCCTCGTCGTCCGTGGCCGCGGCCGGTTCGCCGTCGGCGGGATGCGCCTGCTGCTCGGGGCGCGCGGCGTCGTCGGCGGGCCGTGCCGTGGGGGCCGCCTCGGGGTCGGTCGTCCCGCCGTTGCCGGGGCGCGGCTGTCCGCTCCCGCCGCTCTCGTCCACGATGTCCCCTCGATCGAAGCGTCTCCCCGGCCCGGGTGGGAGGGTCTGGGTCGATGGTATGCGGCCGTCGCGTCGTGTTCCGCCCCGGCACCCCCTCTGTTCTCTCCACTGTCGCGCGGGCCGTTCGTCCCGCCGTCGCGCGGACCGTCCGGCCGTACCGGTGCCCGGATCCCGTCGGGCCGGGACGGGCGCGACTGTGTCACTGTCAGTGGCGAGCCGTATGGTCTGTGGGCATGGATACCAGCACCGACGGCTCCGCCGAGCAGCCCGCCGTGGCGGCCGCGCCTCCGGGGTCGCTGTCGCCCTCGCGCGCCGGCGACTTCATGCAGTGTCCGCTTCTCTACCGCTTCCGGGTGATCGACAAACTGCCCGAGAAGCCGAGCGAGGCGGCGACCCGGGGCACGCTGGTCCATGCGGTGCTGGAGCGGCTGTTCGACGCTCCCGCCGTCGAGCGGACCGCGCCCCGGGCCAAGTCGCTCGTCCCGGGCCAGTGGGACCGGTTGCGGGAGACGAGACCGGAGGTCGCGGAGCTGTTCGCGGACGATCCGGAGGGTGAGCGGCTGGCGCGCTGGCTGGGCGAGGCGGAGCAGCTCGTGGAGCGCTGGTTCACGCTGGAGGACCCGACCCGTCTGGAGCCGGCGGAGCGCGAGCTGTTCGTGGAGGCGGTACTGGATTCCGGGCTGAAGCTGCGCGGGATCATCGACCGTGTCGACGTCGCGCCCACGGGCGAGGTGCGGATCGTCGACTACAAGACGGGCAAGGCGCCCCGCCCCGAGTACGCGGAGAGCGCGCTGTTCCAGATGAAGTTCTACGCCCTGGTGGTGTGGCGGCTGAAGGGGGTCGTGCCGCGGCGGCTGCAGCTCGTCTATCTCGGCAGTGGCGATGTGCTGACGTACGACCCGGTGCCGGCGGATCTGGAGCGCGTCGAGCGCAAGCTGCTCGCGCTGTGGGAGGCGATCCGGCTGGCGACGGAGACGGGCGACTGGCGGCCGCGCCCCACCAAGCTGTGCGGCTGGTGCGATCACCAGGCCGTCTGCCCGGAGTTCGGCGGCACTCCCCCGCCGTATCCGCTGCCGGTACGAGGCCCTGACGGGGTCATGGCGTCGGGTCCGGGGGGCGTCCCCCGGCAGACACTGCCGCTCCCGGTGCAAGCCACCGGCACGGACAACGCTGCGGGCCCGACAGGCGGACCTGGGGAGGTGTAGTCGGCGGAGGTCAGGGTGCCCGGACCGGAGAGCGCCGAGCAGGGCAGAATGGGGCCGGACTAGCGAAGGAGACTTACGTGGCCATCCGCGTCCTACTGGTCGACGACCAGCCGCTGCTGCGCACAGGCTTCCGGATGATCCTGGAGGCCGAGCAGGATCTCGCGGTCGTCGGTGAGGCCGGAGACGGCCTCCAGGCGCTCGACCAGGTGCGTGCCCTCCAGCCCGATGTGGTGCTGATGGACATCCGTATGCCGCGGATGGACGGGGTGGAGGCGACCCGGCAGATCACCGGGCCCGGGCGGGACGGCCCGGCCAAGGTGCTGGTGCTGACCACCTTCGATCTCGACGAGTACGTGGTGGAGGCGCTGCGCGCCGGTGCCAGCGGCTTCCTCCTCAAGGACGCGCCGGCCAACGAACTGGTGCAGGCGATCCGTGTGGTCGCGGCGGGCGAGGCGATGCTCGCGCCGAGCATCACGCGCCGTCTGCTCGACAAGTACGCGGGCCATCTGCCGTCCGGGGACGAGCCGGTTCCGGACACCCTGCACACCCTCACCGAGCGCGAGGTGGAGGTGCTGAAGCTGGTGGCGCGCGGACTGTCCAACGCCGAGATCGCCGCCGACCTGTTCGTCAGCGAGACCACGGTCAAGACGCATGTGGGTCATGTGCTGACGAAGCTGGGGCTGCGGGACCGGGTGCAGGCCGCGGTGTACGCGTACGAGAGCGGGCTGGTGCGCCCCGGCGCCCAGTAGTCACGCGCCCCGCGGGCGGCACGGCGTCCTCACGGTCGCCTCGAACGACCCGTCGGCGATGGGCTGTTGGGCGGTGTTCCGCACAGATATGCCAAGCCCCCCGGGCCGAACGGCCCGGGGGGCTTGCTGTTCGGATCGGGTCAGCCGCTCACACCGCGGCCGAGCTCCCACAGCTGCAGCGTGGAGGAGGAGTTCATCGCGTACTCGCTGCCCGTGATGTCGTCACGGGTGGCGACGTACTGCTTGCCCTGCCACAGCGGGAGGATCGGCACCTCGTCGGCGACGATGTCCTGGATGGTGGTGAGGCTCTTCGACGCGTTGAGACGGTCGGCCTCGCGCCGCGACTGCGGGATCAGCGTGTTGCGGATCTCCGTGTTGTCGTACGGCGAACCGAGGGTGTTGTCCTTGTCCAGGAACGGCGCCAGGTAGTTGTCCGCGTCCGGGAAGTCGGGGAACCAACCCATGCCGTAGACGTCGTACGCGCCCTTCTTCTCGGCCGGGCGGAACTTGTCCCAGGGCGTGCCCTGGATGTCGACGTTGAACAGCCCGCTGCCGTTGAGCTGCTCCTTGAGCACCTCGAACTCCTTGGCGGTGGCCGGGCCGTAGTGGTCGGTCGTGTAGTGCAGGGTCAGCTTCACCGGCGTGGTGATGTTCGCCTTGTTCAGCAGCGTGCGGGCCTTGGCCACGCTCGGGTCGCTGTACTTGTTGAAGAAGGCGTTGGAGTGGCCGGTGATGGTGGCCGGGACCAGCGAGTACAGCGCCTCGGCCTGGGAGCCGTACACCTTGGACACCAGGGCGCTGCGGTCGATGACCTGGGCCATGGCCTCGCGGACGGCCTTGCTCTTCACCGTCGGGGCGTCGGTGTTGAAGCCCAGGTAACGGATTTCGAGGCCCGGCATCTCCACGAGGTTGATGGCGCCGGACGTGTCGTTCTGGAGCTTGCGGATCTGCTCCGGGGACATCTGGCGCGTCATGACGTCGATGTCGCCCCTTTCGAGGGCGGCGCCCATGGCGTCGGCGTCCTTGAAGGACTCCAGAACCGCCTTGTCGTTCTTGGGCTTCAGCAGGCCCTTGTAGTTGGGGTTCTTGGTGAAGGTCGCCTTGACCAGCTCGTTGTTCGACACCTCGGCCTGCATGGTGTACGGGCCGGAGCCGTCGACCTGGAAGCCGTCGCGCAGCTTGTTCTTCTGGTAGTCCTTGGGGTTGACGATCCCCGCGACCGGTGTCGACAGCTTGAACGGGAAGGTGGCGTCCGCGGTCTTCAGATGGAAGATGACCTGGTCGTCGCCCTGCGTCTCGATGGTGTCGATGGTGGACAGCAGCGCGAAGACACCGCTGTCGGCCTTCAGCGAGAGGGCACGCTCGATCGAGAACTTCACGTCGGCCGCGGTCACCGGGTCGCCGTTGGCGAACTTCAGGCCGCTGCGCAGCTTGCAGGCGTAGCGCTCGTTGCCGGTGTCGGTGAAGCCGCAGCTCTCGGCGGCCTCGGGCTCGGGCTCACCGTCGCCGCGGGGCTGGACCATCAGCGTCTGCACGGTCTGCCGCAGGATGTTCCAGGTGCCGACGTCGTACGCGTACGCCGGGTCGATGGGAGCGGGCGTGTCGCCGGAGGCGGTGAACCGGTCGGTGGTGCCGACGACGATGGCGTCACCGCTCTTGCCCCCACTGTCGGACCCGCCACAGGCAGCGAGGACGGGGGCGAGCAGACCGACGACGGCCGGCAGCACCAAAGTCTTGCGGTTCATGCTCGAGTTTCTCCAGGGCTGTTGGATCCGTGTACCCGTCAAGCATGGAGGTGCGAGGGATCACGGGGTTGTGGCGATGTTCTCGCGATGACATTAGTCCGCGCCTGCACGAGGGTTCACCGCCACCGGAGTTGAGTTCCCATCACGCAGTGAAACCGGTTGCGGACGCACCGAAAGACCGCTCGGGGAAGGATTCGTGCAGCGTTCCACCAATCGGGACACAAGGGCCCGCCGGGGGCACCCGAACAGGGGGGATCTGCACACTTCGCCCCCACTGTCGACCCCCCTGCATGTGATGAACGTCACGCCGCAAAGTCCGCCGGACCGCACCCGAATTCGGGTGCGCGGCCGGGTATTAATTCATTCCGTTGGACACCCGGCGGTATTACGTCCATTCGGGATGCACGCTGGGTGAACGATCAGCGCATTTCCGTCATCAAACCACGGAGAAATGGCAGGTCGACCTCTTCGAGAGAGGCCACCACGGTGCGACGGGGGGCGGGGGCGATGGGAGCGACCGACGGCACGGCGACCACCAGGCAGCCCGCCGCCTCGGCGGCCGCGACGCCGGTGGCGGTGTCCTCGACGACCGCGCACCGGGCGGGGTCCGCGCCGAGGCCCGACGCCGCCAGCAGATAGGGGTCCGGGAACGGCTTCGTGCGCTCCACCTCGTCCCCGGCCACGGTGAGCTTGAAGTACTGGGGGCCGATCGAGGCCAGCACCCGGTCGATGATGCGCCGGTGCGAGGCGGAGACCAGGGCGGTGGGGATCTCGTGCGCCGCCAGTTCGGCCAGCAGCCGGGCCGCGCCGGGCATCAGGGGCAGTCTTCGGTCGATGCGGTCCTCGAACCCGTCGTTGAGCAGCACGCTGAGTTCGTCGAGGGAGATGTCGGCGCCGGTGGCCTCGATCAGGAAACCCGCGCTGCGCGCCATGGGACCGCCCACGACGACATGGCGCCAGGACTCGTCGAGGGTGTGGCCGAGCGAGGCGAAGACCTCGACCTCGACGTCCCACCAGAATCCCTCGGTGTCCACCAGTGTGCCGTCCATGTCGAGGAGCACAGCCTGCAGGGCGGAGCCTTCGGCCGTACGGGTTCGGAGCGCGGGGACCGTAGTGGTCATGCGGCGTACCTCCTTCAAGGGACGACCAGGCCGGTTCCCGGAGGGGGAACCGGCCTGCGGTGGACCGACCAGTGTACGACGGTCGCGGGGAAAGTGCGTGGTGACGCCCGGGCGGGCGCGCCCGACGCGTACGAGAGCGCGCTGCGTACGAGAGCGCGCTGCGTACGAGAGCGCGCTGCGTACGAGAGCGCTATCGGGCGTTGAAGTACTTGGCCTCCGGGTGGTGGATCACGATCGCGTCCGTGGACTGCTCCGGGTGGAGCTGGAACTCCTCGGAGAGATGGACACCGATCCGCTCCGGCTCCAGGAGCTGGGCGATCTTGGCGCGGTCCTCCAGATCGGGGCAGGCGCCGTAGCCGAGCGAGAAGCGGGCACCGCGGTACCTGAGGGCGAACATGTCCTCGATGTCGGCCGGGTCCTCGCCGGCGAAGCCGAGTTCGGCGCGCACCCGCGCGTGCCAGTACTCCGCGAGCGCCTCCGCCAACTGCACGGACAGCCCGTGCAGTTCGAGGTAGTCCCGGTAGGAGTTGGACTCGAAGAGGCGGGCGGTCTCCTCGCCGATCCGGGACCCGACGGTGACGACCTGGAAGCCGACGACGTCCTGTTCGCCGGACTCCTCGGGGCGGAAGAAGTCGGCCAGGCACAGCCGCCGGCCCCGGCGCTGGCGCGGGAAGGTGAACCGGGTGCGCTCGTTGCCCGCCTCGTCGAGGACGATCAGGTCGTCGTCCTTGGACACGCACGGGAAGTAGCCGTGGACGACGGCCGCTTCGAGGAGGTTGTCCGTCTGGAGCCGGTCGAGCAGGCCACGCAGCCGGGGCCGGCCCTCGGTCTCGACGAGTTCCTCGTACGTCGGCCCCTCGCCCGTGCGGGCCTGCTTCAGACCCCACTGGCCCTTGAACAACGCGCCCTCGTCCAGCCAGGAGGCGTACTCCTTGAGCGGGATGCCCTTGATGACGCGGGTGCCCCAGAAGGGCGGGGTGGGCACGGGGTTGTCGGTGGCGACGTCGGAGCGGACATGGCCCTCCTCGGGCCGCTCCTCGATCTCGACGCCGGCGGCCCGCACCCGGCGCTGCCGCAGTTCGGGCAGCTTGACCCCGGGCACGCCCCGCTTGACCCCGATGAGCGCGTCCATCAGACGCAGACCCTCAAAGGCGTCGCGGGCGTAGCGGACCTCGCCCTCGTACAGCTCGTACAGGTCCTGTTCGACATACGCGCGGGTGAGCGCCGCGCCGCCGAGGATGACCGGGTAGGTGGCGGCGAGGCCCCGCTGGTTCAGCTCCTCCAGGTTCTCCTTCATGATCACCGTGGACTTGACCAGGAGCCCGGACATGCCGATGACATCGGCCCGGTGTTCCTCGGCCGCCTCCAGGATCGCGGAGACCGGCTGCTTGATGCCGAGGTTGACGACGTTGTAGCCGTTGTTGGACAGGATGATGTCGACGAGGTTCTTGCCGATGTCGTGGACGTCGCCGCGCACGGTCGCGAGCACGATGGTGCCCTTGCCGGCCTCGTCGGTCTTCTCCATGTGCGGTTCGAGATGGGCGACGGCGGTCTTCATGACCTCCGCGGACTGGAGCACGAACGGCAGCTGCATCTGGCCGGAGCCGAACAGCTCACCGACGACCTTCATGCCGTCCAGGAGCGTCTCGTTCACGATGTCGAGCGCCGGGCGGGTCTGAAGGGCCTCGTCGAGGTCGGCCTCCAGGCCGTTCTTCTCGCCGTCGATGATGCGCCGCTTGAGGCGTTCCTCCAGCGGCAGCGCGGCCAGTTCCTCGGCCTTGCCCGCCTTCAGCGACTTGGCGGTGGCGCCCTCGAACAGCGCCATCAGCTTCTGCAGCGGGTCGTAGCCCTCGGTGCGGCGGTCGTAGATCAGGTCGAGGGCCGTCGTGACCTGTTCCTCGTCGAACCGCGCGATCGGCAGGATCTTCGAGGCGTGCACGATCGCGGAGTCGAGCCCGGCCTTGACGCACTCGTCGAGGAAGACGGAGTTGAGCAGGATGCGGGCGGCCGGGTTGAGCCCGAAGGAGATGTTCGACAGACCCAGGGTGGTCTGCACGTCGGGGTGGCGCCTCTTCAGCTCGCGGATCGCCTCGATGGTGGCGATGCCGTCCTTGCGGGACTCCTCCTGGCCGGTGCAGATGGTGAAGGTCAGGGTGTCGATGAGGATGTCCTCCTCGTGGATGCCCCAGTTCCCGGTCAGGTCGGCGATGAGCCGTTCGGCGATCTCGACCTTCTTCTCGGGGGTGCGGGCCTGGCCCTCCTCGTCGATGGTCAGCGCGATGAGCGCGGCGCCGTGCTCGCGCGCGAGCCGGGTCACCTTCACGAACCGCGACTCCGGCCCGTCTCCGTCCTCGTAGTTGACCGAGTTGATGACGGCCCGGCCGCCGAGCTTCTCCAGGCCCGCCCGGATGACCTCGACCTCGGTGGAGTCGAGGACGATCGGCAGGGTGGAGGCGGTGGCGAAACGGCCGGCCAGCTCCTCCATGTCGGCGACGCCGTCGCGGCCCACGTAGTCGACGCACAGGTCGAGAAGGTGGGCGCCCTCGCGGATCTGCTCCCGGGCCATCTCCACACAGTCGTCCCAGCGGCCCTCCAGCATGGCCTCACGGAACTTCTTCGAGCCGTTGGCGTTGGTGCGCTCGCCGATCGCCAGGTAGGAGGTGTCCTGGCGGAAGGGCACGCTCTGGTAGAGGGAGGCGGCGCCCGGCTCGGGCCGCGGATTGCGCTCGACCGGGGCGAGGTCGCGGACCCGCTCGACGACCTGGCGCAGATGCTCGGGGGTGGTGCCGCAGCAGCCGCCGATCAGGGAGAGTCCGTAGTCGCGGACGAAGTTCTCCTGGGCGTCGGCGAGGCCCTCCGGGCCGAGCGGGAAGTGCGCGCCGTCCTTGGTGAGCACCGGCAGTCCGGCGTTCGGCATGCACAGCAGCGGAATGCGGGAGTGGCGGGTGAGGTAGCGCAGGTGCTCGCTCATCTCGGCGGGGCCGGTCGAGCAGTTCAGGCCGATCATGTCGATGCCGAGGGGTTCCAGCGCGGTCAGCGCCGCGCCGATCTCGGAACCGAGCAGCATGGTGCCGGTGGTCTCGAAGGCCATCGAGCACAGCAGGGGCACCTCGATGCCGGTGGCCTCCATGGCGCGACGGGCGCCCAGGACCGAGGCCTTGGTCTGCAGCAGGTCCTGCGTGGTCTCGACGATGAGGGCGTCGGCGCCTCCGGCGAGCAGGCCCTCGGCGTTGGCCTGGAAGCCGTCACGGATCGTGGTGTAGGCGACATGGCCGAGGGTGGGCAGCTTGGTGCCGGGGCCGATGGAGCCCAGTACCCATCGGCTGCGGCCGTCGTCCGCGGCGAACGTGTCGGCGACCTCGCGGGCGATCCGGGCGCCCGCCTCGGACAGCTCGTACACCCGGTCGGCGATCTCGTACTCGGCCATGGCCGCGTGGTTGGCCCCGAAGGTGTTGGTCTCCACGCAGTCGACGCCCACGGCGAAGTACGCCTCGTGGACGGAGCGGACGATGTCGGGGCGGGTGAGGTTGAGGATCTCGTTGCAGCCTTCGAGGCCCTGGAAGTCCTCCAGGGTCGGATCCTGCGCCTGGAGCATCGTGCCCATCGCGCCGTCGGCCACCACGACACGGGCGGCGAGGGCTTCCCGGAGGGCGTCGATTCGGGTCCGGCTGTCGGTGGAGGAGAACGAAGGGGACGGATTCGGCAACGAGGCCATGGAAGATGCTCCCTGGAGTGCGACGGCTGTCGGCTTTGCGCTTCCCGCGGAAGGCGCACGCGGCCAGGGTAGCCCGCGGTAGGCCCTACGGTCAGAGGCGTCCACGGGGCGGACGGGCGTGCCTCAGGTGGCTCGCACGGAGATTCTCGCGGAACGAATGGCGACCACCCATTAGCGAGAGGTCGGCAACGACCGGTAGTGTTCGGCATTGCCGAACGACGGTCTACGACGGTCGGCGATCGGTCGAAGGACGGAGGCAGGACGGCGATGGCACGGAACATCCAGTCGCTCGAACGGGCGGCCGCGATGCTGCGGCTGCTCGCGGGCGGCGAGCGACGGCTCGGCCTGTCGGACATCGCCTCGTCGCTGGGCCTCGCCAAGGGCACGGCCCACGGCATACTCCGTACGCTCCAGCAAGAGGGGTTCGTCGAGCAGGACACCGCCTCGGGCCGCTATCAGCTGGGGGCCGAACTGCTGCGCCTCGGGACCACCTATCTCGATGTGCACGAGCTGCGGGCGCGCGCCCTGGTGTGGACGGACGACCTGGCCCGCGCGAGCGGCGAGAGCGTCTATCTCGGGGTGCTGCACCAGCAGGGCGTACTGATCGTGCACCACGTCTTCCGGCCCGACGACAGCCGGCAGGTCCTGGAGATCGGGGCCATGCAGCCGCTGCACTCCACGGCCCTCGGCAAGGTGCTGTCGGCGTACGACCCGGTGGCGCACAGCGAGGCGCTGGAGAACGACCGGAAGGCGTTCACCGACCGCACGGTGTGCGAGCTGGACGACTTCGAGCAGCTCCTCGACCTGACCCGGGCCCGCGGGTATGCGGCCGATGTCGAGGAGACCTGGACCGGGGTGGCCTCGGTGGCGGCGCCCATCCACGACCGGCGGCGGATGCCGGTGGGTGCGGTGGGCATCGCCGGCGCGGTGGAACGGGTGTGCCGGGACGGTGAGCTGCGCCCCGAGCTGGTCGCGGCGGTCCGCGACTGCGCCCGCGCGGTGTCCCGGGACCTGGGCGCCGGGCGGTTCTGAGCCTCGCGCGTCCCCGGACTCCCGTAGGAGCCCAGGAACACCAGGAGCACCAGGCCGGTACGCGTACGACGTAGCGGCCCCCTTTGGCGCGCCTGCGGCCTTCGGCGCACCCGCGACCTTTTCGCACGCCCGACGCCTTTCGCACGTCGAGGGGTTCTCACAGGCGTGCGCGGACCCTTCCGTACACCCACACGACCCTCGCGCGCGTTCGCACCCCGTTCACCGGGCCGCCGACCACCGGCACAAGGTCGCCATCGGGCGCCCCGCCCCTGACCGCCCCCGGCGGACACGAAACGTGCCTGCTCGCGCGCGGTGCGCACCCGTTCCAAGATCGATAACTCGCGACGATCAATAACGATCCCGCATTCGATTACCGAACTCTTGACGTCTCGGCGAACCGGAAGCGAGACTCCCGTCCATCGGTCGGCATTGTCGAACACCTACCGGCAATACGCGTTAGAGTGTGACAGCGCCAAGGGCCGACATCGCTCTCACCCCCGAGGGCGCGGACCACCGGAGGGACCCGGGGTTCGCCTTCCCCTGGACGAAGGACAAAGGAGTCGCGGGTGTCCAGCTCCGACATCTTCATCGGCGAGACCATCGGTACCGCCATACTCATCCTGCTCGGTGGCGGCGTCTGCGCCGCCGTCACGCTGAAGGCCTCCAAGGCGCGCAACGCCGGCTGGCTCGCCATCACCTTCGGGTGGGGCTTCGCCGTTCTGACGGCGGTCTACACCTCGGCGCCGCTGTCCGGTGCCCACCTGAACCCGGCCGTGACGCTCGCGCTCGCCATCAAGGACGGCGGCTGGAACAACGTCCCGATCTACTGGGCCGGTCAGCTGCTCGGCGCCATGATCGGTGCCACTCTGGTCTGGGTCGTCTACTACGGCCAGTTCCAGGCCCACCTCACCGACAAAGAGATCGTCGGCGGCCCGGGGGCACAGGACACCAAGGCCGTTGAGGCCGCGGAGGCCCAGGCCGGCCCCGTGCTCGGCATCTTCTCCACCGGTCCCGAGATCCGGAACGCGGTGATGAACCTCGCCACCGAGATCATCGGCACGATCGTGCTGGTACTCGCGGTCCTCACCCAGGGCCTGAACGACAAGGGCAACGGCCTCGGCACCCTGGGCGCCCTGATCACCGCGCTCGTCGTGGTCGCGATCGGCCTCTCCCTGGGTGGCCCCACCGGCTACGCGATCAACCCCGCCCGTGACCTCGGTCCGCGCATCGTGCACGCACTCCTTCCCCTGCCCAACAAGGGCGGCTCCGACTGGGGCTACGCCTGGATCCCGGTCGTCGGTCCGCTGATCGGCGGCGCGATCGCCGCAGGCATATACAACGTCGCCTTCGCCTGAGAAAACTGAGCCTCTCCGGACGCCTCGCTCTCAGTACCGCGCCGTACAGACCGCCCCACCAGCTATGGAATCCCAGGAGCACACCGTGACCGACGCACACACCGCCGGCCCCTTCATCGCCGCCATCGACCAGGGCACCACCTCTTCGCGCTGCATCGTCTTCGACCGGGACGGCCGCATCGTCTCCGTCGACCAGAAGGAGCACGAGCAGATCTTCCCGAAGCCGGGCTGGGTCGAGCACAACGCCACCGAGATCTGGACCAACGTCCAGGAAGTCGTCGCCGGAGCCATCGAGAAGGCCGGCATCACCCGTGACGACATCAAGGCCATCGGTATCACCAACCAGCGCGAGACCACCGTGCTGTGGGACAAGAACACCGGCGAGCCCGTTCACAACGCCATCGTCTGGCAGGACACCCGCACCGACGCGCTCTGCAAGGAGCTGGGCCGCAACGTCGGCCAGGACCGCTTCCGCCGCGAGACCGGCCTGCCGCTGGCCTCCTACTTCGCCGGCCCCAAGGCCCGTTGGCTGCTCGACAACGTCGATGGGCTCAAGGAGCGCGCCGAGGCGGGCGACATCCTCTTCGGCACCATGGACACCTGGGTCATCTGGAACCTGACTGGTGGTGTCGAGGGCGGCCACCACGTCACCGACGTGACCAACGCCTCCCGCACCCTGCTGATGAACCTGCACACCCTGCAGTGGGACGACAAGATCTGCGAGTCGATCGGTGTCCCGCAGCAGATCCTGCCCGAGATCCGCTCGTCCGCGGAGGTCTACGGCGAGGTCAAGGGCGGCAAGCTGGGCGAGCTGCTCGGCGGCATCCCGGTCGCCTCCGCGCTCGGCGACCAGCAGGCGGCCCTGTTCGGCCAGACCTGTTTCTCCGAGGGCGAGGCCAAGTCCACCTACGGCACCGGCACCTTCATGCTGATGAACACCGGCGAGAAGATCATCAACTCCTACTCGGGCCTGCTGACCACGGTCGGCTACCGGATCGGCGACGAGAAGCCGGTCTACGCCCTGGAGGGCTCGATCGCCGTCACCGGCTCCCTGGTGCAGTGGATGCGCGACCAGATGGGCCTGGTCAAGACCGCCGCCGAGATCGAGACGCTGGCGCTCTCGGTCGAGGACAACGGCGGTGCCTACTTCGTGCCGGCCTTCTCCGGTCTGTTCGCCCCGTACTGGCGCTCCGACGCCCGCGGTGTGATCGCCGGCCTGACCCGGTACGTCACCAAGGCACACCTCGCGCGCGCCGTCCTGGAGGCCACCGCCTGGCAGACCCGCGAGATCACCGACGCCATGACCAAGGACTCCGGCGTCGAGCTCGCGGCCCTCAAGGTCGACGGCGGCATGACCTCCAACAACCTGCTGATGCAGACGCTCTCGGACGTCCTGGACGCACCGGTGGTGCGCCCGATGGTCGCCGAGACCACCTGCCTCGGCGCCGCCTACGCCGCCGGCCTCGCCGTCGGCTTCTGGACCAGCACCGACGACCTGCGCGCCAACTGGCGCCGGGCCGCCGAGTGGACGCCCCACATGGACGCGGAGACCCGCGACCGTGAGTACAAGAACTGGCTCAAGGCCGTCGAGCGGACCATGGGCTGGATCGAAGACGAGGAGTAATTCGCGATGACCACCCTGCAGAGTGTCCCGGCTCTGGGGACCCACCCGGCATACGGCTCCACCCCGAGCCGCGCCGAGACCCGGGAGCAGTTGTCCAAGGCGACCTACGACCTCCTGGTGATCGGCGGCGGAATCCTGGGCATCTCCACGGCCTGGCATGCCGCACAGTCGGGCCTGCGGGTGGCGCTGGTGGACGCCGGCGACTTCGCCGGCGCCACCTCCTCCGCCTCCTCCAAGCTGCTCCACGGCGGCCTGCGCTATCTGCAGACCGGTGCGGTGAAGCTGGTGGCGGAGAACCACTTCGAGCGCCGTGCGGTGTCCCGTCAGGTGGCCCCTCACCTGGCGAACCCGCTCACGTTCTACCTCCCCGTGTACAAGGGCGGGCCGCACGGCGCGGCGAAGCTCGGAGCGGGCGTCTTCGCCTACTCCGCACTCTCGGCGTTCGGTGACGGCGTGGGGCACCTGCTGTCGCCGGCCAAGGCGCAGCAGGACGTGCCGGAGCTGCGCACCGAGGACCTCAAGGCCGTGGCCGTGTACGGCGACGACCAGATGAACGACGCGCGCATGGCGCTGATGACGGTCCGTGCGGCCGTCGAGGCGGGCGCCGTCGTGCTGAACCACGCGGAGGTCACCGGACTGCGCTTCACCAGGGGCCGGGTCACCGGCGCCGAGCTGAGGGACCGGGTCTCCGGGGACGAGTTCGGTGTCGACGCGCGGCTGGTGCTGAACGCGACCGGCCCGTGGGTGGACCACCTGCGTCGTATGGAGGACCCGAACGCGGCCCCCTCCATACGTCTGTCCAAGGGGGCGCACCTGGTCCTCAAGCGCACCTCCCCCTGGAAGGCGGCGCTCGCGACCCCGATCGACAAGTACCGCATCACCTTCGCCCTCCCCTGGGAGGACATGCTGCTGCTCGGCACCACGGACGAGGAGTTCGAGGGCGACCCGGCCGAGGTCTCGGTGAACGAGAAGGACATCGACCAGATCCTCGACGAGGCGGCCTTCTCCGTCCGCGACCAGCAGCTGCGGCGTGACCTGATCACGTACTCCTTCGCCGGTCTGCGGGTGCTGCCGGGCGGCCCCGGCAGCACCGCCAAGGCCAAGCGCGAGACCGTCGTCACCGAGGGCCGGGGCGGCATGCTGTCCGTCGCGGGCGGCAAGTGGACCACGTTCCGCCACATCGGCCGTACGGTCATGAAGAAGCTGGAGGCCCTCCCGGGCCGTCCGCTCGGCGACGACTTCGAGCCGATCTCCACGCTGCCGAGGAAGCTGCCGCTGCCGGGCATCGCCAACCCGCGCGCGATCGCCCACCGGCTGGTCGTCGACGGTCCGGCGCCCGGCCCGCGCATGGCGCCCGACACCGCCAAGCACCTGGCCACCCACTACGGCTCGCTGGCCTTCGACATCGCGCGGCTCGCCAACGACAACCCCGAGCTGGGCGAGCGCGTCCACCCGGACGCGCCGGAGATCTGGGCGCAGGTCGTCTACGCCCGCGACCACGAGTGGGCCGAGACGGCGGACGACGTGCTGCGCCGCCGCACCACCCTGACGATCCGTGGCCTGGCCACGGACGAGGTGCGCGGCAAGGTGCAGGACCTGCTCGACAAGAAGTAGGTCCCCCACGACAAGGGGCGGCTCCCCGCACGGAGCCGCCCCTTTCGCGTGCGTGGAGGCGGCGCCGCCGACCCCCGGCCGGTGATCACGGGCTGGGCCGCGCTGCGTACGGTGGGCGGTGTGCGCCGTGCGTTCGCCGCGCGTGCCGCTGCTCGGTCTCGCCGACCCACCGGAGCCGCCCGATGACGCAGGACCTGTCGCCCGTCACCCGCATCCCGCGCACCGGGCTGCCCCCGTACGCCGTCGTCGTGGGCGACCCGGCGCGCACGGCCACCGTCGCCGCACTCCTCGACGGGGCCGAGGAGGTGTCGTACCACCGCGAGTACCGGGTGTTCCGGGGGAGCTGGCAGGGCCTGCCGGTGACGGTCGCCTCGCACGGGGTGGGCGCGCCGGGCGCCATCCTGCTCTTCCAGGAGCTGGCCGACGCGGGCGTCCGGGCGGTGCTGCGGCTGGGCACGGCGGGCGCGATGAGGCCGGGGATCGGCGACGGGGACCTGGTCGTCGCGGAGGCGGCGGTCCGCGACGACGGCGTCACCCAGCAGTTGCTGCCGCCCGAGTACCCGGCGGTGTCCGCGCCGGAGGCGGTTCTCGCCCTGGTACGCGCGGCCCGGGAAGCGGGTGTGCCGCACCATCGGGGGATCGTGTGGACCCGGGCGGCCTTCCAGCCCGGGCTGATCCCGCTGAACGCGTACGACGGGGCGCGGCTCGCGGCGATCGAGATGGAGCTGTCGGCGCTGCTGGTGACCGCCTCGCTGCGCGGGCTGGTCGCCGGTGGTGTGCTGGTGGTGGACGGGGTCAACGCCGACGAACTGCTCGACGAGGAGGCGTCCTTCTCCACGGGCGGCTACGACCCGCACCGCGAGGTGGTGGCCCGGGGCGTGGAACGCGGCGCGGTCGTCGCCCTGGAGGCGCTGCGGCTGCTGGCGCGTGCGGAGGCGGCGTCGGCGGATCCGGCGGAGCCCGGGGCGTCGGCCTGAGCGGGCCGGAGGGCGGTTTCCCCTTCTGCCGTCGGGATTCCCTCCCCCGTTCAGCCCACTGGCGCCGCATAATGAGCTGATACATCGGATGTCTCGGCGACAGGGAGGCGCGTCATGGCGGTCACCGATGAGGCGATCGAGAAGATCAAGGGAATGATCGTCTCCGGCGCGCTGCGTCCCGGCGACCGCCTGCCCAAGGAGAGCGAGCTGGCCGCCGAACTCGGGCTCTCCCGCAACTCCCTGCGCGAGGCCGTACGGGCCCTGTCGCTGATCCGCATCCTGGACGTACGGCAGGGCGACGGCACGTATGTGACGAGTCTCGACCCCCAGCTGCTGCTGGAGGCGCTGAGCTTCGTCGTGGACTTCCACCGCGACGACACCGTGCTGGAGTTCCTCGCGGTGCGCCGCATCCTGGAGCCGGCCGCGACGGCCATGGCGGCCTCCCGGATCAGCGAACAGCAACTGGACTCGCTCACGGCCCAGTTGGACAAGCTGGGTGCCGATCCTTCGGTGGAGGAACTGGTCGCCAGCGACCTGGAGTTCCACCGGGGCATCGTGCAGAGTTCCGGCAACTCGGTGCTGTGCTCACTGCTCGACGGCCTGTCCGGGCCCACCACCCGGGCCCGGATCTGGCGGGGCCTCACCCAGGAGGACGCGGTCAGCCGGACCCTGCACGAGCACCGGGCGATTCTCGGTGCCCTGCGCGACCGGGACGCGGAGGCGGCCCGCTCCTGGGCGACCGTGCACATCGCGTCCGTGGAGCAGTGGCTGCGCTCGACGCTCTGACCGCTCGGAGGAGCGGATCACCTGGTGGGGTGGGCCCAGGGTGACGATCATGGGTGTTCGAGGGCCCCGTACGGGGCAGTCATCCGTTCACTCCCCCGTGCAAGGGGGCTGCGGGCGTCCCCGCCGCACGCCGTAAGGTTGGGACGTACGCGAGGGCACGTCGGAAGGAGGCGCTGGGTGATCGAGCTCGAGGGGGTTCCCGAGCTGATCGACCCGGTCATGGTGGCCGCGTTCGAGGGCTGGAACGATGCCGGCGACGCCGCTTCCACCGCGGTCGCGCATCTGGACAGGGAGTGGAAAGGCGAGGTCTTCGCGGCGCTGGACGCCGAGGACTACTACGACTTCCAGGTGAACCGCCCCACCGTGTTCATGGAGGCCGGGGTCCGCAAGATCACTTGGCCCACGACCCGTCTCTCGGTGGTCCGCGTCGGCGGCGAGAAACCGCGCGACCTGGTACTGGTCCGCGGCATCGAACCGTCGATGCGCTGGCGCTCGTTCTGCAACGAGCTGCTGGGCTTCGCCCATGAGCTGGGCGTGGAGCTGGTCGTCATCCTGGGCGCCCTGCTCGGGGACACCCCGCACACCCGTCCGGTGCCCATCAGCGGGACCACGTCCGACGCGGACCTGGCCCGCCGGATGGACCTGGAGGAGACCAAGTACGAGGGCCCCACGGGCATCGTGGGCGTTCTGCAGGAGGCCTGCACGCACGCGGGCGTCCCGGCCGTCTCCCTGTGGGCGGCGGTCCCGCACTACGTCTCGCAACCGCCGAACCCGAAGGCCACGCTGGCCCTGATCAACCGTCTGGAGGACCTGCTCGACCTGCGCATCCCGCTGGGCGAGCTGCCGGAGGACGCGCGTGCCTGGCAGCTCGGCGTGGACCAGCTGGCGGCGGAGGACAGCGAGGTCGCCGAGTACGTCCAGACGCTGGAGGAGGCCCGGGACACCGCGGAGCTGCCGGAGGCGTCGGGCGAGGCGATCGCCCGGGAGTTCGAGCGGTATCTGCGCCGACGGGACGTCAACCCGCCCGGCGGGCACGCCACGGCGGACGGCGGCGAGGGCGGCCCGTACCGGCGGGAGGGCCCCGGCGGCCGTCCGCGACCGCCGAAGCCACCGCGGACGGGCGGCGAGGACGAGGACTCCACGGAGGACTGACGGGCTGTCGGCCGGTGACGGTCCATGAGGAGCGTTCAAGCCCGGTCGCCGGGCCCGGCCGGACGTGACACCGGTTCAGGACCGTGGGTCTTTGGCCACCTACGCCGAGCGGCGCGGTGCGGATCGTGACGATCCGCA